>NZ_JASPFK010000001.1:1307500-1547500 GCF_036855935.1 Sphingomonas sp. LR60 | reverse complement strand
GTCGCGCAGGACCGCGACCGTGCGTTGCGCATCCGTCTGTAATTGCCGGCGAACCGCGATGCCGATCGTGACGATCAGCGCGGCTGCACTGACCAGTTGCAGGAGGAAGACCAGCGCCGCGAACCGGAAGGTGGCCGACCGCAACACCTAGGGATCGAGCCCGAGCCGATACCCTGCCCCACGCACCGTATGCAGCAGCGGGCGATCGAAGCCCTCATCGACCTTCTTGCGTAACCTGCTGAGATGCACGTCGATCACATTGGTGCCCGGGTCGAAATGATAGTCCCACACGCCCTCCAGCAGCATCGTGCGCGTCACGACCTGATCGACGTGGCGGAGCATGAATTCGAGCAGCCGGAACTCGCGCGGTTGCAGATCGATCGCCTTTCCGGCGCGCTTGGTGCGCCGGGCGAGCAGATCCATTTCCAGATCGCCGCAACGCAGGACGGTCTCGACCGCCTTGGTGGCACCGCCGCGCCGAATTAACAGCCTGATCCGTGCCAGCAGTTCCACGAACGCGAACGGTTTCGTCAGGTAATCGTCGGCGCCGTGCGTCAATCCGTGGATACGATCATCGGCCGCACCGAGCGCCGACAGCACGATCACCGGCGTCTCGATCCCGGCCGCGCGTACCGCCGCCAGCACGCCCATGCCGTCGATCCCGGGAAGCATCCGATCGAGCACGATGCAATCGTAGCTGCCGTCGGTGGCATGGAAGAGCCCGTCGCGGCCGTTCGCGGCGCGATCGACCACAAATCCCTCTTCGGTCAGCCCGCGCGCGACGAAGTCGGCGGTTGCGTCGTCATCCTCGATCAGCAGGACCTTGTTGGCCACGCCCGTCTCCCCGCCTGCGCCCAAATGCAGGTCGAGCTCTCTCTTGCCGCGACGGACACGAATGTCGAGGCTTTGGCCGAGGAAAGCGTGATCCGCAGACTCGACATCGGGGATCGGGGTGCCGTCGACCGCCTCGATCACGTCGCCGACCAGCAGCCCGCCGCGCTGCGCTGCGCCGCTCGCGCGGACGCTGTCCACCACCACCGCCGCGCCACCGAGCGGCGCCAGCGTCGCGCCGATCTGCTCGCTGCCGCGAAGACTCGCGCCATGCAGGTCAAGCGAACGCGACCAGAACAGCCCGCCGATCAGCGCGGCGATAATCACCGCCAGCGCCAGCAACCCGATCGCGCGCACGTCCGGATCGACGCCGATCGAGTAACCGTCGCGAGCACGCTGATGCCGGGGGGCATGGTCGACATGGCAGGAACCTCCGAGCCAAGTGCCTAAACGCTTGTGACTCGACGCAAGATGAGCCGATCATGACCGATCGGTCATGATCGCGGATGACCGAAACGTAATCTGGTCATCACGCAATCTCCATTGATCGCGATCTATAGCGTCATCGTTCGGGCGCGTGGTCCGTCGGGAGTTGATTCGTGATCGTGATGACCGTCGCCGCAGCGACCCGGACCGGCTGCTAAGCCATGACCCAGCCAATCTTCTTCGATCCCACCGGTCGACGCAGCCGCATGTCGAAGCGCGTGCTGGCGGCGCTGCTGGCCGTGATCGTCCTCAGCTCCGCGATCTTCGCGCTGACGCTGATCCGCGTACCGCGCGGGCGCGATCTCGCCTTGCCGCTGCCCCAGCCGCGCGCCGCCGCATTGCGGGTCGAAAAGTCGCTAGGGCGCGGGATCGCCGGATGGCTGCCGCACCGTCCCGCGGTTGCCGATCCGCATTCTCCGCTGTCGATCGGCTTCTACGTCCCCGGCGACGACGCGAGCATCGCGTCGCTGCGGCGTCACAGCGCAAGCCTCGACTGGGTGGTGCCGGCGACGATCAGCGTGTTCGGCCCGTCGCACAAGGTGCAGCTGGAGCGCGATCCCGCCTTCGATCGCATGATCGCGGCGATGAAGCACGCGCCGAAGGTGCTGCCGATGGTCCAGAATTTCGGCAACAGCGATTGGGACGGCGCCGGAGCGGCGGCACTGCTGCACGATCCGCGGGCGGCGGGCGACTTCGCGCAAAAGCTGGGCCGCTACGTCACGATGACGCATCGCGCCGGGCTGGTCATGGACTTCGAGACGCTGCCCGCCTCGTCGATGGGCGATTACCAGCGCTTCCTGCGCCTCGTCCGCGCGGCGATGCCGAAGGGCGCCCAACTCGCGGTCACCGTTCCTGCGGAGGACGATGCCTGGCCGCTCGCCGCCTTGGCGCGGGTGTCCGACCGGTTGATCTTCATGGCCTATGACCAGCATTGGGAGGGCGGCAGCTCCGGCCCGATCGCCGGCCAGGCATGGTTCGTCGATCAGGTCGCCAAGGCGATCCGCACGGTCGGCCGCGACAAGCTGGTCGTCGCGCTGGGCAGCTATGGCTATGATTGGCACGGTGACGAAACCGACGCTTTGTCGATCGAGGATGCGTGGCTCGCCGCGCACGACAGCCAGGCCCCGGTCACCTTCGATCGCAACGCCGGCAACGCCGGTTTCGCCTATGACGATGACGGCGAGCGCCACACCGTCTGGATGCTCGATGCGGCGACGAGCTGGAACGAACTGGTCGCGCTCAAGCGCCTCGGAATCGACGACGTCGCCTTGTGGCGGCTGGGCAGCGAGGACCCCGGCTTCTGGTCCGACCTGAGCGCATGGCGCACCGGCGGCAAGCCCGATCTCTCCGCGCCCCGCGCGCTGCTGAACGCGGACGTCGAAGGCAGCGGCGAGATCCTGCGGATCACCGCCACGCCGACGCCGGGCGTCCGGCAGGTGACGCATGACCGCAACGGGATCATCACCGACGAACATTATGCGGCATTGCCGACGCCGTTCGTGGTCCGCCGGACCGGTGCGCAGAACCCCAAGCTGCTCGCGCTCACTTTCGATGACGGCCCGGACCCGAAGTGGACGCCGAAGATCCTGACGGAGCTGGAGCAAGCGGGCATTCCCGGCACCTTCTTCGTGATCGGGCAGAACGCGCTTCAGGAGCCGGGGCTGCTCAATCGCATCATCGCGGACGGGGGCGAGATCGGCAATCACACCTATAGCCACCCTAACCTTGCGGCGGTGTCCGATGGTCAGGCACAACTCGAGATCAACACGACGCAGCGGCTGGTCGAAGCCTATACCGGCCGGCGGATGACGCTGTTCCGTGCGCCGTACTTCGGTGACGCGGAGCCGACCACGACCGACGAACTCGGGCCGGCGCTGATCGCACAGAACATGGGCTATACGGTCACCGGGTTGCACGTCGATCCGGACGACTGGGCACGCCCCGGCACCGACGCAGTCGTCGAGGGGGTGCTCGATCAGGTGCACAACGCCACCCCGACCAACTCGGGCAACATCGTCCTGCTCCATGATGGCGGCGGCGATCGATCGGAGACGGTTGCGGCGCTGCCGCGGATCATCGCGACGCTGAAGGGCGAAGGCTATCGCTTCGTCACCGTCTCGCAACTGGCGGGGCTCAACCAGGCGCAGGCGATGCCGAAGGTCGAAGGGCGCGATCTGCTGGCGGTACGCGCCGACGTCGCGATGTTCGTGGTGCTCGCCGGGATCGTCGCGCTGATCGGCTGGCTGTCGTACCTGGCGATCGGGCTGGGCATGGCGCGCGCGGTGTTGATGGCGGCACTCGCGTGGGTGCAGAGTCGGCGGCGGCGTGCCGAGCCGCCGGTCTTCCATCCGACCGTGTCGGTGATCATCCCCGCGTATAACGAAGAACGGGTGATCGCCAGCTCGGTCGCGCGCGTGCTTTCCAGCGACTATCCCGATTTGCAGGTGATCGTCGCCGACGACGGTTCGCGCGACGGCACCAGCGCGGCAGTGGCCGAGGCATTCGCGAACGATCCGCGCGTCACGTTGCTGACGCTGCAGAACGGCGGCAAGGCAGCGGCGCTCAACCGCGCCTTGCTGCAGGCGACCGGCGAGGTCGTCATCGCGCTCGACGCGGATACGCAGTTCGAGGCGGAGACGATCACCCGCCTCGTCCGCTGGTTCGCGAATCCGCGGATCGGCGCAGTCGCGGGCGATGCGCGCGTCGGCAATCGCGTGAACCTCGTCACCTGCTGGCAGGCGATCGAATATATCACCGCGCAGAACCTCGAACGCCGTGCGCTCGCCGGGTTCGATGCGATGACCGTGGTGCCGGGCGCGGTCGGCGCCTGGCGGCGCGCGGCGCTGGATGCGGTTGGCGGCTATCCCGAGGACACGCTGGCCGAGGATCAGGATCTGACGATCGCGATCCAGCGCGCCGGCTGGCGGGTGACCTACGATCCGCGCGCGGTGGCGTGGACCGAAGCGCCCGAGACCTTTCGTGCGCTCGCCAAGCAACGCTACCGCTGGGCGTTCGGGACGCTGCAATGCCTGTGGAAGCATCGCGCGATCCTGCGCACCCGGAAGCCGTCGGGGCTGGCACTGGTCGGGCTGCCGCAGGCGTGGTTGTTCCAGATCCTGTTCGCTGCGATCTCGCCGTTGATCGACTTCACGCTGGTGCTGTCGATCGTCGGCACCGCGCTGCGCGTGCATCAGCACGGTTGGGCGCAGACCAGCGGCGACGTCAGCAAGATGGGTCTCTATTGGCTGGCGTTCACCGCGGTCGAGGTATTGTGCGGCTGGGTCGCGTACCGTCTCGACGGGCGCAAGGAACGCTATCCGGCGCTGCTGCTGATCGCGCAACGGCTGGTGTATCGCCAGATCATGTACGGCGTCGTGCTGCGCGCGATCTCCTCGGCGGTGCGCGGGCTGGTGGTCGGCTGGGGCAAGCTCGAGCGGACGGGGCGCGTCGCGGCCCCGGCAAGCTGACGCCCATGCCGCGTCGCCTGTTGGTGGGGCGGCATCGTCGATACTCGTTGCGGCGGGCAGCGCGGGATGGGATGACGCGCTCATGCGCTTCGCCCTCACCGTCCCCGCCCTGATCCTGCTGTCTTCCGCGTCGCTTGCGCAATCCCCACAGTCGGTGCGCGCCGACGATCGCGGCAATTGGGTCCGCGCGGTCGCGGCCGGCTACAAGGCCGCATTCCTGTGCGGCGGTATCTTCAACGCCGGGCGCAGCGAGCGACAGATCGAAGCCACCGAGCTGAAGGGCATCTACCCCGAATATGACGAGATCGTCCCGGCGCTCGCCGCGCAGGTCGATCGTCGCGCCGGAACGGTCAGCGTCTCCTTCGATCGCCAATTGCCGCCGCGCCGCGCGAGCTGGTCGGCCGGCAAGGGCTGCACGCTCGCGCCGATCGGCGCGGCGCCTGCGCCGGGGCTGCGCACGAGCCCGCCGCTCCTCGCGGGTGCCGATCCACGCGCATGGCCGATGGGAGACGCCGGGATAGCCCCGCGCCCCTTGGAAGCGCTGGCGAAAGTCGTCGAGCGCGCCTTCGACGGTGGCTATGGTCGCGGCAGCGACACATTGGGGGTGGTGGTGCTCCGCGACGGGCGCGTGGTGGCGGAGCGTTATCGCGATGGCTTCGGCCCGTTCGTCGCGAACCGTACCTGGTCGGTCGCCAAGAGCGTCACCGGGACATTGGTCGGGATGAGCGGCGTCGATCCGCGTCGTGCGGCCGACATTCCGGAATGGCGCAGCCGCTTCGGCGTCGATCCTCGCGCACGAGATCACGCTCGACAATCTGCTGCGCATGTCGTCGGGTCTGCACAGCGACACCGCGGGCAATCGCACCGACGCGATCTACTTCGGCGGCACCACCGTCACCGAGCAGGTGACGGCATGGCCGTTGTCGTCACGGCCGGGCGAGCGGTTCCGCTACGCCAACAACGACATCCTGCTCGCCGCGCGCTCGCTGCGCGCGACGCTCGGCGAGGCGCGTTACCGGGCGTTACCGAACCGGCTCTTCGCGACGCTCGGCATGCGTCACACCGTCGCGCAGAGCGATTGGCAGGACAATTTCATCGCCTCCAGCGACATGTGGACGACGGCGCGCGATCTCGCCCGGCTCGGGCAATTCTGGTTGCAGGACGGCGTCTGGCAGGGCCGCCGCATCCTTCCCGCCGGGTGGATGCGCTATATGACGACCCCCGTCGGGCCGCAGCCCGATCGTAGCGAAGGCTATGGCGCATCGATCTGGCTGTTCGGCCCGGCGCAGGGGCTGCCGACGGGCAGTTATTCGGCGCAAGGCAACCGCGGGCAATATGTGATGGTGGTGCCGTCGCACCGGCTCGTCGTCGTGCGGCGCGGGGAGGATCCGGGCAGCGCGCGTTTCGACGTGGCGCGCTTCACCGCCGACGTCATCGCCGCGCCGTGAGCGCAGCCGGTCGGCGGCGTCTTCCTGCTCCGGAGCGGTTCACGCGCTTCGCGGCGATCGACTGGTCGGGCGCGCGCGGCACGCGGCACCGCGGGATTGCGGTCGCTTGTTGCGATAGCGGCAGCGACGCGCCGGTGCTGATCGCACCGCCGGAGAACGCCGTCGCCTGGTCGCGCACGGCGGTGCTCGAATGGCTGGTGGAACGGCGCGACGCACCGATGCTGATCGGGTTCGACTTCAGCTTCTCCGCCCCGTTCGTCGCCCGTGGCGCGCATCTGCCCGGCGAGACCGAGACGGCCGACGCGAAGGCGCTGTGGGCCTATGTCGATGCACATGCCGCCGATGTCGACCTCGGCGCGGCGACGTTTCTGGAAGCGCGCCGCGGCCGGCATTTCTACCTGGGCGCGGCGGACGGCGTGAAGCGCGACTTCCTGCATTGGCGCGTCTGCGAACAGCGCGGCGACGGCACGACCAAGCCGTCGACGGTCTATGACGCGGTCGGCGCGGCGCAGGTCGCCAAGGCGAGCTTCGCCGGGATGCGGCTGCTGCACCGGCTGGCGGGCCGCATACCGGTATGGCCGTTCGACGCCTTGCCGGACCGCGGCGCGCTGGTCGTCGAAATCTACACGGCGATCGCGGCGCGCGCGACCGGAATGCGGCGCGGGCTCAGCAAAGTGCGCGATGCCGCCTCGCTCGATCATGCGCTGGCCGCACTCGGCAGCGCCCCACACGCGCCGCTCGCCGCCTACACCGATCACGCGACCGATGCGGTAATGACCGCCGCCTGGCTCCGCCGTGCCGTCAACGACGCCGGGTTATGGCAGCCGGACCTCATGTCCGACGAGGTCACCGCGACGGAGGGCTGGACGTTCGGCGTTCGCTGACGCATGGAGTGCGGCGTGACGACGGGCCGGTTTAGCTCAGCTGGTAGAGCAGCGGTTTTGTAAACCGAAGGTCGCGGGTTCGATTCCTGCAACCGGCACCACCGTCATCGCAACCTCCTCCTTGTCGTTAGCGACTCAGGCCAACGTACCGATCACTCGTGCCGGGACGCCGCCGACCTTGGTGTTCGGGGCGACATCCTTTCGCACGAGCGCTCCTGCGGCGACGACGCTGCCGCGCCCGATCGTCACCCCGGCGAGGATGGTGCAGCAGCCTCCGATCCAGACACCCTCTTCGACGACGATCGGCGCGCCTCTCACCGCCCCTGCACGACGATGCCGATCGCCGATCTCGTGGTCGGCGGTGACGAACCGCGAGTAGTGGCCGATCACCACATTGTCACCGATCAGGATTGGTGCGGTCAGATCGAAGTAGCAATCGCGATTGATGAAGACGCGATGGCCGATCCGCAATCCGAAGCCATTGATCCGGCATCCGCCTTTGATCGTAGGCCCGATGCCGCACCGGAACGACAAGCCGTAATAAAGATAGGCGCGAAAACGCGACGTTAGCGGGTCATCCGGCAATGCCGAAGCAATCGCATTGACGATCGCGATCCACCAGGCACGCAACGTGGCCACAAAGATGTTTCTGCTGGCAGCGACCATTTGCGAATGCCCCCTCACCGCGATTCGTATCAAGGCGACCAATTATGGTGATGTTTGCTTTGTCGGTGGCGAAGCGTCCACCGCTTTTGCTGGCGGCAAATGGGCACGCTGCAACCCGCACGCCGCTCAGTCGTTGCGCCGGACAATGAAAATCAAAGTCGCCAGCTACAACATCCGCAAGGCGATCGGCACCGATCGCCGCCGCAGCCCGGAACGGGTACTACAAGTGCTCCGCGAGGTGGACGCCGATCTCGTCGCGCTACAGGAGGCGGATCGCCGGTTCGGGCAGCGGTCCGCTGTCCTGACGCAACATCTGCTGGAGGAGCATAGCGACTGGCAATCGGTCGGTCTCGGGATGCGCGCGACGAGCATGGGCTGGCACGGCAATGCGATATTGGTGCGCAAGTCCGCCCGGATCATCGATTGCGCGCAATTGCATCTACCCGCGCTGGAACCGCGTGGCGCGGTGATGGCGGAAGTTGCGATCGGTGAGGCGACCGTCAGGATCGTCGGGATGCATCTCGATTTGTCGGGCCTATGGCGTCGGAAGCAGGCGGCCGCGATCCTCGCGCATATCGGCGCGGACACCGGGTCAACGCCGACCGTGATGATGGGTGACCTGAACGAGTGGAGCCGCTCCGCAGGTTGTCTGCGGGATTTCGGTACCTGCTTCCGCTTCGCTGAAACCGGACCGAGCTTCCACGCGCGACGCCCGATCGCGCGACTCGACCGGATCATGGTCTCTCCACAATGGCAAATCGACGCGTGCGGCGTGCATCAGTCCGCCGCCGCTCGTGTCGCCTCCGATCACCTGCCGATCTGGGCCGAACTGAGCGTTCAGTAAGCATCATCGGTCAGGCGACCCGTCGCATGCAGCCAGCGCAGACTGCACGTCCCGCGAGCACCGCGCATTTTCCGCCTGTTCCACACCGGGAAGGTCCGACGGCACCAGCATCGGCCTGGGCCTCGCAGGTTAACTAGCCCATGCGCACGGAGGCCGTCGCACGCTGGCCCGAGCGACGCCTGCGACCTTCCGTCTCGTGCTTCCTTGTGTACGCGCATAAAACCGCTGATAAGACGTCGTTAGGATGAACTTGCGCCTCACCCGGGTGTTGCGCCATCCAAGAGCAGATCAGGAAGGGAGCTAATCATGGCAAAGTCGGCGGAAAAGCGCGGCAAGGACGAAACCAAGGCTGCGGAAAAGAAGGTCAAGGCGACCGGCAAGCCCGCTGGCGGCGCGCGCGGCGGCATCACCGCCCCGGTTACTCCCTCGGCCGATCTCGCCGAGATCGTCGGCAAGAACGACCTGCCGCGTAGCGAGGTCGTCAGCAAGGTGTGGGAGTACATCAAGAAGCACGACCTGCAGGACGCCAAGGATCGCCGGCAGATCAACGCCGACGACAAGCTGGAGAAGATCTTCGGCAAGAAGTCGGCCAGCATGTTCGAGATGAACAAGTTCCTGAGCGCGCATCTGACCGCGCCCAAGGGCTGACCTGCCGGGTAACGCGCTCGCCGCGGTCGATCACGACCCGGCGGGTGCGTGCCCGATCAGCCGCGACAGATCGCGCAACGTGCGGATCATCGCGATCCCCTTCGGACCCGCAATATATCGCGGCTCCCACCGCGGCGCGAATTTCTCCTTGTAGCTACGCAGGCCGCGGAAGCCGTAGAAGCGCTCTCCGTGATGGAAGACCAGGGATGCCGCGCGCGCCCAGGCGGGTGCCAGCCGCCGCCCCGAAATCCCCGACAATGGCGCGATACCCAGCGAGAAGCGCTGGTAGCCGCGATCCTTCGCCCATTGCAGGATATTGACGAAGAGGAAGTCCATCGTGCCATGCGGTGCATCGTCGCGATGCCGCATGAGATCGACCGACGCCTCGGCATGATTCTCGGTCAGCCAGAGGTTGGCGAAGGCGGCGATGCGTTCGCCGTCCATCACCAGCGCGACGTCGAAGCGCTGCATATACTCGCGGCTGAAATGGCCGAGACTGAAGCTCTTTTCGGCATGACCCTTCGACGCCATCCATTCGTTCGAAATTTCCGCCAGCTCGTCCAGCACCACCGGCACTGCGGCTGCGGGCACGATCCGGAAACACAGCCCGCGCCGCGCCGCCGCGCGCTCCGCCTTGCGCACCGAGCGTAGCCGCGGCGTCTCCAGCGTGAAATCGGGCAGGTCGATGATCGCCTCCTCGCCATATTTGATGACGTGGAGCCCCATGCCGATCGCGAGTTCGAGCACCGGGCCAGTGACCTGGTACAGCATCAACCGGCCCTGCGCCTGATCGGCCTTGTCGCGGATCCGCCACAGCAGTTCGGGCCAGTCGTCGCGCGATCCGACCGGGTCGCCCATGACGATCCAGCTCGCGCCGCGCACCTGATACATCAGCATCGCCGCGCCGGATTCGGAGAACAGCAGTCGCTTGTCGTCAATCATCGCGAGCATCGCGTCGGTGCGATCGGCGAGCGCCAGCGCCCGGCTGAGCGCCTCCGGTTCGAACGCGCGCGGTTCGGGTGCCTTCGGCGGCGACATCCACCGCCACACCAATGCTGCGAACAGCGCCACCGTCGCCGCGAGCGTACCGCGCAGGAAGCGCGGCGCATCCCCCTTCAACGCGAACCGCCACCAGAGATCATCCTCGTATGGAACGCGGCGATAGGCGAACAGCCCGATCCACACCGCCGCCGCGAGCACGACCAGCACCGCCGACAGCCAGCCCGCCGACCAGCGGATCTGGGTCAACGCGGTCCGCCGGTAGAAAGCGCCGCGCGTCCATTGCAGCATCGCAGCGAGTGTGAGGCACGCGATCGCCTCCTCGTAATCGATGCCCTTGGCGAGCGAGAAGGCCGCCCCGGCGAGCAGCAGCGCGCGCGTCGCGACGAACGCGCCATCCAGCCGGCGATAAAGCCCGGGCGCAAGCAGCAGCAACCCCGTGCCGACCAGGCTGCCGGCGATGTGGCTCGCCTCGATGAACGGCAGCGGCACGATCGACGCGAGCGCGCCCATCCGCGCATGGAGCGACGGCAGCGACCCGGACAGCAGCAGCATCGCGCCGCCCATGAAGGTCGCGGCCGACAGCGCGAGCGGCGCGATGCCGTTGGCGACCGCACGCCCGTCGCGCAACAATCGCGACGACAGCGGGTGATTGAGCAGGTGTCGCCGCCGCAACCCTTCGCGCCATGCGAGGATCGCGACCGCGACGGCGAGCGGCAGCAGGTAATAGATGACGCGATAGGCGATTAGCGCCGCAAACGCGATCGAGCGGTCGCCCGGCAGCACCGCGAGCACCACCGCCTCGAACACGCCGATCCCGCCGGGGACATGCGCGAGCACTGCCGCGACGATCCCGAGCGCATAAGCGAGGATGAACGCGGGCAGCAGCGACGGCTCGGCGCCGTGGACGAGCACGAACAGCGCTGCCGCGGCGGTCCCGGTGTCGAGCACCGCGAGGCCGATCTGCGCCAGCGCCTGACCGAAGCTCGGCAAAGGTACGCTCAATCGCCAGATGCGCAGCGGGCCGTTCGCATTGCCGCACAGCATGACGACCGCGGCGATCAGCACCAGCACCGTCGCGGCGATCCCATGCGACACGCCTGCGGGAATGGTGATCCCGGCCAGGTCGATCGGGCCGTTGCGGGCCAGCAGCGCGATCGAAGCGACCGTGACTACCCCGCTCCAGAAGGTCGCGCTCGCGATCCCGATCACCCGCGCAACATCGGGCCCGTCGAGCCCGGCGGCGGTGTAGATGCGGTAGCGTGCCGACCCGCCGGTCAGCAGCGAGAGCCCGAGATTGTGGCTGAGCGTGTAGCTGGTGAATGACGCAAGCGCCGCGACCCGCGACGGCAGCGGCCGCCCGATGATCCGCAACGCCAGCACGTCATAGCCCGTCAACGTCAGATAGCTGAGCGCGGTGAAGATCAAGGATGCGGCGATCTGCCACGGCGTCAACGCGTGAAGCGCGGCGCGGATATGCGAGAAATGCAGTTCGCGGGTGAGCTGCTGCATCGCGGCGAACCCAAGCCCGATCAGCACCAGCACCATGACCAGCGACAACGCGGTGCGATGTCGCGCCAGCCACCGCCGAACCTCAAGCATGGGGAACGTCCGCAATGCGGTGCCACAGCTGCGACTTGCAGAGCAGCCCGCCGAGGATGCAGCCCTTCACCTTCATCTGATCCGGCCCGACTTGCTGGATGATCGAATAGAAGCGGCGGTTCATGTCGGGGACGAACACGGTGCCCGACCAGCTTCCCGGCTTCTCCGCGCGGTAATTTTCCAGCAGCGCGGTGCCGATCAGCTTCGGCGTGCCGCCGTCGCGCGCGTCGGTCTGCGCTTCTTCATTCGCCCACACGATCCAACCGCACAGCCGTTCGCCACACGGACCGGTGCGCACCGCGACGCTCTTGTAGGGGTTCATCCACGTCCCGTAGATCGTCGGCGGCGGCGCGGCATTTTGCGGTTGCGCCCCGGCGGGGCCGGCGGCGACCGTCAGCAAGACGGCGACAGCCGCGGCGAAGCGAGAAGCGAACATATGTGATCCCCTGTGATCTGCCGACCTTAGGCCGCTATTGATTGCCGGCACGTCGACGACGACTGAATTATCTGTAATGAAGATGACGGCTCAGCGACCGTTTGCCATCACGGCGCGCAGTGTCCGCGCGATCAGCGGCACGTCATAGTTCATGAAATGCCCGCCCGGCAGCGCGATGCGCCGCACGTTGGCGCCGTGCAACAGCGGGCACAGGCTGACGCTTTCCTCCCTGCCCTGAATGCAGGTCAAGTTGGTCCAGTCGATCCGGCGGGCGCTCGGCAAGGCAGCCGCGTCGGGGGCCGCGTCGAGGATGCCGCCGGGACTGGCCTTGAAGAGCAACGTGTTACCGGGGACGAGCAAGACCACTTGCGTCACCTTCGGCCGCAACGGTCGAGGCAATCTCGCGCTGGCATATTGCAGCATATCCGCGCCGAACGATTGCCCGATCAGCACGACCCGCGACGTTCCCGGCATCCGCTCGGCACGCTGCACCGCATCTGCGACGATCGCCGCGGCCTCGTCCGGGGTGCGGCGGGTGCCGAAGGCGGTCAGTGAATTGAACGCCAGAACGGGTAACCCGGCGGCGTTCAACGCCGCGATCAAGCGCGGGCCCATTCCGGCATTGATGCCCATGTCTCCCGAGAGGAACAGGACGCGCATGTCCCGCTCCGTCGCGGGCGTCGGTGCCGTCGCGGGGAAGTCGCGGAGAATGGGGCCGCCGTAATAGCCGAGATACCCGATCCCCCCGACGACGAGCAGCGCCATCGCGGCGGCCGCACCCGCCACGATCGCCAACCAGTTGCGGGGCGGCATCGGCATGGTCAGGCACTCACGGCATAGGTGATGACGAAGCAGGCGGCAGTGAGCAGCAGCATCGCGAGGATGAAGCTCGCGTCGGCGACCTGCTCCAGCCGGTGGAGCCACGCATGCCGCCGCGGGTCCGGCGTGCGTACCGCAAGATAGGAGGCCAGCATCGCGATCAGGAAGATGAGCGAGTCGATCGCGAGCAGATCGTCGGCGAAGCTCGCGCGCTTGCCCCAGGCGATCCCGACATGCAGCAGTCCGATCCCGGTCAGGCACACGCCGACCATCGCCGCGGCCATCGGGCAGATCAGCCGACACACCCGTTCGTCGAGCGCCGAGCGCGAACGTCCACCAGGCTCGTGCAGCAGCTGATCGGAAGGAAGCGGCTCGCTCATACGGCGCTTCTGCCCGGCGTGCCTTCGCGATCGTCTATCCGGAAGATGAGCGATCGGTCATGTTCGAATGCCATCGCCCCCTTTGCGGACGGGCCTTACGCCATTGCCGGCTGCATCCCCATCATCGCTGCGAGCGCGCGATGGCGCTTCTGGACGGTTTCGCCGTAGAGCGCCGCGTCCCCCGGCTGGAGCCGCAGGACGCCGTCCTCGACGCTGATCGCCGCCCGCGTCAGCGGTGCCGCCAATCCGCCGCTGAGACGTTGGCCGAGCCGGATCGCGAGCCCCCATTGCACCGCACGGCGCAACGCCGGCTCGCCCGCGAGCGCGACCAGCGGCGCAGGACTGTCGGTCGCCCCGCCGAGGGCGGTCCACAATGCCTGCGCCAGCATCGCGCGTCCGCGCGCGTCGATCCCTACCCAATTGCCGTGCAGCGCGATCTCGACACCACGTTCGGCACGGAAATCGGGATTGGCGCGCCAGCCGACATCGGCGAGATGACAGGCGGCGATCCGCAAGCGCGCGTCGGCCCGCCGATCGTCACCGAACAGCGGCGCGATCCAGCGGTCGAGCAAATCGCCATGTTCGGGAAACCGTCCGCTGCGCCGTCCCTCGTCACGCGCGGCGACGATCAGTGGATCGGCAGCGCGCTGTGCCGGCGAAAGCCGTTCGTAGAGCAGTCCCTCGCGCAGGCCATAGGCCGAGACGATCGTACCGCTGCTGCGCAGGTGCTTCAGCATCGCCGAGAGCAGCGCCGCGGCGTCGGCGAGCGTCGGGATACGGCCTGAGGACAGGCCGGGCACGTTCTTCAGGCGCGCTTTGCCGACGTGCGCGAGCGTGCGGCGCAGGCGGGTGACCGTCTCCTCCGACATCGCATATTGGTGGATCACCGGCAGCGGATAGCGGGTCGCTTCCATATCGAGCCGCGCCAGCGCGCGCCACGATCCGCCGACCAGATAGAAGGGTAGCCCCTTGCCCGCGCCGAGCCAGCCGCTTTCCTCCAGCAACGCATTGACCCGCCGGTCGAGCCGCCCCTTGTCGCGCAACGCCGGAATACGCAGCACGCCGAGCGGGAAGGACGCGCGTCCCAGCAACTCGCCGCGCCGCACCCGCACCAGCTCGAGGCTGCCTCCGCCCAGGTCACCGACGATGCCGTCGGCGCCGGGAATGCCCGAGAGCACTCCGTAACCCGCTGCCTCTGCTTCCTTTTCGCCGGGCAGGATCTCGACCGAAAGCCCGGCCGCCTCGGCAACGGCGATGAGGTCGGCGCCATTGCTTGCATCGCGGACCGCAGCGGTCGCAACGGTGCGCAGCGTGGTGACGTCCATGGCGTGAGCCAAAGCGGCGAAGCGTCGCAGCGCCGTCTGCGCGAGCGCCATCGCCTGCTGATCGATCGACCCGCTTTCGGCGAGGCTGCGGCCCAGCCCTGCCAGCACCTTTTCATTGAACAGGATCGCGGGCAGCCGTGGCGGGCCTTGATAGACGACCAGCCGGATCGAGTTCGAACCGATGTCGATGATTGCGGTACGCGGTTCGGCGGCGGTCACGGCATCCACTTCTTCCGCCCCGCGCTTCGGCCACCTCAACGCTTGCGCCTCAACGACAGCACCGGCACCTCGTCGCCGTCCAGTGCCGCGCCGCGCCCGGACAGCGACGGATTGACCATGAAATAGCGGTGCAGGTTGAACGGCTTCTCGCCGGGCGTATCGCGGACATAGCTGCCGTCCGCCTCCAGCTCCCAGCTCTGCTCATTGTCGATCAGATTGGCGACCATCACTTGGTCGAGCACCTGATCGTGGACGGTCTCGTTTTCCAGCGGGAGCAGATATTCGACCCGGCGGTCGAAATTGCGCGGCATCCAGTCTGCCGAGGAAATATAGACCACCGCGCCGTCGTTCGGCAGCGGCGCACCATTGCCGAACGCAGCGATGCGGCTGTGTTCGAGAAAGCGCCCGACCACCGACTTCACCCGGATGTTCTCCGACATGCCCGGCACCTTCGGCCGCAGGCAGCAAATCCCGCGCACTATCAGGTCGATCTCCACCCCGGCGCAGCTCGCCTCGTACAGTTTTTCGATGATGATCGGATCGACCAGCGAATTCATCTTTGCCCAGATCGATCCGGCACGACCGGCGCGCACATGCTCGATCTCGGCGTCGATCCGCGCCAGCAAGCGCTCACGCAACGCGCGCGGGCTGAGCACGACCATCTCCATGCCGGCCGGCTCGACATAGCCCGTGATGTAATTGAACATCCGCGCGGCATCACGTCCGATGCGAGGATCGGCGGTGAAGAAACTGAGATCAGTATATATTTTCGCCGTGATCGGGTGATAGTTTCCGGTCCCGAAGTGGCAGTAGGTGCGGAATTTACCATTCTCGCGACGCACCACCATCGCCACCTTGGCGTGGGTCTTCCACTCGATGAAGCCGTAGACGACCTGCACCCCTGCCCGCTCCAGCGCGCTGGCCCATTGCAGGTTTTGCTCCTCGTCGAAGCGCGCCTTGAGTTCGACCACCGCGGTCACTGACTTGCCCGCCTCCGCAGCGGCGATCAGTGCGCTGATGACGGCCGACTGCTTGCCCGCGCGGTACAGGGTCTGCTTGATCGCCACGACGTCAGGGTCGTTCGCGGCCTGCTTGAGGAAGGCCAGTACGACATCGAACGTCTCGTACGGGTGATGGACGACGATGTCCTTGCTTCGGATCGCTGCGAAGCAATCGCCGCCAAACTCCCTAATTCGTTCGGGAAAACGTGGCGTGAACGGGACGAACTTCAGGTCGGGGCGATCTTCGTCCGCCAGCAACGACAGGTCGCCCATGCCGAGGAACGATCCGGTTTCCGTGATGATCGTGTCGGCACCGCCCAGTTCCTCGCGGAGCGCCTGCGCGAGCCCGTCGGGCATTCCCGTCTCCAGCTCGAGCCGGATGACGCGTCCGCGTCGGCGCCGCTTGATCGCGTTGGCGAAGTAGCGGACCAGATCCTCCGCTTCTTCCTCAATCTCGATATCGCTGTCGCGCAGCACCCGGAATTCCGCCGCCCCCAGCACGTCATAGCCAGGAAAAAGCATATGTGAGAAGCGCTTGAGGACCGATTCAATCGCGACGTATGAAGCGCGTTCGCTGCCGGGCAAGCGCACGAAGCGCGGCATCGCCGCGGGCAACATCACCAGTTCGCGGATCGGCTCGGAGTCCGAACGGCGCACCAGATCGAACATCACTGCCATGCCCTTGTTGGGCATGAACGGGAACGGATGCGCGGGATCGAGCGCCTGCGGGGTGATGACGGGGAGCAATTGCTCCTGGAAATAGGTGTCGAGCCACGCGCGCTGCTCGTCGTCGAGCCGTTCCAGCGAGCGGCTGGCCAGCACCGAGATGCCGGCCTCGTCCATCTCGCGGCGGATATCGCGCCACACCGCGTGCTGGCTGGCCATCAGGGCATCGGCCTGCTCGACGATCGCCGCGAGTTGCTGTCCGGGAGTCAAACCGTCGGCCGAGCGCGCCTCGACGTCCTGAAGCTGCTGCCCCTTGAGACCCGCGACGCGGACCATGAAGAATTCGTCGAGGTTTCCGCCGGAAATCGCGAGGAAGCGGAGGCGTTCCAGCAGCGGATGCGCGGGGTTGCACGCTTCTTCCAGTACGCGACGGTTGAAGGCCAGCCACGATTGCTCACGGTTGAAGTAGCGATTGCCGTCGCGCTCGACGAACGGGTCGTCCAGATCGAGCGCGGCTTCGGCATCCTTACGCGCGATACTCACGGGCCGTGTCATGATGGAAGGTCGCTCCGGTTCCTTGCGGTCTTGTCGATGTCGAGTGTTTCGCGCGCCAACGGGATCGTCAGCCGACGGCGCCCCGCCAGCGCAGCCCGGTCCAGCCTATCGATCGTCTCGATGACGGCGGTGTGACTCCGTTCGGTGCGCGCGGTGAGCCACGCGATAAGATCGGCGCGCGCGTCCAGATGGCGGCGCGCGAAGCCGCGTTCGAACAGCGTCGCCATTAGCGCCTCCTCCGGCGCGTCGATCGTGGCAGCGGGGCTGGCGGCCAGTCGGGAGCGGAGGTCCGGCAAGGCGATCGACCATGTCGGCGGCACGGCGGTGGCGATCAGCAGCAGCGGCCGCCGCTCCTCCTGCGCGCGATTCCAGGCGTGGAAGAGCGTTTCCTCGTCGACCGTCTCGGCATCGTCGATCACCGACCCGCCGGAACGTGCGGCGAAAATCCGCCCGAGCAGCGAGCGGCCCGACTTAGGCGGACCCGCGAGCACCGCGGTGCGCACCGGCCATGTCGCCCAATGTTCGAGCATCCGCACGGCACGGGCATTCGACTCGACTACCAGAAACTCGCCCTGCTCCTCCGCCGCCCACCCCAGCGGCAGCGCGAACTGGTTCATGTCGCGGCTCCGACCCGCGGGCTGGGAGTCGGCGCCGGTGCAGCACGGCGGATGCGCAACGTGGTGCCAGTGCCGATCACCTGCCAGCCGCGCGCCTCCAGAGCGGCGCGCAACGCCTCCGGCGTGCCGGCATAAGTGACGTTCATCGATGAGACGCCACCCAATGCCAGGCTGGTCGTCGCGGCACTGGAGACGCCCGGCAGTCCGCGCAACGCCGCCTCGGCGCCGTTGACCGCAACGACGTCGGGCGTGTCATATTGGATCGTCAGCGCGAGCGTCGGTGCGGCCAAGGTCGGATCGTCGGCGAGCAGATCCGACACTTCCTCCGGTGGCGTCTCCGCGACCGGCATGATCGGGTTGAGCCCCGGATCGAGCCCGAGATAGCCCTCGCGCAACGCCCGCTGATACACGTCGTCGAGCCGCTTAACGCCCGCGTCGAACAGCGCGGGGATGCCCGCCGTCGAACCGACACGCAGCGAAAAACGCTGCAACATGCGATGATCGGGGCCGTAGCGTGCCTCGAACACGCCGACCACCGGTCCGCCGGGCCATTGCCGGAACAACTGAACGCTCGGCATCAGCACGTCGCTGGCACCATATTGGTCGACCAGCGTGCGCCACCAGGCGCGATCCGGACGCTGGGTCTGTCCGACGTTGAGGAACAGCGAGTCGGGCCCGGTGCCGGTCGGGCGCACATAGTCGATCGCGCTGCTGCCGGTGCGGAAGCGTGCCCACGCCTCCTGCCACAAGGTCCGCTGTTCGAAGACGGTGCCGACGCCCGTCGACCATTGCACCGGCACGACGAGGAACGGCGACGAGCGGGCGACCGCAGCCGACACGCCCAGCAAGCCCGCGGTACGCCCACGATCGAACAGCACACCCAGCCGCGCGACATAGCGGGTCGGGCCGATCTGTTCGTCTTCGACCACGATGCTCGATACGATCGAGTCGAGCGTGCCGTCCGGAAGCGATCCGCCCCCCGCCCCCATGCGCTGCGACAACAGGACATAGGCCTTGCGCTGCGCCTCTCGCCAGCCGGCCAGTCGCGCCGCTTCGGCATTGGGGCCGGAGACGTCGACGCGGACGCCCGCCACCTCGAAGTCGTTGGAACTGTCCACCGCGGCGACGCCCCGGTCACCTCCCTCGATCTGCGCGAACACGCCACGCGTGCCCAGCGCAGCGGCAAGCGCAGTCAATACAAGGGCGATCGGAAGGCGATGACGCATCGGAACGTCTTTTGGCGAAGCAGGCGTGGAAATCCAAGCGCGATGTGGCTAGTCGGGCCATATGAGCAACGAAGCCTACACCTACGAGAGCGCCGGCGTGTCGATCGCGGCCGGCAATGCGCTGGTCCGCGCGATCGCGCCGCTGGCCCGCGCCACTCGCCGCCCCGGTGCCGACGCCGACCTCGGCGGGTTCGGTGGCTTCTTCGATCTCAAGGCCGCCGGCTTCACCGATCCGCTGCTGGTGGCGGCGAACGACGGGGTCGGCACCAAGCTGAAGCTGGCGATCGAATGGGATCGCCATGCGGGGGTCGGGATCGACCTGGTGGCGATGTGCGCCAACGATCTCGTAGTCCAGGGCGCCGAACCGTTGTTCTTCCTCGATTACTACGCGACCGGGCAGCTCGATAATGCTGTCGCGGAGAGCGTCGTCGCCTCGATCGCCGAGGGCTGCCGGATCGCCGGCTGCGCGCTGATCGGCGGGGAGACCGCCGAAATGCCGGGGATGTATGCGGCCGGCGATTATGATCTCGCCGGCTTCTGCGTGGGCGCGGTCGAGCGTGGCGACGTGCTGACCGGCGCGACGATCGGCGCGGGCGACGTGATCCTTGGCCTCGCGTCGTCGGGCGTCCATTCGAACGGCTTCTCGCTGGTGCGGCGGCTGGCGACGGACAAGGGCTGGAAGCTCGACCGCCCGGCGTTGTTCGATGCCGACCGGTTGCTGATCGACATCCTGATGGCCCCGACGCGCATCTATGTCGCCAGCCTGCTGCCGCTGCTGCGTGCGCACAAGATCAAGGGGTTGGCGCATATCACGGGCGGCGGCCTGCTCGAGAACATTCCGCGCGTGCTGCCGCGCGACACCCATGCGCATGTCGATGCCGATGCGTGGGAGCAGCCGCGGCTGATGGCGTTCCTGCAAGCGCAGGGGGCGATCGAGCCCGAGGAAATGGCACGCACCTTCAACTGCGGGATCGGCATGGCCGTGGTGGTCGCGGCCGATCAGGCCGATGCGGTCGCAGCGACGCTGCGCGAGGCGGGCGAGACGGTCCATAATATCGGGCGGATCGAAGCCGGCGCGCGTGGCTGCACCGTGACGGGCAGCACCGAGACGTGGAGCGCGCGTAGCGACTGGACGGCGACTCACCACCAATGAGCACGCCCGCGCCAGCCCCGGTCGCCGTATTGATCTCCGGCCGCGGGTCGAACATGCAGGCGCTCGCCGCCGAACAGGGCGAGGCGTATAAGATCGTGCTCGTCGCCTCCGATCGCCCCGACGCGGCCGGGCTGGCATGGGCGCGCGAGCAGGAACTCGAGACGTTCGCCTTGTCTCCGAAGGGGATCGGCAAGGCCGCGTATGAAGACGCGCTCGATCGCGCGCTGCGCGATGCGGGCGCGGAATGGATCGCGCTGGCGGGCTATATGCGCTTGCTGTCGGACGCGTTCGTCGCGCGGTGGCGCGGGCGGATCATCAACATCCATCCGTCGTTACTGCCCAAGTACAAGGGGCTCGACACCCATGCGCGCGCGATCGCGGCGGGCGATGCCGTCGGCGGATGCTCGGTGCATGTCGTGACCGAGGAACTCGACGGCGGCGAGGTGCTGAGCCGTGCCGAGGTAGAGATACAGGCCGGTGAGACGCCGGAGAGTCTGGCGGCGCGGGTTTTGGTGGAGGAGCATCGATTGTATCCGGCAATGCTCAAGAAGTTCGTCCGCGCATGAGCGCCGTGGAACGCGTGCGCGCGATCGCGCTGCTGTTGCCCGAGGTGGTGGAGCGCCCGACGAACGAGGGTGCGGACTTCCTTGTCGACGGGAAGGTATTCGCGCAGGTCGTCGAAAGCTCGGCGCCTGCGGTGCGCGTGCGTGAGGCGGCTGGGGATGTCGTGGTCACGCTGGGAGACGATGCGGACTGGACGCTGGTCGAGGATCGGGTTGCGCGAAGCTGGGAGTTGACCGCGCCGAGGCGGTTGCTGGAGGCCGGCGGGCGGTAGGTCAGCGCCAGTGCGGGCGGTGGCGGCCGGTCGCGCTTGGCCGAACGTCGTCATCCCGGATCCCGCTTCCTAGAGCAGATCGATTTGAAATTGCTTCGAGCCGTCATTGCGAGCGCAGCGAAGCAATCCAGGGCCCACAGTCAGGACGCTCTGGATTGCTTCGCTCCGCTCGCAATGACGATGCCGGGCAAAGGTGACTTCATCACGATCTAGGGCGGACGACATCAGGCGGTTTCGTCATTGCGAGGAGCGCGGCGACGCGGCAATCCAGCTTGGAGGACGCCGCTGTGGTTTGCGTCGCTTCGCTCGCAGAAACGGGTTGAGCCGATCCGGCTTCGGGACGCCCTAAGCCCGCCAAGAACAAGCGGAATTAAGTTCGCCTAAGCCACTGCAAACGCGGCGGAAACTTAGCGGATGGCGTTGCTGGCCTCGTGGACGATCGCAACGTCGATCGGATGGTCGAACGCGATCCCGCTTCGGCCCTCCGTCTGCCAGACGACTCTTCCCGCGACCCAACCCAGACCGTCGAGCTTGATTTCTACGGCGCTGTCTGGCGGCAAAGGATGGGGAAGTTCGGCCATGAGCCCGCCCGCCGAGACGTTGCGGATGCGCACGAGAAACCCGGCATCTTCGGCATGGACCCGCATCCGCGCCGACAGCAGGATATCGCCACGGCCGCGTTCGTCGGGGTTGCCCACAGCCTTATGCTCGTCAACCAAGTTGCGCCTCGACTGCCCCATCATACTCGCCCGTTCGTTGCACCGGACGATAATGTCAAATTGATTGATGGAAAGTAAAGATCCGCATCAATCGTCGCGCGACACCTTCTCCGCGCGCTCGTGCCGCTCCTGCGCTTCGACCGTCATCGTCGCGATCGGGCGCGCCTCGAGCCGGCCGAGGCTGATCGGTTCGCCGCTGACCTCGCAATAGCCATACTCGCCTTCCTCAATGCGACGCAATGCGGCATCGATCTTGGCGATCAGCTTGCGCTGCCGATCACGGGTGCGAAGCTCGAGCGACCAGTCCGCCTCGCTCGATGCGCGATCGTTGAGATCCGCCTCGCGCAGGGAATCGACTTGCAGCTGGGACAGCGTGCCCTGCGCTTCCCGTCGGATCGCTTCTTTCCACGCGAGCAGCTTGTGGCGGAAGTACGCCTGCTGGCGCGGGTTCATGAACGGCTCGTCCGCACTGGGGCGGTAGCCATCCGGCATCGGGCTGGAGAGCGCCTCCGGCTCGTCAAACGCGTCTTCGACCTGACTCATAACCGTCGCCATGACCTTCTCCCGCCCACGTGAAGGATGTCTTCAGCATCTCTGCACGCCCCTTTGGGCGCGCCTATAAGCACCTGACCGATCCTCCACAAGCGAATGACTTGGTCTTACCCGATACGAACTGTAGCAAGGCTGAACATCGCGGCCGGCGGGGCTGCCCCGCCGGCACGCCGACGATCAGGCGGAGAGCAGCGCCTTTTCGATGTCGGGAATCGGATGCCCCGTCAGATCCTTGTCCAATTCGCCGGTCAGCCGGGCGCTCACCTCCTTGTGATAATGTTTGCGCAGCTCGCCCAAGGTGCGCGGCGGCGCGACCACGATCAGCGATTCGAAGTCGTTCGACAGCGCGCGGCGTTTCAGCAGATCGGCAGCGTCGGCGGCGAACCGGTCTTCCTCGAGCTGGTGAAAGTCGGTCTGTTCGAAGCTGCCGCGCGAGGGGGCGAATTGCGCGCCACCGCCCTGCGCATGGCCCGAGCCGCCCTGGGCGGCGTTGGGCGCCCCTGCCCCGCTCTGCGTCGAGGACGCGCCGCCGGCGGCGTCGGTCGCCTGATCGCGGGTGGCAGGATTGGCGCGCTCCTCGGCGTGCTCCACCTGCAGATTAGGATAGTCGGCATCGCCTTCGTTGCGCAGGAACAGCAGCTTGCGACCATCGGCGACCAGAACGACCGATTTATGGGGGACGTGCATGGACGTTTCTCCTTCTGCTCGTTGCGTCTCGGACGAAGAACGCCGCGTCCATGGCGTGGGTTGCCTCGCCGCGGAGCCGGGTTGCCTCCGGCCAAGCGCGGGGTCATAGCGCGGCCATGCACGACATCCGCCTGATCCGCGACGATCCCGCCGCTTTCGATGCCGCGATGGCCAAGCGTGGCCTTCCCGCCAGCGCCGAGACCTTGGTCTCGCTCGACCGCCGCCGCCGGGAGGCCGCGACCGAAGCGCAGACCGCACAGGCGCGCCGCAACGAGGCATCGAAGGCGATCGGCGCCGCGAAGGCGAAGAAGGACGACGACACCGCCGCCGCGCTGATGGCGGAGGTAGCGACGCTGAAGGAGCGGTTGCCGCACCTCGAAACCGAAGAGGCGGAGACGGGCAGCGCGCTCGACGCCGCGCTTGCCGCTTTGCCGAACGTTCCCGCCGCCGATGTGCCGCAGGGCGCCGACGAGGACGACAACCAGCTCGTCCACGAACGCGGGCAGCGACCGGACTTCGCGTTCACCCCGCGAGAGCATGACGCGATCGGCCCAGCGCTGGGGCTCGACTTCGAGACCGGCGCGGCGATCGCGGGCGCGCGCTTCACTCTGGTGCGCGGCGATGCGGCGCGGCTGCAACGCGCGCTCGGGCAGTTCATGCTCGACCGGTTGACGCGCGAGCATGGCTATGAGGAAGTCGCCCCGCCGCTGATGGTGCGTGACGAGGCGGTATTCGGCACCGGGCAATTGCCGAAATTCGCCGAGGACCTGTTTCGCACCACCGACGGGCGCTGGCTGATCCCCACCGCCGAGGTATCGCTGACCAATATCGTGCGCGAGAAGATCCTGAGCCACGACGTCCTGCCGCTACGCTTTGCGGCACTGACGCCGTGTTTCCGCTCCGAGGCGGGCGCGGCAGGTCGGGACACGCGCGGCTATATCCGCCAGCACCAGTTCGACAAGGTCGAGATGGTATCGATCGTCGCGCCCGAGGCGAGCGAGGACGAGCATGAGCGCATGACCGCGTGCGCCGAGGGTGCGCTCGACGCGCTGGGGCTCGCCTATCGCCGCATGAAATTGTGCACCGGCGACATGGGGTTCACTGCGGCGCGCACCTATGATCTGGAGGTCTGGCTGCCCGGCCAGCAACGGTATCGCGAGATTTCGAGCTGCTCGACCTGCACCGATTTCCAGGCGCGGCGCATGAACGCGCGCTATCGCCCCGAGGGCGAAAAGGCCACGCGCTTCGTGCACACGCTCAACGGCTCGGGTCTGGCGGTCGGCCGGACGCTGGTCGCGGTGCTCGAGAATTATCAGCGCGAGGACGGGACGGTGACGGTGCCCGAGGTGCTGCGTCCCTATCTCGGCGGCCTCGAAGTGCTGGGCGCGCGCTGATGCGCATCCTGCTTTCGAACGACGATGGCTATCACGCGCCAGGGCTCGCGGTACTGGAGCGGATCGCGGCGCAGCTGTCCGACGACGTCTGGGTCTGCGCGCCGGCTTCCGAACAGTCGGGCACCGGCCGCTCGTTGACGCTGACGCGGCCGTTGCGCGTCAAGCAGTTCGGTGAGAAGCGTTTTGCGGTCGGGGCCACGCCCACCGACGCGGTGATGTATGCGCTCGCCGAGCTGATGCGCGACACGCCGCCCGACCTGATCCTGTCCGGCGTCAACCGCGGCGGCAACATCGCCGAGGACGTGATGTACTCGGGCACCGTCTCGGCGGCGATGGAGGGCGCGCTGGCGGGCGTGCGCTCGGTCGCGCTCAGCCAGCGTTACGGCCGGCGCGAGCCGGGTGAGGACGTCTCGTTCGCCGCGGCCGAGGAATGGGGTGCGCGCGTGCTGCGGCCCTTGCTCGACCATGACTGGGCGCCGCGCTCGGTGGTCAACATCAACTTTCCCGAGCCCGAGGCGGGCGAGGTGAAGGGGGTGCGTGTCGTGCCGCAGGGCCTGCGCGATTACGGGCGCGTGCGCTTCGATCGCCGCACCGATCCGCGCGGGTTCGACTATCACTGGCTGTCGATGGGCCGGGTCAAGCCTGCCGTCGACGATGGCAGCGATCTGGCGACGATCACGCAGGGCTGGATCACGGTGACCCCGCTCCAGCTCGACCTGACGCTGCACGACTCGCTTGCCGCGCTCGGCGACGCCTTCGCCGGAGCGTAAAGCGGTTTGATGCGGCGAGCGGCGAAATCGGCGGCGCTGCTGCTGGTGCTGGCGGGGTGCATCCCCGCCGATCCGCGCTTCGCTCCGCCGCCCACCGCGCCACTGCCCGCCTCAGACCTGCCCGCCCCCGACCTGCCCGCCGAACCCCCACCCGAGCGCGAGCCGGAGCAGGCGGTCGAGGCGCCACATCCGCTTCGTCCCTCCCGCCCGCAACGACGGGCACCGGTCGAGCAGCTCGCTGCGGCGCGCCCGGCGTGGGAAGCGGCGCCGATCACGCCGGATGCGCGGCTGGTCCGCACGCAGGACGTGGTCGTTCGGGCCGGCGATACGTTGAGCGCGATCGCCGAGCGGACCGGAGCCTCGATCGAGGCGATTGCCCGCCGCAACACGCTCTCGCCGCCTTTGCGCTGCGCGCCGGGCAGCGGCTCGTCATCCCCGGCGGGCGATATCACCGCGTCGATCCGGGGCAGACCGGGATCGGAATCGCCCGCGCTTACGGCGTGCCATGGAGCCAGGTGGTTGTCGCCAACGACCTGCGCGAGCCGTTCGTGCTGGTGACCGGGCAGCGCGTGCTGATCCCGATGCAGCCCGCTTCCGCCGCCGAGCGCGCCGCCGCCTTCACGCTCGACGTCGACACGATCCTGACCGGCGGCGAGCCGGCGGTGGCGAGCGGACGCGCGCCGGTGCGGCCCGTAAAGGGCGCGACCAAGGTTCCCGCCGCCACCATCCCCGTCGCCCCGCCGAGCGCCGCGCCCGGTCGCTTCGTCTGGCCGCTGACCGGGCAGATCGTCCGGCGCTTCGGGGTCGGACGCAGCGGCGAGCGCTTCGACGGGATCGAGATCGCGGTGCCCTCCGGCACCGAGGTGAAAGCCGCGGCGGCAGGCACGGTCGCCTATGCAGGGGACGGGATCGCCGCGCTGGGCGGGCTCGTCATCGTCAAGCATGGCGAGAATTGGACCTCGATCTACGGCCATGCCGGCAAGTTGCTGGTCCGGCGCGGGCAAGCGGTGACGCGTGGGCAGGTGATCGCGCTGAGCGGTGCGACCGGATTCGCCGATCAGCCGGAGCTGCATTTCGAGCTGCGTCGCGGCCGTTCGCCGGTGGATCCGGTCACGCAATTGCCGCGCCGCTGACGTGTGTGTAACGACACGCCCATCATGACCGAATATCAATCCGACCTGCTCCGCACGCTGACCGCACGCGGTTACGTCCACCAGATGACCGACGCCGCCGCGCTCGACGCGCTGGCCATGAAGCAGGTCGTGCCGGGCTATATCGGCTTCGATCCGACCGCGCCGTCGCTGCACGTCGGCAGCCTGGTGCAGATCATGCTGCTACGCCGGCTGCAACAGGCCGGGCACAAGCCGGTCGTGTTGATGGGCGGCGGCACCGGCAAGATCGGCGATCCGAGCTTCAAGGACGAGGCGCGCAAGCTGAACAGCGACGAGGTGATCGCCGCCAATGTCGCCGGCATCAAGCGCATCTTCGACCGCTTCCTGACCTTCGGCGACGGTTCGAGCGATGCGGTGATGCTCGACAACGCCGAATGGCTCGACAAGCTGGAATATATCCCGTTCCTACGCGAGGTCGGGCAACATTTCAGCGTCAACCGGATGCTCAGCTTCGACTCGGTGAAGCTGCGGCTCGACCGCGAGCAATCGCTGTCGTTCCTCGAATTCAACTACATGATCCTGCAAGGCTACGACTTCCGCGAGCTGGCGCGCCGCGAGGGCGTGCGGCTCCAGATGGGCGGCAGCGATCAATGGGGAAATATCGTCAACGGCGTCGAACTGGCGCGGCGGATGGACAGCACCGAGGTGTTCGGCGTAACGACTCCGCTGCTCACCACTGCCTCGGGCGAGAAGATGGGCAAGACCGTGGCGGGCGCGGTGTGGCTCCACGAGGATCAGCTGCCGCATTTCGATTACTGGCAATTCTGGCGCAACACCGACGATCGCGACGTCGGCCGCTTCCTGCGGCTGTTCACCGATCTGCCGCTCGACGAGATTGCGCGACTGGAGGCGCTGGGCGGCGCGGAGATCAACGAGGCCAAGAAGGTGCTCGCCAACGAGGCGACGGCGATGTGCCGTGGCCGCGCCGCTGCCGAAGACGCCGCCGAAACCGCGCGCAAGACCTTCGAGGAAGGCGCGAGCGGCGCGGGCCTGCCATCGATGACCGCATCGGGCGCGACCCCGCTGGTCGACGTATTGGTGGCGCTCGGCTTCGCGGCATCGAAGGGCGAGGCACGCCGGCTCATCAAGGGCGGCGGTGCGCGGATCGACGGCGACAAGGTCTCCGACGAAGCCGCCGTGGTGACCATCGGAGACGCGCCGGTGCGCATCTCCGCGGGCAAGAAGCACCATGGGATGGTGAACCCCGCTTAACGTCTTTGCTCACTCCACGTTAACTTCGGTCAGGCGATAAGCACGGGGTTAGCGTAGGAGGACGACATGGCCGTACGATCGGCGACGATAGCGTATGAGGACCGCGTCGAACCGCGCGACGAGACGCTGCATCGCACACGGCTGATCGTCGCGAGCGGCGAGCCACGGATGGTGACGATCGTCAACGTCTCGCCCAACGGCTTCATGGCGCGTAGCGACGAAGCGTTCGCACCCGGTGACGCCGTCACCGTCACCCTCCCGATGGCGGGCAGCTTCACCGCCGAGGTGCGCTGGGCGCTTGGCGGACGGATCGGCTGCAAGCTCGCGCAGGAAGTGGCGCCGGCCTTGTACCAGTTCGTACTGGCGGCGATGCGGTAGCCGCTAAGGGCGACTCATCCCCGCCGGAACACCACCACGCCGACTAGCACCAGCGCGATCCCGGCGAGTTTGGTGACGGTCACCGGTTGCTGCGGCACTTGCAGCAGGCCGAAATGGTCGAGCGTCAGCGCTGCGGTCAACTGGCTCGCGATCGCGATGCTGAGCGCCGCCGCAATCCCCAGCCGCGGCGCCGCAAAGGCGAGCGCCGCAACGAAGGCAGCGCCGTACAGGCCGCCGAGCCACGCCCACCACGGCGCGCCCTTCAGCGCCGACAGCGGCGTGCGATCGAACGCCCAGACGATCAGCAACGTCGCCGTCCCAACCGTAAACGACACCAACGCCGCCAGCCACACCGAGCCCGACACCCGCGCCAATGCGGCATTGGTCGGCGGCTGGATCGCGAGGCCGAGACCCGCGAACACGACGATGATGATCGGTATCAGTCCGGACAAACCCTTGATCTCCTGAAGCGCTCGTCGCCCGTATCGCGCTCCACCGTACGTGCTGAGCTTGTCGACGCACGTGCCCGGTCGCAGCCCCTTCGACAAGCTCAGGGCGACGGGTGGAGAATGAGCAAGCCCATGGCTCGCCTCGTTATCCGGACCGCAGCAGCGCCACGCCGGCATCCCGCTCGAACAGATAAAGCGGGATCCGCGCCGCCTGCCCGCGCGCGCCGTTCAGCCCGCCGTCGCGGTCGATCAGCAACCGCGCGTCGTCGGTCGCGGCAGGCAGCAGGTCCGACAGCATCTCCGGTGTGGCGAGCCGGAACATCGCCTCGCCCGATTGGCGCGTCCCCAGCAACTCGCCCGCACCACGCAGCCGCAGGTCTTCTTCGGCGATGCGAAAACCATCGTTGGTCTCCCGCATCAGCGCGAGCCGCGCGCGCGCCGTCTCGCTGAGCGACCCGCCACGCAGCAGCAGGCACACCGAGCGCCCACCGCCGCGCCCGACTCTCCCCCGCAATTGGTGTAGCTGCGCCAGCCCGAAGCGGTCGGCATGTTCGATGACGATCAGCGTGGCATTGGGCACGTCGACCCCGACCTCGATCACCGTCGTCGCGACCAGCACGCCGATCTCGCCCGCCGAGAAGCGCGCCATTACCGCGTCTTTTTCCAGCCCCTTCATGCGGCCATGGACCAGCCCGACGCGGTCGCCGAAGCGGCTCGCCAGCGCGGCGGCGCGTGCCTCGGCGGCTTGAAGGTCGCTGGTTTCGCTCTCCTCGACCAGCGGGCAGACCCAATACGCCTGTTTGCCTTCCGACAGATGCCGGCCGAGCGCATTGACGACCTCGTCGACGCGTTCCTCGGACAAGACGCGCGTTTCGATCGGCTCTCGCCCCGGCGGCATCTCGTCGAGCCGGCTCTGGTCCATCTCGCCGTGCAGTGCGAGCGTCAGCGTGCGCGGGATCGGCGTCGCGGTCATCGCCAGCAGGTGTGGCGGGGTGCGCCCCTTGGCTTGCAACAGCATTCGCTCCGCAACCCCGAAGCGATGCTGTTCGTCGACCACCACCAGCCCGAGATCGCGATAGCTGACTGCCTCCTGGAAGATCGCGTGTGTGCCGACGAGAATATGGATGGAGCCATCCGCCAGCCCCATAAGCGTCGCCTCGCGCACGCGTCCCTTGTCGCGCCCGGTCAGCACCGCAATCTCGACCGGCAGCCCCGCCAGCGTCCGCCGCAGCGTCTCATAATGCTGGCGCGCGAGGATTTCGGTCGGCGCGAGCATCGCGGCCTGCGCGCCGGCCTCGACCGCGATCAGCATCGCCATCGCCGCGACCAGCGTCTTACCCGAGCCGACATCGCCTTGCAGCAGCCGCAGCATCGGTGCGCTCTGTGCGAGGTCGCCCTCGATCTCACGAACGCTGCGCGCCTGGGCACCGGTGAGCTGATACGGCAGCCGCAGCATGTCGCGCAGCCGTCCGTCGCCCTGCAACGCCCGCCCGCGCCGCTTGCGCGTGTCGGCGCGGACGATCGACAGCGCAAGCTGGTTGGCGAACACCTCGTCATAGGCCAGCCGCGCGCGCGCCACGGCGTCGGCAGGATCGGTGTGGAGCCGCGTCATCGCCTCGCGCCATGCGGGCCAGTCGCGTTGTGCCTTCAGGCTCGGCTCGATCCACTCGGGCAGATCGGGGGCACGCGCCAACGCCTGTTCGACCAGCGCGCCGAGCCGTCGCGAGGTCATCCCTTCGGTAAGCGGATAGATCGCCTCGCGCTCGCGGAAGTCATCGTCCTCGCCACCCACCTCCGGGTGTACCATCTGCAGGTCCTGCCCGTATTGGTCGAGCCGACCCGAGACGCGACGCGGCTCGTTCAACGGCAGCAACTTGCGCACCCGCCCGGAGCCGCCGCCGAAGAACACCAGCGCCACCGTGTTGCCGTGCGCGTCGCGCGCCACGACCCGCGTCGGTGCGCGCGGGCTGCTGCTGGTGCGATAATCGGTCGGGGTCAGCGTGATCGCGATCGTCCGCCCGACGTCGCTCTGCATCAGCTCGTCGCGCGGCCAGCGGTCGACCCACCCCGAGGGAAGATGGAACAACAGGTCGAGCACGCGGGCGATCGCCAGCCGATCGAGCGGCTTGGCGAGCGCTGGCCCGACGCCCTTCAGCGCCTCCACCTCGGCGAACAACGGATTGAGGATATCGGGTCGCATGACTATCTGGTGCCGATACCCTGCCCCGACGGCCGCCGCCAGCGCCCGCCGGTCGTTTTGCATTGGACACGTCATGGATCACGACATCCGCCTGAAACGCCTCCGCTTTCGCGCCTGGCACCGCGGCACGCGCGAGGCCGATCTGATGATCGGCGGCTTCTTCGATGCGCACGGGGCGACGTGGAACGCTGAGCAGCTGGACTGGTTCGAGCAGCTGCTGGAGGAACAGGACGTCGACATCATGGGCTGGGCGATCGGCTCGCTCCCCTGTCCGGCGGAATGGGAGGGCGAGATGATGCAGACGATGCGGCGAGTCGATTTCGTGACGGTGCTCGACACGGGGATGTGACGTGCCGTTAGCCCCTCCCTTTCAAGGGAGGGGTTGGGGTGGGTCGAGGCTTGACGATACGGTCGCCCCACTCTTGTTCTCCCCGTACCACCCGGACGCCACCCACCATGATCGGGTGATCCATGCCCCCGGCATGGATCAGAAATGTCCGGGGGACATTTCGACCCGATAATCCCCTCCCTTGAAAGGGAGGGGGAGATAGAATGCCCGACCTTTCCACGATCCTCCGCGCCACCGTCCCGCTCACCCTCTCGGGCGTTCCCGGCGGCTTCCTCCCGTCGTTGCTCGCCGATCTCGCGCGTGCCGCGACGCGCCGTGCGGTGTTCGTCGCCGCCGACGAGGCGCAGATGCGCAGCATCGCCGCGACCGCGCCGTTCTTCGCGCCCGAGCTGGAGGTCGTGCAACTGCCGGCCTGGGACTGCCTCCCCTACGACCGCGCCTCGCCGACGCTGCGCGTCATGGCGGAGCGGATCGGTGCGCTGCACCGCCTGCAACACAAGCCGGCCGGGCCGCAGCTCCTGTTGACCACGGTCAACGCGCTGACGCAGCGGACGCTGACGCCGTTCCGCATCCGGCAGCTGGTTGCCGAGCTGAAGCCGGGCGCGCGGATCGATCGCGACAAGCTCGGCGCGCTGTTGCAGGCGAACGGCTATGTCCGCACCGACACCGTCCACGATGCCGGCGAATATGCGGTGCGCGGCGGGATCGTCGACCTGTTCCCCAGCGGCGAGGAACAGGCCCTCCGCCTCGACTTCTTCGGCGACGAGATCGAGAGCGTCCGCACGTTCGATCCCGGCGACCAGCGCACCACCGGGCGGCTCGACGGGTTCGTGCTGCTCCCCGCGTCCGAGGCGCTGCTCGACGACGACAGCGTCAAGCGTTTCCGCACCCGATATCGCGAGAAGTTCGGCGCGACCGCGACCGGCGATCCGCTCTACCAGGCGGTCAGCGAAGGCCGGCGGCTGGCGGGGATGGAGCATTGGCTCCCGCTGTTCGAGGAAAAGCTGGCGACGCTGTGGGACCATCTCGGTGACGATGCCGTGGTGGTGCGCGACGCGGGCACCCCGGCCGCGGTCGAGGGTCGGCTCGATGCGATCGCCGATTATTACGAGAACCGGAAGCGCGCCGAGGCGGCAGAACCGGGCAGCTATCGCGCGCTGCCCGCCAAGACGCTCTATCTCGACGAGGAGGAATGGCGCGCCGAGGTGGCCGGGATGCCCGCGCATCTGGTCACGCCGTTCCACGAACCCGAATCCTCGACCGTCCTCGACTTCCAGGTCGACGGGCCACGCGACTTCGCGCCCGAGCGCGCCAATCAGGCCAACGTCTATGAAGCGGTGGTCGCGCATGTCGCGCGGCTGAAGAAGGATGGCCGCAAGCCGATCCTCGCCAGCTATTCGGTCGGTGCGCGTGATCGGCTGAAGACGCTGCTCGACGATCACGGACTGGTCGGCGCACGGCTGGCCGATACATGGCAGGACGCGCTTGGGGCAGCGGATCGCGGCGTCGCACTGACCGTCGTCGGGCTCGATCATGGGTTCGCCGCTCCCGACGTCGCGGTCCTGACCGAACAGGACATGCTCGGCGACCGGCTGATCCGCCGCGCCAAGCGCCGCAAGTCCGCCGACGCCTTCCTTGCCGAACTCGCGACGCTCTCGCCGGGCGATCTGGTCGTCCACACCGATCACGGCATCGGCCGCTATGTCGGGTTGACGCAGGTGCCGGTCGCCAAGGCGCCGCACGATTGCGTGGCGCTGGAATATGCCGGCGGCGACAAGCTCTATATCCCGGTCGAGAACCTCGAAGTCCTCTCCCGCTACGGCTCGTCGGAGGAAGGGGCGAGCCTCGATCGACTTGGCGGCGAGGCATGGCAGCGCCGCAAGTCGAAGATGAAGGAGCGCATCCGCGAGATCGCGGGCACCTTGATCGCGGTCGCCGCCGAACGCGCGCTGCGCCCCGGCGAGGTCGCCGAGCCGGATGCGAGCGGCTACCCCGCCTTCGTCGATCGTTTCCCCTATGAGGAAACCGACGATCAGGACCGCGCGATCAGCGACGTTCTGGATGACCTCGCCGCGGGCAAGCCGATGGACCGGCTGATCGTCGGCGACGTCGGCTTCGGCAAGACCGAGGTCGCGCTGCGCGCCGCCTTCGTCGCGGCGATGGCCGGGATGCAGGTCGCGGTCGTCTGCCCGACCACCCTGCTCGCGCGCCAGCATTACCAGAATTTCTGCGCCCGCTTCGAGGGGTTCCCGGTCGAGATCGGCCGTCTGTCACGACTGGTGACCGCCAGCGAGGCGAAGAAGGTCAAGGAAGGCGTCGCCAACGGCACGATCGACATAGTCATCGGCACCCATGCGCTGCTGGCGAAGACCATCGACTTCAAGCGGCTCGGGCTGGTGATCGTCGACGAGGAGCAGCGTTTCGGCGTCACTCACAAGGAGCGGCTCAAGACGCTACGCGCCGACGTCCACATGCTGACGCTGACCGCGACGCCGATCCCGCGCACGCTCCAGATGGCGATGGGCGGGCTTCGCGAACTGTCGGTGATCCAGACTCCACCGGTCGATCGTCTCGCGGTGCGCACCTATGTCATGCCGTGGGACCCGGTCGTGCTGCGCGAGGCGTTGCTGCGCGAACATTATCGCGGCGGGCAGAGCTTCCTGGTCACCGCGCGGATCGCCGATCTGCCGGATATCGAGGATTACCTCCGCCGCGAGGTGCCCGAGATCCGCTACGTCGTCGCGCACGGCCAGATGGCGCCGACCGAAGTCGAGGAGCGGATGTCCGCCTTCTACGACAAGAAGTTCGAGGTGCTGGTCTCGACCACGATCATCGAGAGCGGCATCGACATTCCATCCGCCAATACGATGATCGTCAACCGCGCCGACCGCTTCGGGCTCGCGCAACTGTACCAGCTTCGCGGGCGGGTCGGGCGATCGAAGACGCGTGCCTATGCCTATATGGTCGCACCACCCGAGCGGCAGATGACGGAGGCGGCGGAAAAGCGGCTCAAGGTGCTGAGCGACCTCGACACGCTGGGGGCCGGTTTCCAACTCGCCAGCCACGACCTCGACATTCGCGGCGCGGGCAATCTGCTCGGCGACGAACAGTCGGGGCATATCAAGGAGGTCGGCTACGAACTCTACCAGTCGATGCTGGAGGAGGCGATCCTGGAGGCCAAGGCGGGTGGCCTGCGCGAACGCCAGCGCGACTTCTCGCCGCAGATCAGCGTCGACGCGCCGATCCTTATTCCCGAGGAATACGTCCCCGACCTCGACCTGCGGATGGGCCTGTACCGCCGCCTCAACGAGGTGGACGAGGTGCAGGGGCTGAACGCCTTCGCCGCCGAGATGATCGACCGCTTCGGTCCGCTTCCCGAAGCGACCGACAATCTGGTCAAGATCATGGAGATCAAGCTCAACGCCAAGAAGGCCTGTGTCTCCAAGCTCGACGTCGGGCCGAAGGGCGCGCTGGTCGCATTCCACGACGACAAGCCGCCAAACATCGCCGGGCTGCTCGCCTATGTCGACAAGCTGGGTGGCATCGCGAAGCTGCGCCCCGACAGCAAGCTGGCACTGACGCGTGCGTGGGCCGACCCCAAGGCGCGGCTGCACGGCGCACTGCAATTGTCGAAGGGGCTGGCCAAAGCGGCGGGGTAACCAACGTCATTGCGAGCGTAGCGAAGCAATCCAGGGTCGGACCAAGACGCCCTGAATTGCATCGTTACGCGCAATGACGATCCCGAGCCGAAACGTGGACCTAACTACTGTGGTCGGAAATGATCTTCCAGCCGTCTTTCCGGCGCTCGAACAGCAGCGTCGTCAGCCCGGTCTGCGGCACCCCTGAGGCAGGCGTCAGCGTCCAGCGCGCGACATGGAGGACATGGACCGCGCTGAGCGGACGCCACGCCATCGGCTGGAAGCTGAGCTTCCCGCGCGTGTTGCCGCCGTCGGCGAAGCTGCGCGCATAGCGTTCGGCAATCGCCGCCTTCCCGCGCACGACCTTGTCACCCGCAACGTACACCGCGTCGGGCGCGTAGATGGCGGTGAAGCGCGCGAGGTCGCCGGCGTTCCAGCCCGCCGCGCTGTCCGCCATCGCCGCGTCGATCGCCGCCTGCGGCGTGGCGGCCGCAGCGGCGGCGATCAGGATCGGGACGATCGGCATCATGTCACTTCCCTTGCCCGCGCCGCGACGCACCAGTTCGATCAGTGCGGCATCGTCGAGCGGCCCCGCGCACAGGAAGCCCTGATAGAAGGTGCAGCCGCGCGCCGCGAGCAACAGGCGTTGCGCCTCGGTTTCGACGCCCTCTGCGATCGTCTCTAGCCCCAGACCGTCGGCGATCGACAGCACGCCCTGCAAGACGACGCGATTGCGCGCGTCGCTGACCGCCGCCTGCGTCAGGCTGCGGTCGATCTTGATGTAATCGAGCGGCAGCGATGCGACATAGGACAGGCTGGAATAGCCGGTGCCGAAATCGTCGAGCGCGACGCGACAGCCCGCGGCACGGAGCGCCGCCAGCGCAACACCCGCGGCACGCAGATTGTCGATCATCGCCCCCTCGGTCACCTCGGCGGTGACGCGCCCCGGCGCGATCCCGGCTTCATGGACGCGAGCGAGGAAGCGGCTGACGAACGGCGCACGCGACAGATCGGTGGCGGTGACATTGACCGCGATCCGCAGCCCCGACAGCAAATCGGGCCATTCCGCCGCGCGACGAAGCGCCAGCGCCTGGACGTGATCCGACAGCGCGACGCCCAGCCCGGCGCGATCCGCGGCGGCCAGCAACGTCTCCGCACCCAGCTCACCCAATCGCGAATGATGCCAGCGCGCCAGCGCTTCGACCCCGACGATCCGGCCGTCGATCAGATGCACCTGCGGCTGGAAGCGGACATCGATCTCCTGCCGCTCCATCGCCCGGTGCAAATCCGCCGCGAGCGCGGCGATCGGCACCCCCTGCCCTCGGTCGCGACGCGCGTCGTCACCCCCTCGCTGGCGCGTGCGTGCGCGAGCGCTTCGGCGGCACGGCGGAGCAGATGGTCGAGCGCCTCTTGATCGGTGCGCCGCGCCACGCCGATCCGCGCGCCGAGGTGGATCGTCTCGTTCCCGATCGTGAACGGCTGCTCCAGCGCGCGTTCGACGGAATCGACCGCCGCATCGCCAAGTCGCGCGTCGCCCACCACCACGATCGTGAAGGTTGCGCCGCTGCGCACCGCCGCGCTCTGATAATCGGCCAGCGCGTCGCTCAGCCGCTCGTCGATCGCCTCGACCAACTGGTCGCCGGTCGTCCGGCCGTACGCGGCATTGACGATCTCGAAACTGGTCGGTGCGGCGGTGATCGCGGTCACGCCGTCATCGGCGGACGCCATCAACTGGTGCTGTTCCGCGCTCGCGATGCGCTCGCCCCGGCGCCGTCCGGCCGCGCGTTGCATGGTTCGTGTCTGACGCTCCATAGCCTTAAACCTAGGTGGTGGTTCACGAGACGGCAATCCGAACTTGCCGGATGTTGAACGACTCAATAGCGTCACGCGTTGTGACGGCAATGATCCAGACCAGCAACACGGCCGCGCCGCTCATCGACGGCTTCGGCCGTACCATCCGATACTTGCGGGTATCGGTTACCGATCGCTGCGACCTGCGCTGCCGCTATTGCATGGCAGAGCATATGACGTTCCTGCCGCGCGAGAAGATCGCGACGCTGGAGGAATTGGCGATCATCGCCGAGCGCTTCATCGCGCGGGGGGTGCGAAAGGTGCGGTTGTCAGGCGGCGAGCCCTTGGTGCGGCGCGACGTGTTGCAGCTCGTCCAGCGTCTCGGGCGCCATGTCGGCTCCACGCTCGACGAGTTGACGATGACCACCAACGGCACGCGGCTGCGCGATCATGCCGCGGCGTTGCACGACGCCGGGCTACGCCGGCTCAACGTCAGCATGGACAGCCGCGACCCCGATCGCTTTCGCCGCATCACGCGCCATGGCGATGTCGCGCAGGTGCTCGACGGGATCGCCGCCGCGCGAGAGGCCGGGCTGTCGGTCAAGATAAACATGGTCGCGCTGAAAGGCGTCAACGAGGACGAGATCGCGACGATGCTCGACTGGTGTGTCGCGGAAGGGCACGACCTGACTTTGATCGAAACGATGCCGATGGGCGCGATCGACGAGGATCGTACCGATCGTTTCCTGCCGTTGACGGTCGTGAAGGAGCGGCTCGATGCGCGCTTCACGCTGGCGCCCGATGCGGCGCAGACCGGCGGTCCTGCGCGTTACTGGAGTGTCGACGGCAGCGCGACGCGGCTGGGGCTAATCTCGCCACTGACGCAGAATTTTTGCGACGGGTGCAACCGCGTACGCCTGACCACCGAGGGGCGGCTGTATACCTGCCTCGGCCATGACGATCACCGCGACCTGCGTGCGGCATTGCGCGACGGCGGCGTCGCTGGGCTGGATGCGGCGATTGAGGATGCGCTGACCACCAAGCCCCGCCGCCACGATTTCCGCATCGGTCGCGACGAAGGCCCGGCGGTCGCACGGCACATGAGCGTCACCGGCGGATGAGCCTCTATCCCCGGCGGGCGCTGGTCGCCTCGCCTACCGCCACCGCGCAGGCCGCGCGTGCCGAACTCGCCGACGCGTGGGACTGGTGCCCGCTCGAGGAGGCCGATCTCGTCGTCGCGCTGGGCGGCGACGGCTTCATGCTTCAGACGCTGCACCTGTTGCTGGAGCGGCGGCGGGCGATCGTGCCGGTGTTCGGGATGAACCTCGGCACCGTCGGGTTCCTGATGAACGAATGGCGGCGCCACGATCTCGATGGACGGATCGAGCGCGCGCGCGCCTTCAAGGTCACCCCGCTGACGGCGACCGCAACCGGTTTCGACGGCAGCGTGCATACATTGCCCGCGATCAACGAAGTGTCGTTGCTCCGCGAGACGCGACAGACCGCCAAGCTGGAGGTACGGATCAACGATCGGATCGTACTGGAGGAATTGTCGTGCGACGGCATCCTCGTCGCTACGCCCGCGGGATCGACCGCGTACAATCTGTCGGCGCATGGCCCGATCCTGCCGCTCGGTTCGCAGATGCTGGCGCTGACCCCGATCAGCGCATTTCGGCCGCGGCGCTGGCGCGGCGCGATCCTGCCCGACAAGACGCGCGTGTCGCTCCGCGTGCTGGAGGCCGGCAAGCGTCCGGTGTCGGCGGTCGCGGATCAGCGCGAAATCCGCAACGTCGCGCAGGTCGATATTGCGATGGACCGCGCACGCGAGCTGACGCTGCTGTTCGACCCGGAACATGCGCTCGACGACCGCATCACCATGGAGCAGTTCGTCGCATAAGTCGCAAAGATGAAATAAGGGTCTTGCGCGGTATAAATCCGGCTTTATAGACCCCCTCCACGACGTTGAACGACGTTCCCTGATAGCTCAGCGGTAGAGCTCTCGACTGTTAATCGAGCGGCCGTAGGTTCGAATCCTACTCAGGGAGCCACGTTTTCTCACGGTTTTCCGACGCTTTCGGAAGACAGGAGAGAAGGTTCATACGTTGTTATCACGCACCCCTCGACATTTTGCGCTTTGGGCTTTGCCGTGGCGGCGGTCAGTGCGTCGGCATCGAGATCGGTCCCGCCAGCCAGGCGTCACAGCCTCGCGTCTTCCTCGCAGCGGTAATGGAAGGTTTGCTGCCAAAGCTCGGACGGAGCCTTATCTCCGCGTCGACCGCGCCAGAAAAGCTTTAGCGTCTAAGGTTGACAGATCGCGAAGGCGGCCGCTCGGCGCGCCGATCGCGATCTAGGAACATCCGATGTGATTATCTATCAGTGCCAGACACGCACATAATCTACCAACAGCTCCTGTGGGAGAGTTATTTCCTGCTTCTTGGCGCTGATCGTCAACGTATTGAGGAAGTAGAACGGCTTCTTGAGAAACTCATCGTCCACCGGAACGCGCCGCACCTCTTTCCCATCGACATAGAAGACCGCCTGCTGCTTGGCATCGTTCGACGACGAGCCACGCAGGTCCACGCCGTAAGTATGCCACCCGAAATCTGCGATCTCAGGCATTCTGACATAGTCGCTCTGTCGTGTGTGCCCGCCAAGTTCCTTCGGTCGCCAGCGGTGCAGCGAATGATGCAGGCCGCGCTCGTCGCCGATGCCGTAATATTCGACGACATCTACCTCCAAATGGCCGCGGTTCCGGGGATCATCGGGCGTAAGGAGCCAGAAACCACCCCATGTGCCACGCGCTTCCGGGAACCGGAGACGCGCCTCCCAATAGCATCCCGCGCACGTGAAACCTTGCCGTCCCGGCACGATAGGTGCTCCAGTATATGATTGCGCGGACGACACCGATTGCACGTTCGCGCCCCGCATCCGCTGGCCGTCGCTATATACCCGCAAAGCCAATGCTCCGTCGCGAAAAGCATAAGCTGCTCCACCTGGAGGATCAAAGCCTGCCCGGCCATAATCGGCATGCTGTTTGGCAAAAAGGACCGGACCATCCAGCGAAACCGGCTTTGAGAACTCCTCCGCAAAAACCTGCTTCGACTTGCCGAGATCCAGCGCCTCGCCCTGCTTTTCTGCTGACCAATCAGCTTCGCCACGCGGCGCCGGATCAACCTGTGCTGTCGCTGCGAAGAATACGGGCGCAAGTAAAATAGTCCGAAGGCTGCGACGCGACAGTGGCGCCTTTATCGAAGATCGAAGCTGATCTATGAACATAAAATGAACTTTCGATGTATAATCGTCATCGGCGGCGTGACCGCAATCAATTAGGCAGCGCCGCCGGGTTGGCAAGGATTTTTCACTTCAACCATCACCATTCATCGGTATGTCGCAATCTTGAGTGATCCCGGCGCAACATGTCTTGAAAATTGTTTCGTAAAGCGGGCACGGATGGGCACCGAGATCCGAAAGATCGCGTCGATTGCGCGTCAGTTACGTGCGCCCCCTGCGTGCGACGGAAGATGGAGCGACATACGAGTGAACGAAAACGTCAGGCGTGCCAGTTCATGGAAGAAAGGCTGTTGATGGCGCAACTCGCCAACAGGGATGCGTGCGCCCCTCTACGAAATCACCTCACTTGTGACGAAGCGACGGCCATCACGATGTCTCAGCCGGTTCTTTCGAAGGCCCTCATCGCAAGTGGGGTGCACCCTTCATCGATCTTGAATTGTAGCCCGCGAAAGGCGGCGGGGCGACAGTTCGCTGTAGAAGCATACGCTTAAGAGATTATGATGACCGCGCAAGACGAAGAGTCAGTAAAGCTGGTCATTAGGGCCATATTGATTTTGCTGGTCGTTCTCGGCCACGATCGAATTTTCCACGACCACCTCTACTACACTGGCTATATTTTCATCTATAGCTTTCACGTCGGATCATTCTTCCTCCTTGCCACCTTCGGGCGGCCTCGGCCACTCAACAGGAAGACATTCTACGGAATGTGGCGCGCGTTCCTGAAGCCTTATGTCATCTTCACCACGATATACGGCGTTCTGTTCTTCGTGTCGGAGTTCCTGCACGGAAAGGTCGACCTCGCGACTTGGGCATTAAGGTTGTTCGCGGCCCTGTTCGTCGCAACATCCCCGATGCTGGATGCAGCGACGGGACTTAAGTTGCTCTGGTTCCTTCCCGCCTTCTTCGTCTTCTGCATCTTGTACAACTGGTACGGCCTCGCCGACCGGAAGCTCAAGATCGCGATCGTCGCGGCCGCGTGCGTGGCACACCTGGGATTGCCGACCGTACCTCGATCCGTTCTCGCGATGGCTCCCCTTGGATCGGCGCTGGCAGCCTACATCCTGCTTCCGGCGTTGATTTTCATGCAGCTTCGCTGCCTTGAGTGGCGCGGGAAGATGATCGCCGTCAACGCGGCGGTCTTCGCTCTCAGCTCGCTCGCACTCATCCACTTCCGGCTGGAGAGCGTGCTGGCCGATTATCGCATCTTCGGCATCGACACGCCCCTGGAGATGATCATCTCCGACGCGGCACTGATTTCGGGAGCCGGCGTCATCGTGTCGATCGCGCGGGGCCTCACCGGCAGTCAGGTGGCCCGCTGGATCGGGGCGAGATCTCTACAGATCTACCTGATCCATCCTCCAATCAATCTGGTCATGGTCACGCTTTGCAAGCGCATCGCCCTTTGGCCGCTGGCGATCGTGCTGGCGTCGGTCAGCACCGCCATTCTGACCTGCGTGACAATTCTGATCATGGAGCGCACGCGCGCAGCCAAGTACGTCTTTGGCTGAGTTTCGTTGACTTGCCTCAGCCTAAGTTACTGAAAGTAGACGTTGAATATGTAGAGCAATGAGGGTTACGCAGATATTTCGCGGTGCCAGCTTCTATCCAGCTACCTACGTTGCGGTAAATCCCTGACAACCCGTTGAGTCACATAGATATAATTTAATATTCATTCGAGCCGGCTGTGGTAGGAATTATAATTGTTCCATACTAAGAAACATCGATAAACCTGAATCTTTACTTCAAAGGGATCGACGCTACGCGGCGTTGACCAGTTCGTTTTCTTTTTGAAGTGGCGTCTCACGCCAAGCTTCGATGGACGAACTCGGTTGTGGAAAATTTATAAGGCCGGGGGCGGCGATGAAGGGTTCACTAACTCGATCTGTCATGCGCGGTGCTGCGCTTACGTTTGGTTCCAGAGCTGGCTTGATGTTGGCCAACATCATCGCGCTCGGCATAACCGCCCGGCTGATCTCGCCTGCGGAATTCGGGCGGTTTACCGTCATCCAGCTTCTGATCGGCATCCTTGGCGTATTCCCCTACGCCGTCGGCCAGGCATTGATCAGGATCGAGAGCAAGGGCGCGGCGGGAACCGGCTTGGCCATCGTCGGCCTCTTGGCGCTGACCGCCGACCTCCTGGTGCTGGCATTGGTGCCGGTAATCGAGCAGTTCTTCGGCATCGTCATCAGCGGCACCGAGCTATCCCTCGTTCTCCTGACGATCCCGCTGCTGTTCCTCTCCTTTCTGGCTGATGCGCTCGTACGAAAGAACCTGAAATTCGGGGCGGCAACCTTCGCGGAAACGGGATCGCAGGGCGTCGGCCTTTACTTCCTGACGTGCTTGCTCGCCCTTCTCGGCTTCGGACCGCTTTCGTTGCTCATCGGGTTGGTCGTTCAAGCCGGGCTCTGGTTGGCGTTCCTCTGTATGAGCGGGCTGTTCGGCCTGATCGATGCTCCGACGCGGGAGGCGATAAGGGGCTATAAGGATGCCGCCTGGTTTTCCCTGATGGGATGCGCAAGCTACGTTGCTCTCAACGGCGACAACTACGTCGTCGGCCGGACCATGGATGCGGCCGCGCTCGGCATTTATTCGCGTGCCTACAATTTGATGAACAAGCCGGTGAACCTCATCGGCGCTTCGATCAGCAACGTATTCTATCCCGCGGTCGTCGAGCTGCGGGGCGATCGGCAGCGGTTGAAGGCAGCGTACATGAAGGCGACGACGGCGGCGGCTTTCCTGGCGTTGCCGGGTGCCGCGCTGGCCTTTCTGTTCTCCGCCGTTCTCGTCAAGATCGTGCTAGGCGACGGCTGGACCTCGGCAATCGTTCCTTTTCAGATCCTGAGCATCGGCCTGTTCTTCCGAGTCCATGTGAAGGTCGCCGAGGCGGTCGCTTTCGCGGCCAGCAACGTTCTTTCTTCGTTTTGGCGGCAAGTCGTGTTCGCGATCGCTGTCATTTTCGCCAGCGCGCTCGGAAGCCGATACGGCCTCGCCGGGGTGACGGCGCTGGTTGTCGTGGCGATCGCGGCTTTCCACGCGCTGATCGTCGCGCTCGCGAACAAGCAGACGCAGACGTCCATTCTCGAATGGGTGGTCTGCATGACAGCGCCGGTCGCCATCACCGCGACGGCACTCCTATGCTCGATCGCACTGCCGTCGAAGTATTTTGACGGCTCAATGTTCGTCCATGCGATCATGCAGGGGACGATCTTCGCGTTGGTCTTCGGCTGCGGCGTTGTCATCACCCTCCTCGTCTGGCCCTCGTCCCAGCTGGGATCGCTTCTGGCACCGCTGACCCGGCACCTGCCGATCAAGCGCTTTATGCCACCTCGGGCGACCTGACGTCCGTCGCCGCTGTCAAATGATTGCGGCGACGTCATGAGCATCCGACGCAGGTTGATGCAAATGCCCACTTTCGCCGCCCCAAACACCAAGTGTCGCGGCGGATCACTGCGAGAACCTGCGCACGTATACGCATAACAGGCCGCACTATAGCCTCCCTTTGCTGAAGGCTAGTACGAGACAAAAGGTCTATCGACATCATGAACGAACGCATTGATATCAGGCGGGGTGACATCGTCGATGTCGATCTGGGTGGCGCCAGAGGCGTTGAAAAGATGAATTACGGGACGATCAACTCACGTCCCTGCATCGTCGTCCAGAATGATCGGGGAAACCCGGTGTCCCCGCTGACGCAGGTCGTGCCGCTCACTGGCGAGCAGCAGTTCAAGGGATATCCAGTGCAGGTCCTGCTAAAAGCATCCGAAATTTTGATGCCCAACAGCATCGATTCATCGGCCGAATGCGGTCATGTGCGAACGATCGATCGCCGCCGGATCATCAATCATCGCGGGGTCGTCAGGGCGGAAGCGATGGACCGCATCGACCGGGCATTGAGGATAAGCCTGTCGCTTTAACGATAGTTTTCAGCGAGAGGGGTGCGTGAGATCGTCAAGCGAGTGAGATATGGCCGCCACCTCAATCGCCAGTGCCACCCGCGTCGTTTACATGGAAGGCGACGTGATCGACCACGGCTCGCTGATCGCCGCGGCGCTTCGCCCGTTCGGCCACGACGTGATCGTCGACGCCTACGACTTCTTCAAGCCAGGCACGCTGTCGTCGGCGCATTGTGCCAGCATCAAGCGCAAGCTTGAACCACGGGCAAGTGGCGAGCTGATCGTCTTCTGCCCGGGCGCTCGAGAATATTTCGTGGAAGGCCCGCACATCTCGGTCGCTTTTTCCGGTTATGCCTCTTGGCGCGCAGTCGAAAGGCTGCTGGTCGTGCCGCATCCCTGGGGTCTGGCGGATCCGGGGTCGCTACCGGTCGACTGGACGGAGAAGCCTTCGCTGACGGTAGGATTTATGGGATCGACCTACGCCTCATCGCGCGCGGCGACACTCTGTGCGCGGCTGCCGCGTGCGGCAAAGGAGTGGATTCTGCGCGGCGCGTTGGCCCGCTCACTGCAAAGGCAGGCAATGCTGGAGGAGCGTGGCGTCCCTCTGCGGTTTCTCCCGACTTTCCCCCGGATCGAGGCGATCGCGGCGACGGCCAGCGCCACATCCGGCAGCGACGTTGCGGTGGACATTGTCGACACGCACGGCTTCGACCGATCCGAACGGAGTCGCGAGCGGTTTAGCCGGCATCTTCTGTCGAACACCTACGTCCTTTGTCCGCGAGGGTGCGAGAATTACAGCTTCCGCATGTACGAGGCGCTGCGGTTCGGGCGTGTGCCGGTCGTGATCGATACCGACATGGTCATTCCGGATCGCGAGGAGATCGAGCGGCTCGCCGTGATCGTCCCCTATTCCGACCTGAACCAACTCCTCGACTATGTCCGGCGCGATCATCGCGCGCACGATGCCGACGCGTTCCGCGCGCGCCAGCTTCGGGCGCTGGCCTATTCGGCGCGGTTGCTGGAGGAGAATTGGCTGGGCGAGCAGCTGGCGGACGCGCTTTGGCACTGACATCGGGACAGCAAAAGCGTCTTTACCGCCGTTCGCCCTTCAGAAGCGGCTCTGCTGGTGTGAACGAGGCATCCGCAGTTTGAGAATATCGCGCGTTCAGGCAAGGCGCTACGCCTGAGCACGCGGACGCTGCGGCGACGCAAGATGTGGGGAAACGTCGATGATTCCGAAGCTGGTAATCCAAACGTTCGGTCGTAGGGAACTGCCCCCGAAGATCGCGTCGGTGCGCGACGAGATGATCGCGCGCAATCCGGATTATGTGTTTCAACTATTCGACGATGCCGATATCGCCGACTTCATCAACGATGCGTACGGTGCGAAGACGCTGACAGCCTATCACAGCATCGACCCTCGATATGGCGCGGCACGGGCGGACTTTTTCCGTTATCTCTCCGTATACGCACGCGGGGGCATCTATCTCGACATCAAGAGCTCCTTTTCAAAGCCGATCGACGAAGTGCTGCAGGCCGACGATGAGTACATAATCAGCCAATGGCGAAATCAGCCCGGCGATCTACATGCTGGCTTTGGCCTTCATCGCGATCTCGCCGACCTGCCGGGAGGCGAGTTCCAGCAATGGCACGTGATCGCCCGGGAGCAGCATCCGTTCTTGGAAGCGGTGATTGAACGCGTGCTGGGCAACATCGCTCATTATTCATCGTGGCGCTTCGGCGTCGGCCGCATCGGCGTGCAGCGAGTGACCGGGCCGATTGCCTATACCCGCGCGATCCTGCCGATCCTCGATACGGCACCATATCGGCGGGTGCCGGACGAAACGGCGATATCTCTCCACTACAGCATCGCCGAGGGGTATTCGCACCTCGACGTTTTCAAGAGTCATTATTCTTTGCATCGCCATTCGATCGTACGGGTGCCGTTCCAACGGCAACCGGCGGAGGCGGCCTATCGCGCGGCGCAGCGCCTGCGCGCTTGGTTGCGACCTTAGTTCATCCGCGATCGGAGAGCGTCCTCCCCGAGTTCAGTGGGTTGGCCGCTACGATCGCCTTTGAAATCCAAGAAGCGTTCTTCAAGCCGTTTCGCGACAGCTTATCGTTGGTTAGCTCGAGCCCGAGCAAAAATGCCGCGCCCCTGTACGACGGTCGGCGTGACCCGGAAAAGAGAAGTGCCGGCTTCTCCACGAACCTCCACGAGATGAGCGCCGCAAGTATTGCAAGCGGAAGGGCGATCAGGAACACCAGCCACCAAGTCGCCGCGTCGCCTAGTAGATATCTCACCGTCTGCTCGATCGGCCAGCCGTAGAGGTAGATGCCGTAGGACAGATCACCGTAACGAGTGGCGCCGCCAATCTGGTGTCGCGCCGTTGCCAAGGCGATGATGAGCCAAGAACCGAAGAAGATGAAAGCGATCGATGGCATGCCCGCCGCGGCGCCGATCGCAAGGCCACTGATTGCTAGTAAAGCGGTCGATTTCGACAAGGTTGGGCGAGCCTCCCAATAATAGAGCATCGCCCCAGCCGCAAAGAACGGCATCACAAGACCGACGCGGCCAAGCCATCCGTTATAATGCGTGACGAAACCGACGATCAAGGCGGCCAGCGCGGCGCGAGGACCAAGCAGCCCCGTCATGCCGAGGGCAGCAACCGCTACATAGCATACCAACTCCGGCTCAAGCGACCAAAGGCAGCCATTGAATATCTTCCCAAAGTCATTTTGCGAGAAAACGACACCAGGCAGACTGAAACCAGAGGTGTTGATGAACAGTATAGACTTGATGATATAGCGAATGCTCGCGATCATCGCCGATAGAGGTACTTGACCTCGCCATGCGATCAGCATCGCCGTTGCCGATGTAACGGTCACACATACGGCGAGGCCGGGCAAGATGCGCGCGCCTCGCTTCAATACGTAATCGGCAAGGCTGCTTCGATTATAGCTCCGCGTAATCAGAAAGCCGCTGATGATGAAGAATGTATAGACCGCGTAGACGCCAACGATATTGCCAGGGCCGAGCAGACGCACGAAAGGTTCGGATCGCTCATGGCCTTCCGTAATGGCAAAGGCATGCGAAAACATCACGCTGCTGGCGGCGATCAGACGCAGAACGTCAAAGTTCGGGTATCGCGACGAAGTCGGCGCCGCTTCTCGCGCGCCATCTGTAACTCTATCGGCCGCAGCCATCCCCCGCCCCGCTTGCTATTCAATCGCGATGCGGCTCAATCAAGTAGATCGAATATCGAAGCAAGCTTCTGACGCTGCAGCCGACGGATGACCGCGACACATTTTGGCACAGAATGTGATAGAGTTAACGTGCACGAACCAAGGCGTTAACTATAAACCCAGCTGTACCCCGACCCTCCATTTCCGGCCGCCCATAGGTATGTTCCCGCCCACTATAGCGCTCGCTGAAATCAATTGGCTGGAGGATGCCGCAGCTCGGCAAATCATCCCAAAATCATGCAGCACGTCGATCGCAAAAATCAGCGGATTCGCCCGCTTCGGAGGGCCGGAGCATTTTCGTTCATCGCACGTTCCACTCATCTCGGCTATGCGACGGTTCGTCGCACCGCCCGGGTGCGTTGGAGAGTACGCCATGATGATGAAGTTTGGTCGCTCGGCGATGGTGGTGGCCCTGGCGGCCAGCACGACGCTGGTCGCGGCCTGCGCGACCGAGACTGCCTATCGGCCCGCAACCGGCAGCGGCTTCTACCGTACCGGCTACAGCGATATGCGGATCGAACCGAACCGCTATCGTGTCACCTTCGCCGGCAACACCGTGACCGACCGCGATGTCGTCGAGCGCTATCTGCTGTTCCGCTCCGCCGAGCTGACGCTGCAGAACGGCTTCGATTATTTCGTGATGGCCGATCGCGATACCGATCGTCAGGCGCGCACCTATTCGACGCCGGGCTTCGGTGGTGGCTGGGGCCCCGGCTTCGGCGCCTTCGGTGGTGGTCTGTGGGGCCCGCGCTGGGGCTTCTACGGTCGCGGGTTCGGCTATCGCGCCTGGGACCCGTTCTGGGGCGGCCAGTGGGGCGGTTTCGGCGGCGGTCAGGATATCCGCACCGTTGATCGCTACGAAGCGTCGGCTGAGATCGTGATGTTCAAGGGCACGCCCGATCGCGGCAACGTGCGGGCGTTCAACGCGCGCGCGGTGGTCGACTCGATCGGCCCGACCATCCGGCTGCCCAAGGCGTCCTAAGCACCGGAAGGGCATCGGTCCGGGTGACCGATGCCCTTTCTCATGACCTCAATGCGGGACGGCGCCGAGTTCGAAGCCCGTCTTGTCATGGAGCGCGAAACGGTCGATCAAGTCCGCGCTGGCGTCGTTATAGCCGACCACCTCCACCGTCGCACCGTCGCGCCGCAACCGCGCGACGATCTTGTCGAGCGCACCGACACCCGAGATGTCCCAGAAGTGCGCCTCCGACACGTCGATGATGATCGAGGCCGCGCCTTCCGCCGCAAAGGCACGCGTGAACAGATCGACCGAGGCGAAGAAGATCTCGCCGCGCACGCGGTAGCGAACCGGATCACCCGGCTCCCGCACGACCGCGAACATCCGCCGCACCTTGCCGGCGAAGAAGATCCCCGACAGCAGCACGCCCGCCATGACGCCCTGCGCCAAGTCACGCGTGGCGACCACCACGGCGACGATGACGAGCATCACGATCGAGGACGTCGGCGGGTGCCGGCGCAGGTTGGGGATCGAATTCCAGCTGAACGTGCCGATCGACACCATGATCATCACCGCGACCAGCGCCGGCATCGGCACCCGCCCGACCACCGGCCCGAGTACCGCGAGCAGGAACAGCAGGAACGCGCCGGCGATGAAGGTCGAGAGCCGCTTGCGCCCGCCCGAGGTGACGTTGATGACCGATTGCCCGATCATCGCGCAGCCGCCCATCCCGCCGACCAGCGCGGCGGCGAAGTTCGCCCCGCCCTGCCCCATACACTCGCGCCGCTTGTCGCTTTCGGTGTCGGTCATGTCGTCGACGATCTGCGCGGTCAGCATCGACTCGAGCAGGCCGACCGCCGCCATCGTCAGCGAATAGGGCAGGATGATGCGTAACGTGTCGAGTGTCAGCGGCACCTGCGGCAGAGTCAGCGACGGCAGCCCTTCGGGCAGCCGCCCCATGTCCCCCACGGTGCGCACCGGAAGGCCGAGCGTAATCGCCAGCACCGTCAGAACGACGATCGCCACCAGCGGCGACGGCACCGCCTTCGTCACACGCGGCAACAGGTAGATGATCGCCAATCCCCCGGCAACCAGTGCAAAGCTATGCCAGGTGACGCCGGTGAGTTGCGGCAGCTGCGCCATGAAGATGAGGATCGCCAGTGCGTTGACGAAGCCGGTAATCACCGAGCGGGAGACGAACTGCATCAGCAGGTCGAGCCGCAACAGCCCGGCGACGATCTGGATCACCGCCATCAGCATCGTGGCGGCAAACAGATAATCGACGCCGTAGCGACGCACCAAGGGGGTGACGACCACCGCGACCGCCGCGGTCGCGGCGGAGATCATCGCCGGCCGTCCGCCAAGCAGCGAGATGACGATCGCAATCGCGATCGAGGCATAAAGGCCGACGCGCGGATCGACTCCGGCAATGATCGAGAAGCCGATCGCCTCGGGGATCAGTGCGAGCGCGACGACGATACCGGCGAGGATTTCGCGGCGCGCCTCGCCAAGATCCGCGCACCACGCGGATCGGAAGTGAGAGATGATGTTGGTCATGAGTCTGTTGAAACCACAGCACGTATCGGCGCCTACATGAGACGCTGAGTTCAGGATGATACGTGGAGGTTGCCCGGCGGGTCGGCGGCCGGGATAGCCACCCGGATTTTCACCGGGTCCATGCGGATGCCGGTGCCTTTAGGCGATGCGGGCTGGTCGGGGCAAGAGGTTGTACGCGGCGCGCGGAACGTCAGTGTCCGTCATTGCGAGCACGGCGAAGCAATTCCGCGCCGAACCACGACGCTCTGGACTGCTTCGCTACGCTCGCAATGACGGCGAAAGGGCGGCAACCCAAGTGCCCCGCGGTTAATCCAATCACCGGGACAACGAAGGAACAGCCCTCCTTACCTCACGCTGCGCCGTGGCAATGCTTGTACTTGCGACCCGAACCACACGGGCAAGGCGCGTTGCGGCTGACGACACCTTCCCAGCTCGCCGGATCGTCGCCGAGATCGGCAGCGGTCGGCTGCGGGATCTGGAGCGGCGGGATCGTCGTCGTCACCAGCCCACGCGTACCGGCATCGATGTCGTTGGAATTGTCCTCGCCGGTGAACGGGTCGAAGTGCGTGGTGATGAAGTCCGGCAGGTCGGGCAGCGTTGGCGGTGCCTGCATCTGGAACTGCGCGTAGGCAATCGTGCGCGTCACATCCTCGCGAATCGCGTCGAGCATCCGCTGGAAGAGGTTGAATGCCTCCTGCTTATACTCGTTGATCGGCGTCTTCTGCGCATAGGCGCGCAGGTGGACGACCTGGCGCAACGCGTCGAGCGTCGAAAGATGCTCCTTCCAGTGATGATCGAGGTTCTGGAGCAGGATCGACTTCTCGACCTGCGTCCATGTCGCGGTGTCCAGCTCGGCGGCCTTGGCCTCGACCATCGCGTCGGCTTCGGCCAGCACGCGCTCGGTGACGATCTCGGGATCGAGCGCGTCTTCGTTCAACCAATCATCCACCGGCGGGGTAATATTGAGCACCTCGGCGAGCCGCGTCTTCATCCCCTCGACATCCCATTGTTCGGGATACGAATTGGGCGGGCACGCTTCGCCGACGATCGCATTGACCGTCTCGGCGCGCATGTCGGTCACCACGTCGCCGACCGTGTCGGCATCCATGATGTCGGCGCGCTGCTCGTAGATCACCTTACGCTGATCGTTCATCACGTCGTCGTACTCGACGACCTGCTTGCGGATATCGTAGTTGCGCGCCTCGACCTTCTTCTGCGCGGTCTCGATCGCCTTGGTCAGCCACTTGCTGCCGATCGCCTCGCCATCGTTGATGTTGTTGCGCATCATCTTGGCGAACAGCGTGTCCGGCCCGAAGATACGCAGCAGATCGTCGTCCAGCGACAGGTAGAAGCGGCTAAGGCCCGGATCGCCCTGGCGCCCCGACCGGCCACGCAGCTGGTTGTCGATACGGCGGCTCTCGTGCCGCTCGGTCGCCAGCACGAACAGTCCGCCGGCTTCGAGCACCTTCTGCTTCTCGACCGCGATCTCGGCGCGGATCTGTTCGATCGCGGCCTCGCGCTCTGGCCCCTCGGGCATCCCGGCCAGTTCGTCCTCGACGCGCATCTCGAGGTTGCCGCCCAGCTGAATGTCGGTGCCGCGGCCCGCCATATTGGTAGCGATCGTCACCGCGCCCAGCCGCCCGGCCTGCGCCACGATATGCGCCTCGCGCTCGTGGTAGCGCGCGTTGAGTACCGAGTGATCGACGCCTTCCTGCCGCAGGAATTCGCTGAGCAGCTCGGACTTCTCGATCGACACCGTGCCGACCAGCACCGGCTGGCCGGTTTCGGCATGTTCGCGGATCTTCTTGGCGATCGCGCGGAACTTGTCCTGCGTATCCTTGTAGAACTCGTCCTCTTCGTCGACGCGGTGCACCGGCTTGTTCGTCGGGATCGTGACGACGTTCATCTTGTAGATGTCGTAGAACTCGGCCGCCTCGGTCGCCGCGGTGCCGGTCATCCCGGCCAGCTTCGGGTACATGCGGAAGTAGTTCTGGAAGGTGATCGAGGCCATCGTCTGGTTCTCGGGCTCGATATTGACGCCCTCCTTCGCCTCGACCGCCTGGTGGAGCCCGTCCGACCAGCGGCGGCCGTCCATCATGCGCCCGGTGAATTCGTCGATGATGACGACCTTGTCGTCCTTGACGATGTAATCGGTGTCGCGCTTGAACATCGCGTTCGCACGCAGCGCCTGGTTCAGGTGGTGGACGACCTGCGTGTTCTCGAAATCGTACAGGTTCGCACCCTGCAACAGCCCGGCGGCCTCGAGCATCCGCTCGGCACGCTCGGTGCCGTCTTCGGTCAGGACGATCGACTTCTGCTTCTCGTCCTTCTCGTAATCCTCTTCGTTGAGCTGCTTCACGATCGCGTCGACGCTGATGTACAGCTCGGACTTGTCGTCGGTCGGGCCCGAGATGATCAGCGGGGTGCGCGCTTCGTCGATCAGGACCGAATCGACTTCATCGACGATCGCCATCGCGAACGTGCGCTGCACCATCTGGTTGCGCTCATACTTCATGTTGTCGCGCAGGTAATCGAAGCCGAATTCGTTGTTCGTGCCGTACGTGATGTCGGCCGCGTAGGCGTTGCGGCGCTCTTCGTCCGACAGGTTCGGCACGATCACGCCGGTGGTCAGCCCCAGGAAGCGATAGACGCGGCCCATCCAGTCGGCGTCGCGGCTGGCGAGATAATCGTTGACGGTGATGACGTGGACGCCCTCGCCCGGCAGCGCATTGAGATAGGTGGCGAGCGTCGCGACCAGCGTCTTGCCTTCACCGGTGCGCATCTCGGCAATCTCGCCGCGATGAAGCACGATGCCGCCGACCATCTGCACGTCATAGTGCCGTTGTCCCAGCACGCGCTTGGCCGCCTCGCGGACGGTCGCGAATGCCTCGGGAAGCAATTGGTCCAGCGTTTCGCCATTCGCCAGCCGCTCGCGAAACAACACGGTCTGGTTGGACAGCGTGGCGTCGTCCATCGCCTGCAACGCCGGCTCGTAGGAGGCGATCTTGGCGAGGATCGGGTTGAGCGACTTGACGTAACGGTCGTTGGACGAACCGAAGAGCGATTTGGCAATACCGCCGAACATGGGCGTGATCCTGTATCTGGAAGCGGCGCGGCGGCCGGTGTCGGGCGGCCGCGCGGGAAGAAGTGGCGTGACGAAGCGGACGCCGCGCTATTCGCGCCGACGGCTCGCGAAGATCGGCTCGATCGCGACTATCGCAAAAGTGCGCGCGACCGGCATGGTGCTGCTGGCCACGAGCGTCGCGCGCGGTTGCGCCGGGCGCGTGGCGAGACGTCGCGCAGCAGAGGCGATCGCGGCGGCCTTCACCTGCTGCGCCACCGCCTGCGCAACCTGCGGCTGACGCGCCGCCGCCCCGACGCCGGTCAGCGCGGAAAGCAATGCGGAAAGGATGAGCAGCAGATTCACGACGCCGGACATAGGATGAGGGCGGCGACACGTCCACCGCCCGCGCACGCGTAAACCATCAATTCGGGGCGGGAAGCAACGTCATGCGGGTTACGAGCAACATGTGTTGTGGATGCGACGTGCCCATCTTGTCGATCGCGTCGCGAAGGCGCGGGTCGCTGACGCACGGATCGGCGGGCACGATCGTTTGTGCACGCGCCGCCAGCTCCCCGGTGAAATGCGCTTCGCACCCGCTCCCCTTTCCATTCGCATCGAGGTGCTGACGCACTTCGGCGACGAGCAATTCCTTGCCGGGCCATGATGCCGCCGGCAGCGGCGGCGGGGTGTCGCCGAAGCGGGTCGAGACGGTCGTCGCGATGCTGAACGGCCCGACCAGCTTCGCCTGCGCACGCAGCTTTGCCGGGTCGTAGTGCGATATCGTCGCACAGACGTTGGCCGGCATCGGCAGCGGACGCCCGTCGATGCGCGACTCGCACGACAGGACTTGGTCGTCGGCCGCGAACGACAGGCGCCACGCGAAGTCGATCGGTCCCGCCACGGGCAATTGCGTCGGCGCGACCGGCGATACCGGGATGACCCAGCGCACGGGCATGATCAGCGTGCTGGTGACCGGGCGTCCCCGCCGATCAAGTGCCGGTGCGAACTCACCCCCGCTCATCACCGCCTGACAGGTACTGCTCTCCAGGATCGGCAGGTTCCCCGGCTCGCTCACCCGGCATCCCGATGGCTTGCCGTCCGCATCCACGTCGACCGCCACGACCACGCGGCCCTGCTCGCCGGCCCGCAGCGCCGCCGGCGGATAATGTTCGGGGCCAAGCCATTCCTCGGGATGGATGACCTGCGCGCGGCGCTCCAGCGTCCCTTGCGCCGATGCCGCTCCACTGACCAGCGCCGCCGCGATCGCCCACCACCACTGCATCGCATCGCCCCTTTGCCTGTGCCGCGACGCAGCTTATGGGGCGGTCATGTCGACGTCCATCTCCCCGCTCGCCACGCCCTTCCCCGAAATGGCGGCGATCGCCGGCGTCCGCCTGCGCGTCGCCAAGGCACGCTACAAGGAATGGGATCGCACCGACCTCACCCTCGCCGAGTTCACCCCGGGGACCACCGTGGCCGGCGTGCTCACGCAATCGAAATGCCCCTCGCCCGAGGTCGAATGGTGCCGCAAGGCGCTGGTGCTCGGCGAGGCCCGCGCGCTGGTCGTCAACGCCGGCAACTCCAACGCCTTCACCGGCAATCGCGGGCGGGAGGCGGTCGAAGCGATCGCGGCGCAGACCGCGCAGACGATCGGTTGCCGCCCGTCCGACGTGTTCGTCGCCTCGACCGGGGTGATCGGCGTGCCGCTGCCGATCGACAAGGCGCAGGCCGGCTTGGCCACCGCCTTCGTCGCGCCGGAAGCGAACTGGCACGCGGCGGCGGAGACGATCGGCACCACCGACACCTATCCCAAGGGCGCGACCGCGACGGCGGTGGTGGATGGCCGCACGATCACGATCGCCGCGATCATCAAGGGCTCGGGAATGATCGCGCCCGACATGGCGACGATGCTCGGCTTCATCTTCACCGACGCCGCGGTCGAGGCACCGTTCCTGCAGGCGGCGCTTGCGGCGGCGAACACGCGCACCTTCTCGTGCATCACGGTCGACGGCGACACCTCGACCAGCGACACCGTCCTGGCGTTCGCGACCGGCGCAGCGGGCAACACCCCGCTGGCCGACGACGACAGCGACGGCGCCGATGCCTTCCGCGCCGCGCTCGCGGACGTCTGCCGTCAACTCGCGCTGCTGGTGGTGCGCGACGGCGAAGGCGCGACAAAGTTGATCGAGGTGACGGTCGAGGGCGCGGAGAGCGACCGCTCCGCGCATCGCATCGCGATGTCGATCGCCAATTCACCGCTGGTGAAGACCGCGATCGCGGGCGAGGACGCCAATTGGGGCCGCGTGGTGATGGCGGTCGGCAAGGCCGGCGAGCCCGCCGAACGCGACCGGCTAGCGATCCGCTTCGGCGCCACGCAGGTCGCCGAGGGCGGGCTGGCGGTGATCGGCTATGACGAAGCCCCGGTCGCGGCGCATCTGAAGGGCGCCGAGATCGAGATCGGGGTCGACCTCGGGCTGGGTGAAGGCCGCGCGACGGTATGGACCTGCGACCTGACGCACGGCTACATTTCGATCAACGCCGACTATCGTAGCTGAGCCGGGCTATGCTGACGATCTGGGGACGGCTGAACTCGCACAACGTCAAGAAGGTCGTGTGGCTCGCCGAGGAGCTGGGGCTCCCCTATGAGCGCCACGACGTCGGCGGCGCGTTCGGGATGGACGACGCCTATCGCGCGAAGAACCCCAATGCGCTGATCCCGACGATCGACGATGCCGACATCGTGCTGTGGGAGTCGAACGCGATCCTGCGCTATCTGGCGGCGCGGCACGGCGGCGATGCATTGTGGCCCGCCGATCCGGTGCGCCGCGCGCTCGCGGATCGCTGGATGGACTGGCAGTTCGGCTATGCCGAGGCGCAGCGTCCGGCGTTCTTCGGCCTCGTCCGTCAGCCAGGCGACCAGCGCAACGCCGATGCGATCGAGCAGGCGACGGTGGCCTGCAACCGAATGATGACGGTCCTCGACGCCGCGCTCGCCACGCAGCCGTGGCTGTCGGGCGAGACGTTCGGCCTCGGCGACGTGCCGATGGGCGTGTACGCGCAAACGTTCTTCGCGCTCGCACTGGCCCGCGAGCCGCTGCCGCATCTCGCGGACTGGTACGAGCGGCTCAAGACGCGACCGGGCTACGCCGATAACGTGATGATCCCGCTAAGCTAGCGCGCGCTGGCATGACATCGAACCACGGTCGGATCGGTCCTATGTCAGCCTGACCAAAGCTCGATCCCCGACGTCATCATTCAGGCGCGGCACGGATCACCTCGGCTGACTCAACCGCGTCGACCAATATGCTCCGGTACCACATCCCCATGTGACCGAAGCCCGGCAGACTGAACCGCGATCGCCCCGCCTCGGGCAGCATCTCCCGCGCGATCAGCCGGATACGGTAAGCAGTGCCATACCGCCGAGGCACGACCTTCGCGATCTTGCTCTTGTCGTCGATCGCCAGCCAATAGACATTCGGATCGGACGCCAGCCGCCGTCGTGCCTCGTCGTAGCTTCGCGCACCCTCGATAAAACGGGAGCCTTCGAATTCGTCGATCCACACACCGTCGAAGGATCGCGGCGCGCGAAACCGGCGACAATCACGATCCGGCCCGCGGATCACGACCACCGCACCGCCCGACCGCTCTTCACGCCGACACTGCGGCGTCTCGGCCAGGACCGGAACCATGGCGGCGCCCTGCATCAACAGCAGCGCCGCCAGCAACATCAGCCCAGTTCACCCTCGAGCCATGCCTTCAGCCGCCCCTTCGGCTCGGCACCGACCTTGGTAGCGGCCGGGACGCCGCCCTTGAAGAGGATCATCGTCGGAATACCGCGCACGCCATACTGGCCCGGCGCGTCGGGATTCTCGTCGATGTTCAGCTTGGCGATCGTCACCTGCTCGCCCAGTTCCTCGCTGATTTCTTCCAGCGACGGGCCGATCATCTTGCACGGGCCGCACCATTCCGCCCAGAAATCGACCAGCACCGGCTTATCGGCGGACAGCACGTCGGTCTGGAAGCTGGCGTCGGTGATCTTCTTGGTGGCCATGTCATTCTCCTTGGAAGCCATCAAATTAGGGTGCGGGATGCGCTCGCTCAACCACCGATGGCCAAGCTTTGCTCCGGGCCGGAGAAGCGGCGCTTGACGGGGTCGAGCAGCGCGGCGGGCAATTCGATCAACCGCGGCGCCGCGGTGTAGAGCAACGCCACCTCGACGCGCGTGCCCGGAAAGATCACCTCCAGCGCCGCATGATAGGCAGCCATCTGGCGACGGTGATAGTCCGGCACTCCCTCGATGCTGTCGGGAACGCTGCGCCCGGTCTTGAAGTCGATGGCGCGCACCACGCCGTCGCCGATCAGCAGCCGGTCGATCGTCCCTGAGATCACGCGCCCGCTCGGCAAGGTCGCGGCGATCGGCGCTTCGGCGAGCGCGGCGGGGCCGAACAAGGCGGCGTAGCCGGGATCGTCCAGCACCGCCATGACCGGGCGGAGCACGCCTTGCGGATCGCTCACCCCGCGCGCACTGAGCCAGCGCAGCGCCGCCGCCTCGCGCACGGCGGGCGCAAGCGGAGGAAGCCGCTCGAAGAGTGCGTGCATTAACGTGCCGCGTTCGGCCGCGTCGCGCGCGGCGGGTGCCGCCGGCGCATCGCTCACTACGTCGTCGCCGACCGACGACGGGGTCAGCGGGCGTGGCGGCTTGGCGTCTTCGGGAGCGGGCCGACGTGCCCAGTCAGGCAGCAGGGTAGCGCCTTCGTCAGCATCGCCCGCCCCGCCCTTGACCGCGACCGGCATTGCGGGCCTGCGCCCGGCGAACACCCGCTCGCCCTCACCCGGGACCTCAAGCGCGTCGAACGTGCGCGCGGCGGCGGCGTACCAGCTCGCTTCGGGTGTCACACCCTGCCATTTGGCGCTCAGCGAGCCAGCGATCACCAGCCGCTCCTCGGCACGCGTCGCGGCGACGTAGAACAGCCGCCAATGCTCCTGACGCTCACGCTCCTCGACCTGCGCCATCGCCGCATCGATCGCGCCGGCGCGCTCGGCGGTTCGGGGGCGGAACACCGGGATCGGCTTGTCCATCCCCTCGGGCGTCCACATCAATGTCGATCGTGGGCTCGCGTCGGGGTCGGCGGTGGCGTCGGCAAGGATCACCAGCGGCGCCTGCAAGCCCTTCGCGCCATGCGCCGTCATCACCCGCACCGCATCGAGCGGCGCAGCGGCGTCGCGAACGATCTCGACATCGTCGCGCTCGAAGCAATCGAGGAAACGCTGCAACGACGGCGTCGAGCCAGTCTCGAAATCGAGTGCGGCGTTGAGCAGTTCCTCGATCGGGTCGCGCGCTTCCTCGCCGAGCCGCGCCAACAGCTTGCGCCGTCCGTCGAGCGGCCCCGACAACAGCATCTCCAGAAACCGATAGGGCGTGTCGAAGTCGGCGCTGGCGAGCAGCCCTGCCAGTTCGGTGACGTGTGCGGCATGATGGCGCGACAGGTGTCGCCACAGCGATCCCTGCCGCTCGACCGCGCGCATCATCAACTCGTCCTGCGTCCAGCCGATCAGCGGCGAGACGAGCAGGCTGGCGAGGCTGAGATCGTCATCGGGCTGAAGCACGAAGCGCACCGCGGCGAGCAGATCCTGCACCGCGAGCGGCGCGGACAGTCGCAGTCGATCGACCCCAGCGACGGGTACGCCCTCGGCATAGAGCCGCGCGACCAGCAATTGCGCCAGCTCGCCACGACGCTTGACGAGGATCATCACGTCCTCGGGGCGCAGGCGGCGCCCCTTGCTCTCCAGCATCAACCCACCGTCTTCGATAGGGCCGAGCCAGCGTTTCACGGCCTGCGCGATGCGGGTGGCATTGGCGCGGACCGCATCGTCGATCCAGCCTTCCTCGCCGCCGTCCTCGGCATCGGTCGCTCCCGCCACGACCGGCGGCCACAGCACGACCGCCCCCGGTCCGGTGACGCGGCTGGCGTGCGGCGGAATGTCCTCGGCCGCCCCGAGCCCGCCCGCGCCGACCGTCGCGATCGCCTGATCGACGAACTCCAATACCGGTGCAGTCGACCGGAAGGAATCGGTCAGCGAAAGTCGGTCGAAGGGCAGCCCACGCTCATGATCGGGCATCAGGTCGTCGCCCTCGACATCGCGCGCGCGCTCGGCAAAATAGCGCTCGGCGGCGAGGAAGTTGATCGGATCGGTGCCCTGGAAGCCGAAGATCGCCTGCTTCAGATCGCCGACCGTGAACAACGTCCGCACCGACGGCGCATAGACGCCGCGCCCGACGAAATATTCATCCACCAGCGCGCGGATGATCGTCCATTGCGCGACATTGGTGTCCTGCGCCTCGTCAACCAGCACGTGCTCGGTAATCTGATCGAGCTTGTAGCGGATCCACTCGCCGATCCCTTCCTGCCGCAGCAGCGCGACCGCGGCGTCGATCAGGTCGTTGAAGTCGACCGCGCCGCTGTAACGCTTGGCGGCGGCATAGCCGCGCGCATATTCGCGCCCGACCTCCAGCGTCGCGCCAAGCCGGTCGGCATAGGCGGCGCGCACGCGCAGTGACAGCAACTCGCCGCACCAGCCGTGCATCCGCAGCGCGTGTTCCGCATAATCAGAGTCCGCAGGCGCGCGGCCCTTGCCGAATGACAGCGGATCGCCGTCCTTCTTCGCCCAGACACCGTGCAGTCGATCGAGCGTCGCGGCGCGTTCCTCGACGCTCGCCGCCAGCCACGCCCCGATCGTCTCGGCGCGGTCGATCCCGCTCTTGGTCCCCCAATTACGATTGAGCGCGGCGATCGTGTCGAGCGTCGCCCGATCGATCGCGCCATCGCTACACGCATCGCGGATATGCGCGGCGACATCACCGAGCGGCAGGCCGAGTTGCGTACGGATGAACGGCGCGATCCCGGCGGGCAGCGCCTCCAGCGCATCATGCGCGCGCGCGCAATCGGCGAGGAACTGCTCCGCGCCCTGTTCGCCGAGCCGGACGCTGAGCGCACCGATCGTCTCGACCGGGCGGGTGCGCCCTTCCCGTTCGGCCTGCACCAGCAGATCGGAGAGCGCCTGCCGACGGAGCAGCGCTTCCTCGCGCGGCTCGATAGGTCGAAAGCCGGGGACCAGCCCGGCCTCGATCGGGAAGGCCGCGAGCAGGCCCTGACAGAAACCGTGGATCGTCTGGATGCGAAGCCCGCCGCCGGGCGCGTCGAGGACCCGAGCGAAGAGCGTGCGCGCGCGGGCACGACGCTCCGGTGTCGGCGGTTCACCGAGCGCGGCGAGATCGGCGCCGAGTTCGGTGTCGGGCATCCGTACCCAGGCGGCGAGCTGTCGATTGACGCGCGCGGCCATCTCCGCCGCGCCAGCCTTGGTGAAGGTAAGGCAGAGGATCGCACCGGGCTCGACGTCGCGGAGCAACAGCCGGAAGACGCGCGCCGCCAGCACCTGCGTCTTGCCGGTGCCCGCCGACGCGGAAAGCCAGACATGCGCCTCCGGCCGACTGGCGCGCAGCTGCGCATCCTTCAACTGCGGCAGCGGGGTGACAGCGCGCGGCGTCATCCGTGCGCCTCCGTCATCCCCGCGAAGGCGGGGATCCAGAACCCCGGACCTACGCCACTCACGCGGCCACGACGATCGACGTCAAACATCGCGACCATACCATTCGTCGCGCCGCATCAACTGGTCGTACTCCGCATAGGGCGCGAACTCCGGGTGCAGCTTGGCGGTGAACGGCTCCTCTCCGGTCAGCCAACGCGCCGCCGCCTCGGCGAAGCTGTCGCGTGCGGCGCGAACGAAATCGTCGGTCATGATCCGCCCGCCCTTCCCCGCCGGGTCCGCGGGGCTCGATACCGAGCCGAACGTCTCGCCCTTTTTCGCCAGCGACCAATATTCGAACGCGCTCGCCTGCCCGCTCACATCGACGAACCCGCCCGCCTCCGCGATCGCGCCGAGCAGCCCGAGTTGCAGGTTGAAGCCGCCACGCACTGCCGCGACCGACGGAGCCTTCCCGGTTTTGTAATCGATGATCCCGAGCCCGCCATCCGGCATCCGATCGATGCGATCGAAGCGCCCCGTCACTGCTATTTTGGACAGCTCGGTGGTACCACGCCCCTCAACTGCGAGCACAATGCGTCCCGCGGCGCGGTCGGCGAGCGTCTTGCCGGCGACCCATTCGAACGCCGCGACCAGCCGCGGCTGCCACAAGGCGCGAAGCAGCGGGTGGGTCGCGGGGTCGGCGAGCAACGTCAGCGCGCGCGGGAGCAGCTTCTCCGCATCGCACCCATCCTCGCGCGCCCATGCCTCCAGCACGGCATGAACCGCGGTGCCGCGCCACGCCGCGCTGGGATCGGCATCTACCGGATCCAGCGAGGAAAGTTTGAGGATCCTCCGCGCGTAGAAGGCGAATGGATCGGCCTTGAGCCGGTCGACCTCCGTCACCGAAATCTGACGTGGCCGCAGTCGCGCGGGCGGCAACGGCGCGGGGCGGTCGGCGGGGATCGGCACGCGCGTCCCATCCAAGGCGCGCGCCCACGCCGCCAGCGTCCCGTCCCGCGGAAACCGCTCGCCCGTCATCGCCTCCAGCCGCAACCAAAAACGCGACGCAAGTGCCGGCGACCGCGCGTCACGACGCGCGCGAGTCAGCACGACCTGCTTTGCGCCCAGCGCCTGTCCGAAATCATGCGCGGCAACCCCGATGCCACGGTCGAGCCCCGGCAAACCCAGCTCGGCGCGGACGCGCGGCGCCAACCATGGGTCGGGCGCAGGCAAGCCCGGCCATGTCCCTTCGTTAAGTCCCGACAGGATCATCAGGTCGGCGCGTTGCAGCCGCGCCTCCATCAGTCCGTAGATCGCGAGCCTCGGATGGCGCTCGCGCGGCAACAGCCGGATCGCGATCTCGTCCATCAGCATCCGCAGCAGCGGCGCGAACCCTGCCGGCGCGATCCGCTGCGGCCCAAGCGGTGCCTGCGTCTCCAGCCCGGTCAGCAGATCCGCCGCGGCACGCCCCGCCGGACCGCGCCACGCTTCCTCGCCCGCCAGTAGGTCCGCCGCCTCGCGGAGGCACGCGACCAGCCCCGGCAGCGTCGCCATCGCTGCGCCGAACCCGCGCGCCACGGGCTCCAGCAACGGGCGCGCCGAACGCCACCATTCGGCGGCGCGGGCAAAGGCAGGCCTTGCGGCGAGGTGTCGGTCGATCCGGTCGAGCCCCGGCGCGGGCCGCGGGCCGCGCAGCGCGAGGTCCAGCCGCCGCACGCCATCGAGCCACTCGCCACGCCCTTCGCCAAGCCGCACCAGCGGGTGCTTGAGCAACGTAAGTAGCGCCATCGGGGCGAAATCCTGCGCAGCCGCTTCGATGATCGCGGTCAGCAGCGTCCCCGGTGGCAGGATCGCGAGCGCCCGGCCCGCGCTGTCGTCGACTTCGATATTCCAGCGCCGGCAGTGCGCCGCAACGCGACGCGCCAGCATCCGGTCGGGCGTGACCAGTGCAGCGGTCAACCCCGGCGTCTCGACCGCCTCGCGCAGCTTGAGCGCGATGGCCTGTGCTTCCTCGGCCGGCGTCGCGAGTTCGACCGCCGTGACCCCGGTCAGTCGCCGGTCGGCGGCCTCGAGCTGCGTCCATTTGGCAGTGAAGCGCGCCGGCGCGAGCGCGTTGGCAATCGCGCGGCCGCGGGCGGCGGTCGCATCATGCTCGCTGCCCGCGGTCCAGCGCGACACTTCGTCGCGCGCCGCTCCGATCCGTTCCAGCAGCAGCTTGAGGTGAAATTGCGGGTGCACCTCGATCGATCGCGCCCGCAATCCCGTGACAGGATCCGGAGCATGGGGGCCGAGTGCCGCCCATTCCTCCTCGGGAAGCGTCAGATCCAGATCGGCGAAGACCACCATCCCCTGCGGCAATTCCGCGACCGTGCGCAACAGCCGCGCCACCGCGGGGGCGGGGTCGGTAATGCCGGCCGCGCAAATGAATTGGTCGGGCGGCGCGGCGCGCCAGCGGGCGGCCTGCTGATCGAGCAAGCGAATACGGCGCTCCGCAGCATCCATCGCACCCAGCCGGTCGCGCTCGGCAGGCCAGCGGTCGAGCAGCAGACGGAAGAGGCGTAGCGACGCCTCCCAATGGTCGGACGGCCCTTCGCCGGGATCGATCGCCGCGAGCCGCGCGGGCGGCACTTCCTCGACGATCAGTTGGTCCAGCGTCGCGGCAAGCTCCCCCGCCAGCCGTACTGCTTCCGCCGCGTCGACGGGGCGACCGTCTGCAGCGCGCTCCTCCTCGACAAGCCGCGCCAGGATCATCCGTCGTTGCAGCGGATCGATCGCCGCCGGCAGCGGCGGTGCCGCATCGGCCGGATCGAGCGCAGCGCCAATCCCGGTGTCCAGTTCCTCGCCACCCAGCGCGACGATCCGCGGCAGAAGCAGCGCGCCGCCACTCGCACGCACGAACGCCTCACGCACTGCCAGCCCCCCGCGATTATTGGGTACCAGCACCGTCCCGCGGGCCAATGCCAGCCGGTCGCCACCGAACCGCCGCAACAGTCCCGCGACCAGCGCATCGGCAAAGGCACGATGCGCGGGGATGGTATAGAGCCGCAGCCCCCGCTCCGACGGCGGGGCGGGATCAACCATCCGCGAGCAGCGCCTCGGTTCGCGCGATGGCGCGCGGCACGTTTACCTCGGACCACAGCCCCTGGTGGACGAGGCCATAGCCGCGTCCCGCCGCGATCGCGCGATCCCAGAACAGGTTGGTCGAAAACGGCCCTTGTGGCCAATCATGGATCAACCGCGGCGACACGATCTGCACGCCGGTGAAGACGAAAGGCGCGACGCGACCGGGCTTGCGCCGACCGCTGATCCTTCCATCGGCCGCGAGATGAAAATCGCCCTGCCCGCTATGATTGTGGGCGCGGGCGTAGGGCACCATCAGCAAGAGCGCATCCATCGACGCGTCGTCCCATCGATCGGCAAGCTGGCGGATCGCGTCGGTCGGGCCGTCGAGCCAGAGATTGTCGCCGTTGACGACGATGAACGGCTCCTCGCCCAATAACGGCAGCGCGCGGACGATCCCTCCGCCGGTCTCCAGCAATTGCGCGCGCTCGTCGGAGACGATCACCTCGATATCGTGGACTCGGTGGCGCAGATGCGCCTCCAGCGCGTCGGCGAGATAATGGACATTGACCACCGCGCGCTCGACTCCAGCGGACCGCAGGCGATCGAACACATGGTCGATCAATGCGCGCCCGCGCACCTCGACCAGCGGCTTGGGCCGCGTCGCAGTCAACGGGCGCATCCGCTTGCCGACTCCCGCCGCCATCACCATCGCGGTGCGCGGGACGCGTGAGCCCGGGTCGGGGCGAATGTATTTCGGGCGGGTCACTTGAGCCCTCGCGCGTCGGCGAGCACCAGCGGATCACCGCGCCATTCCGACGGCAGATTGTCGTCGAACCAACGCGCGACCGGCGCCAGCGCCGGATCGGTCAGGTCGCGTTCCAGATACGCCCAGACCCGCGGGCACAGCGCGGCATAACGGGGCTTGCCATCACGCTTCCACAATCGCGCGAAGATGCCGAGGATCTTGGCATTTCGCTGCGCGCCGAGCACATGATAGGCGCGCAGGAAATCCTCGCCCTCGCCGGTCGCGGTACGATACCGCGCCAGCATCGCGTCCTCGATCGACGGGTCGACGTCACGCCGAGCGTCCTGCAGCAGCGACACCAGATCATAGGCGGGATGACCGGCAAGCGCGTCCTGAAAGTCGAGCAGGCCGAGCGTCCGCTCCGCGCCGACCAGCATCAGGTTCTCGGCATGATAGTCGCGCAGCACCGTCACCGGCGTCACGCCCTCGACATGGTGCAGGACCTCGTCCCAAGCTGCCCAATAACGCTCGGCATCGACGTCCGCGCCGATTGCAGGACAATACCAGTCGACGAGCAACCCCGCCTCGCGCTGCAACTCGGCACGGCCATAATCGCGCCACGGCCCGGCCGGCTGCGCGCGCAAGACGACGAGCAGATCGATCGCCGCCTCATATAGCGCCACTGCCGCTTCCGGATCGGCGTCCGCGGTTTCGCGTAGCCGCACGTCACCGAAATCCTCGAGCAGCACCAACCCGCGTTCGAGATCGACGGCATGGATCGCAGGCGCAGCGAAGGCGTGCTCGGCGAGCCATTCGGCCACCGCCAGGAATGGACGCGGGTCTTCTTGCGGCGGCGGTGCGTCCATCAGGATCGCACGACGGGCATCGGCGTAGACGCGAAAATACCGCCGGAACGAGGCGTCGCCGGCCAGCGGCTCGATGCGAGCCCCGCCCCATCCATGCGCGTCGAGAAAGGCGGGCGCGTCCGCCGGCGGAATCATCGTGGCCATCGCCCGTCCCAAGCGTCGGGCGCGTTCCAAGTCAAGCGACGCGCGCCATCGGGGGCCAATGCCACGTCGAGCGCCAGCGCATCCGGCCAGCGCCCAACTCCGGCGCGCTCGGGCCATTCGATCAGCAGCGCCGCGTCGAGCCTCGCTTCATCGAGCCCCAGTTCATCAACTTCGGAAGGATCATCAAGCCGGTATAAATCGATGTGCAACACCGACAGCCGCACCTCTGGCGGGTCGTATGGCTGAACGATCGCGAAGGTCGGGCTCGGCGCTTCCTCGGCCAGTCCGAGCGCAGCGAGTATGCCCCGCGCCAGCGTGGTCTTGCCCGCACCCAGCCCGCCGGTCAGCGTCACGACGTCGCCGGCCTTCAGCACCTCCGCAAGTCGCGCGCCCGCCGCCGCAGTCGCCACGGCGTCCAACAACCGCTCCTCGCCGTGCCTCATCGCCGCGGCAGCTCCACGGTGACGATCGTGCCGGTTTCCGGCGCGCTTTGCAGCGCAATCGTCCCGCCGTGCGCCTCGACGAATTGCTTGGCGAGCGGGAGACCGAGACCGAGCGCTCGCTCGCCGGTCGTTGGCGCACCCTCGCCGGCGAAGCGATCGAAGGCGCGCGATACCTGCTCGGTGGTCATACCGGGTCCGCTGTCCGTCACCACGATCCGTGCACCACGCGCGTTGCCGTTGACCGACAACTCCACCTTGCCATGCTCGGGTGCGGCACCGATCGCGCGGCGCAGCAGATGCTCGACGACCTCCCGAATGCGACGCGCATCGCCAGCCAGCCGCCCTGCCGAGCGCTGCACCTCGACCGCCAGATCGATATGATGCCGCCGTGCAGTGGCGCGCAACGCCTCGACCGCGGCGCGCGCGACGGCCGCCACGTCGATGTCGGCCCGCTCCATCGGGCGCGCACCGCTGTCGGTAGAGGTCAGATCCAGCACGTCGTCGATCAGCAAGCCGAGCCGGTCGACCGAGTCGAGGATCGCATCCAGATAGGCGATCGCGTCCGGCGACAGATCGCCGGCATAGCCACCGTGCAGCATCTCCGCGAAACCGCTGATCGAGGTCAGCGGCGTACGCAACTCGTAGCTCATGTTCGCGACGAACGCGGTCTTCACCTGGTCGGCCGCCTCGAGCGCATCGTTGCGCTCCCGCAGCGCCTGTTCCATCGCGCGGCTGTCGCTGATGTCGAGCATCGTGAACAGCGCGTTGCCGTCGGGCAGCGGCACCGCCGCAAATTCGAACTGCCGCCCGTCCGCCAGCGCGATATGCCCGGCGCGTTGCTGCCGTTCGATCGTCGCTGTGCGCACCAATTCGGCGATCGAACGTGCGCGCCGCGGGTTCGACAGCTTGGGCGCGACCTTCTCCGCGATCACGTCGACGCGCGGATGGCCGGTGAGGAACTCCTCCTCCAGATCCCACAAGGCGCGGAAGCGATTGTTCCAGAGTTGCAAACGCCCGTCCGCCGAGAAGACGCCCAACGCCTCGAACAGATTGTCGAAGGTTGCGGTACGGACGCGCAGCAGCGTGTCGCGCGCGCTGGCGAGCTGCACCTGCTCGGTACGATCCTCGAAAAACACCATCAATCCGCCGTCGGGGATCGGCTGCGCCACGACGCGCAGGTGCGTGCCGCCAGGCAGGTGCCAGTTCTCCTCGACCGCGGTATCGGCATTGACGAACCAGCCGCGCCGCTCCGCCTTCCAGCCGGGGAAGTCGCGGACTTCGGGAACGCGATTGGCTTCGCGCATCCGCTCCAGCACGCGGTCGAACTCGGGGCGATCGGCCAGCCATTCCAGCCGCATCGCGAACATCCGCCGGAACGGCTGGTTACAGAAGACGAGGCTGCGGTCACCACTGAATTGCGCCACGCCCGCCGACAGACGGTCGAGCATCGCACGCTGCGCCTCCGCGAACCGCCGCTCGCGGGCGTGGCTTTGCTCCAATTCTTCGATATCGATGGCATAGCCCGCCACCCCGCCGACCGGCAGCGGGACGTCGTGGATGCGCAACGCCCGCCGCGCGCCACCGATCGTGGCGGGCAGCACACGCTGCTGCGGCCGGCGCTCGTCGCGCGCTTGCGCCGCGCCGGCGGTCGGACTGCCCTGCCCCGAACCGTCGACCAGTTCCAGCCCGCGCCCAACGACATCGCCGGCGTCGCTGCCCTCGACTGCCGTGACATAGGCCGAGTTGACCATCGCGAGTTGCAGGTCACCATCGCGGTACCACATCGGCAAAGGCGCGGCTTCGACCAGCCCGGTCAGCGCATCGAACGCATCAGACAAATCGTTGAAGTCGTTGCCGAGCCGCCGCATCTCGCCTTCGCTGGCGGTCGAATCGTAGAACCACAGGATGACGGCCTCGCCGCGGCGGTCGCCCTGCACGGTCAACGTCCGCCCGCCATCGCGTGCGTGGATCGTATGCGTGAAGGGGCGTGCCGATCGCTGGCAAGCGGCGAGCCCGCTCGACATCGCCGCAGCCTCATGAGGATGCAGGCCCCAGCCTGCTGCCTCGACCTCCTGGAAATAGGCCGGGATGTCAGTGAAGCCCAGCCAGTCGGCCACCCGACGCGCCATCTCGACGCGCCCATCGGGCAGCACCACCATCGGCTGCATCGGCGCGCTCGCGAGCAACGTCTCGATGGTCTCGCGCTCCCGCACCGCTTCGACCGCGCCGGCGCGCGCGCGCAGTCCCAGCGCGATCAACACGACTCCAGCGAACACGAGCAACAGCACGACCGCGCCGATCGCGATCGCGATGCCCGGCGGTAACGGCGTCATAGAGCGTGCGAGATCCGCGACATAGCGCTTGTCTAGGGTCGGCATCGACTAGCGGCAAGCGGCGCGGCGCGCGCTCACGAAAAAGGGCGAGGCCAATGGCCCCGCCCTTCGTTCGCCATCGCCGATCGTGCGATCAGTAGCGATAGTGATCCGGCTTGAACGGCCCCTCGACCGGCACGCCAATGTAACCGGCCTGCTTCGGGGTCAGCTTCGACAGCTGGACGCCCAGCTTCTCGAGGTGCAGCGCCGCGACCTTCTCGTCGAGGTGCTTCGGCAGGACGTAGACCTCGTTCTTGTAGTTCTCGGACTTGGTCCACAGCTCGATCTGCGCGAGCGTCTGGTTGGTGAACGACGCCGACATCACGAACGACGGGTGACCGGTCGCGCAGCCCAGGTTCACCAGACGCCCCTTGGCGAGGATGATGATCTGCTTGCCATCGGGGAACTTCACCAGGTCGGTTCCCGGCTTCACTTCGGTCCACTCATAGTTGCTGAGCGCCGCGATCTGGATCTCGCTGTCGAAGTGGCCGATGTTGCAGACGATCGCCATCGGCTTCATCGCCTTCATGTGATCGGCGGTGATGACGTCGGCGTTGCCGGTGGCGGTGCAGAAGATGTCCGCACGCTTCACCGCCTCGTCCATCGTCACGACTTCGAAGCCTTCCATCGCCGCCTGCAAGGCGCAGATCGGGTCGACCTCGGTCACCATCACGCGGGCGCCGCCGTTGCGCAGCGACTGTGCCGAGCCCTTGCCGACGTCACCGAAGCCCGCGACGCACGCGACCTTGCCGGCGAGCATCACATCGGTGGCGCGACGGATCGCGTCGACCAGCGATTCCTTGCAGCCGTAGAGGTTGTCGAACTTCGACTTGGTGACCGAGTCGTTGACGTTGATCGCCGGGAACGGCAGCTCGCCCTTCTTCGCGATCTCGTACAGACGGTGCACGCCGGTGGTCGTCTCTTCCGACACGCCCTTCAGGTTCTTGACGGTCTCGGTCAGGTAGCCCGGCTTCTTGGCGATGAACGCCTTGACCGAACGCTGGAATTCGACTTCTTCGTCGTTCTCCGGCTCGCCGAAGGTCGCACCGGCTTCGAGCTTCGCGCCCCACAGCGCGAACATCGTCGCGTCGCCGCCATCGTCGAGGATGATGTTGGCGGTCTGGCCGTCACCGTTGACGTCCCAGTCGAAGATCGACCCGACGTAATCCCAGTAATCGGCGAGCGTCTCGCCCTTCACGGCGAACACCGGGATGCCCGCAGCGGCGATGGCGGCGGCGGCATGATCCTGCGTTGAGAAGATGTTACAGGTCGCCCAGCGCACGTCGGCGCCCAGCGCGGTGAGGGTTTCGATGAGGACGGCGGTCTGGATCGTCATGTGCAGCGATCCGGTGATCCGCGCGCCCTTCAGCGGCTGTGCTGCGCCATACTCTTCGCGCAGCGCCATCAGGCCGGGCATCTCCGTCTCGGCGATGTTGATCTCGGCGCGACCGAAGTCGGCGAGGCCGATGTCCTTGATGACGTAGTCGTTCTTTTCGAGCACGGGGGCGGTTGCCACGGCGTTGTCTCCACTCAGATGAGGCCGACCAAGGCATGCACCACACCGATCGGCATCCGCGCGCCTTAGCCGCGATGCCTGCGCGGATCAAATATAAAGGTATCTTTATATGTGATCGGTGCCCATCGGTGGCGCTTCCCGGCGCACGGGGACACTGCCTTGTTCAAGAATATGGACGAGCGGCGACGCCCTGGACCGCGCTCGCATCGAGAACGCGTCAGCTATGACCGCACTGGCTCGACAATAGCCGCGGATCGACGCCGGCCGCGACGAAGCCGCGCGTCCAGCGTTCCTCGACCGGGGTGGCGAACAGCATGTCCGTCGTGTCCTCGACATTGAGCCAGCCGTGTCGCGTCAATTCGACCTCGAGCTGTCCCGGCCCCCATCCGGCATAGCCGAGCGCGACCAGCCATTGCGACGGTCCGGTTCCCGCAGCGATCGCCCGCAACACGTCGAGCGTTCCCGACAGGCGCCAGCGGCCCGCGACATCGAGCGTGTCCTGACCGCCCCAATCGTCCGAATGGAGAACGAAGCCGCGCCGCGGCTCGACGGGTCCGCCGAAATGCACCGGCGCGTCGGGCGCGACTCCGGGCGCGATCTCCAGTTGCTCCAGCACCTCGTGCAGCCCGAGGCCGTTGACGGTCGCGCCCACGCCGATCCCGAGTGCACCCTGTTCGTCATGGCTGCACATCGCAATCACCGAATGATCGAACCGCGCGTCGCCGATGCCCGGCATCGCGAGCAGGAACTGGCCGGTGAAATAGGTCGCTTGCTCCATGGCTGTGACTTAGGCGCTCCGGCCGCGGTTGCCAAAGCTTGAAATCGCCGCGCGCACTCGCCATCGCTGGCGCCCATCCTAACCGGAGTTATCTATATGCCCATCGGTATCGGCGAACCCCTTCCTTCCGTGCAGCTTACGAAGCTTGTCGCCGATGGCCGCGAGCCGATCGACACCGCCGACTATTTCAAGGGCCGCCGCGTGGCGCTGTTCGCCGTGCCCGGCGCGTACACGCCGACCTGCTCGGCCAAGCACCTCCCCGGTTTCATCGAGAAGGCCGACGCGTTGAAGGCGAAGGGCATAGATGAGATCGCCTGCACCGCGGTCAACGATCCGTTCGTGCTGGAGGCATGGGCAAAGGCCAATGACGCGCAGGGCATCACGATGCTGGCCGACGGCAATGCCGATTTCGCGGCCGCGCTGGGTCTCGATATGGACGGCACAAAGTTCGGGATGGGCCGCCGCAGCCAGCGGTATGCGATGGTCGTCAACGATGGCGTCGTCGAGTCGCTTCATGTCGAGGCACCCGGCGAGTTCCGCGTCAGCTCGGCGGATCACCTGCTCGAAACACTGTGAGCGTTACACGCCCCGCCGTTTGACGGCGGGGCGACTTGCCCCGGTCATGCGGACTATGTAACCGTCCGACATGACAGCGAACGACCTCGTCCGGGAACTCGACCGGCTCTACACCGCCTCCGTCGACCGACTGAAGGCGGCGATTACCGCCTATATCGCCGATGGCTCCGTGCCCGAACGCAGCGCGCGAAACGACGGCGCGTTCGCCTATCCCGAAATCCGCTTGCGCTTTGCCGGTGGCGACGGACGCCCTACCCCGATGCGCTCGTTCGGGCGGCTGGTCAGCCCTGGCGACTATCGCATCAGCGTCACCAAACCCGCGGCGTTCGCCGATTATCTGGTCGAGCAGCTGACGCTGTTGATCGAGGATTACGACGTTAAGGTCGATGCGGTCCCGGGGACGCAGGAGATCCCCTACCCCTATGTCATCGAACCGCATCATGCGTTGAGCCTGGACGCGACTTCCGCTGCCGAGCTGGCACGCTATTTTCCGACCACCGAACTGGCGTTTATCGGCGACGAGATCGCCGACGGGCTATGGGCGTCGATCGACGGCACGCGCCCGCTGGCATTGTTCGACGGGTTGCGTACCGACTTCAGCCTTGCGCGGCTGCGTCATTACACCGGCACCCCGCCCGAGCATGTCCAGCGCTACGTGCTGTTCACCAACTATCACCGCTATGTCGACGAATTCGTCCGCTGGGGTGCGCAGCAGGTGAGCGAGGGAGGCCGCTTCACCGCGCTGTCGGGGCCGGGCGGCGTGCTGTTCAAGGCGGGCGACGATCCCGCGATGCTCGACGACAGCGCATGGCGGCGGTTGCAGATGCCGGCCTATCATTTGATGGCCGACGACCGCACGGGGATCACGCTCGTCAACATCGGCGTCGGCCCATCGAACGCAAAGACGATCTGCGACCATCTCGCGGTGATGCGCCCGGAAGCGTGGGTGATGATCGGGCATTGCGGCGGGCTGCGGCCGTCGCAGCGGATCGGCGATTATGTGCTCGCGCACGCCTACCTGCGCGACGACCATGTGCTCGACGACATGCTGCCGCCCGAAATTCCCGTGCCGGCGATCGCCGAGGTACAACAGGCGCTGGCGCGCGCGGCGGAGACGGTGTCGGGTCAGTCAGGCGACGAATTGAAGCGGCGGCTGCGTACCGGGACGATCGTCACCACCGACGATCGTAACTGGGAGCTTCGCTACGCCCGCTCGGCGCTGCGCTTCTCGCTCAGCCGCGCCGTGGCGATCGACATGGAATCGGCGACGATCGCGGCGCAGGGCTATCGTTTCCGCGTGCCTTATGGAACGTTGCTGTGCGTCTCGGACAAGCCGCTGCACGGCGAGTTGAAACTGCCCGGCCAGGCCAATCGCTTCTACGAACGCGCGATCAGCGAACATATGCGGATCGGGATCGAGACGTGCGAGGAGCTGCGTCGCGAGGGTGCGAAGCTGCACAGCCGCAAGCTGCGCGCGTTCAACGAGCCGCCGTTTCGCTGATCGGCTTGGAAACACAGCGGCGTCCGTGCGTTGCGCTCCCGAAACCATCGATATGGGAGCAGATCATGGCCGACGACACCAGCGATACGCCGACGCCGGCGGCATCGAAGCCCGCCACTCCGCGCCGCCGTGCGCCGCGCAAGGCCGCTGCGCCGAAGGCGGCGGCGCCTCGGGCTGCCAAGACGAAGGCGACGAAGTCGGATACCAGCGCCGCCCCCGCCAAGAAGCCGGCGACCAAGCGCGCCCGCGCCACGCCGGCGAAGCCGCGGGCCACGACGGGCCGAAAGTCCGCGTCGCGCAGCGAGTCCGCGATCGACAAGGTCGGCGGCAAATGGGGCGCGGCGGCGATCGCCGGCGGCGTCGCGGCGATCGGTGCGGCAGCGACGGCTGCGCTGCTGACGCTACGTGGCTCAACGCCCAAGTCGCCGCAGCTTCCTGCACCCGACGGCGCGAAGAAGGCCAAGGCGCATCAGCCGGATGGCAAGGATTCTTCCAAGTCATTCGAGGCGAAGATCGCCGACGAGAACACGATCCCCGAGAAGGCGTGATTTCGTCCGACGCCCCGGTTTTCTTCCGGGGCGTCGCTTACTCGCGAGCAGAAGAAGCGGGATCCCGGATCAAGTCCGGGATGACCGGGATTGAGCCTTATCCTTTGAGAAAGCTTGCGATCGCCTGGCCGAGTTCGGCTTTGGTCACCGCACTCATGTGGTTGCCCGGCACCTCGACATAGCGTGCCTGCGGGAGCGCGTCGGCGAGGGCGGGCGCGGAGCCGTTGTCGTCGTCGTCCTTGCCGCTGACGACCAGCACCGGCTGCACGATCGCCTCGAGCGTAGCCTCGGGGGTGCCGACGAACGTGTCGATGATCCCGAGCAGCGCGACGGTATCGCCACCGGTCGTCTTCAGGAACGCCTCGGCCATCCATTCGGGGCTGCCGCGTTCGTGTTTCCCGAGGTTGGTCAGGATGTTGCGGAAGTGTCCGGCGCGGCGGTCGGCGCGAGTGATGCCGTCCAGGCCCATGCCGGCGATCACCACGCGACGCGGCGTCGCGCCGGTCGCGAGCATCCGTACCGTCGTTCGCGCGCCCAGCGAATAACCGCCGAGATCGTAATCACTCAACCCGAGATGAGCGAGCAACGCGTGACCATCCCGCGCCAAAGCGTCGGGTGGGTATGACGCGCTGTCGTGCGGTCGGGCGCTTTCGCCGTGTGCCCGCAGATCGGGCATGATCACCCGGAAACCGGCCGCGGCGATCGCGGCGGCATGGCCGTATTTCAACCAATTGGTCTGCGCATCGGAGAAGAAACCGTGGATCAGCACCACGGGGCGCCCTTCCCCCAACTCACGCCACGCGATCCGCTGTCCGTCGAAGCTATCGAAATATCGGGTTTCAGTCGGGGACATGGCCGCGCGTTTCCATCCATTGGCTGACGATGTTCGGGAGATCCTGCGTCCGCTTCTCGGGCAGGTTTGCCGTGTCTCTCCAGGCCGGGTGGCGGCTTTCGACGCCGAAATGTCCGACCGGTTTCAACCGGTGCGCTTCGTCGAAGCTTCCGACCGTCAGGTCCAGATTGTCCGACCTCACACCTTCGTAGGTCAGCGGCGTGCCGCATTCGGCACAGAAGCCGCGCTGAGCGATTTCCGACGAAGCACGACGATCGGGCTGGCGGGTCGTCCAGGTGACCGCGGCGCGGGGCACTTGTTTGAGCGCCGCGAATACGCCGCCGGTCGCGCGCTGGCACATCCGACAATGACAGAGATAGGCGTCGTCGTCGGTCACCACGACGCTGTAGCGTATGCCGCCGCACTGGCAGCCACCGGTCATGATAGGGCTCATGCCGCCGGCTCTACGCACCGGCACGCGCCGCGTCCATCGATGCTGCGTTGCAGCACACCACCGACGTGGATAGGGATTGCTTGTGACGCCGGACCAGCCCCTGCCCCATTCCGCCATCGAGGACGCCTATGCGCTGACGCTCGGCTGCATCCTCGTTGTGCTCGGGCTGGCGCTGCTGCACGCCGCCGGGCTGGTGACGGGCGGGACCGCGGGAATCGCGTTGCTGATCTCCTATGCGGTGCCGCTGCCGACGGGCGCGCTGTTCACGTTGATCAACCTGCCCTTCATGTGGCTGGCGTGGAAGGCGATGGGACGGCGTTTCACGCTGCGTACCGTGCTGGTCGGTGCGGGGGTGGCGGCGTTGGGGACGTGGACGCGGATCGGACTGACGATCGCGCATATCGATCCGGCCTTCGCGGCGCTGGCGGGTGGATCGGTGATCGGCTTCGGTGCGCTGGCGCTGGCGCGGCATCATGCCGGGATCGGCGGGACCGGGGTGGTGACCTTGTGGCTGCAGAAGACGCGCGGATGGAACGCCGGACGGACGCAGATGGCGATCGACACGCTCATCCTGCTGACCGCGCTAGCGTTTCTGCCGCCTGAGCGGGTCGGGTGGTCGGCGGTGTCGTCGGCGGCGATCAGCGGGATCTTGATCGCGTGGCATCGGCCGGGGCGGTATCGCGGGTATTGAGGGGGCGTACGGCTGCCCCCTCTCGACGGCCGTCATCCCCGCGAAGGCGGGGATCCAGAACCTATGACGTCAGGGCTCTTTCGAAGGCCTGCGCGTCTGGATTCCGCCTTCGCGGGAATGACGGGTAGAGTATGCTTACTCCGCGGTCAGCACCGCCTGGAAGTCTTCCTCGCCGGTCTCGTCGGCCTTCTTGAGATGCCGGCGGCCGAGCAGTTCGGCGATCTGCACCGCATTGAGCGCCGCGCCCTTGCGGAGGTTGTCGCTGACGCACCACAACGCCAGGCCGTTCTCGACCGTGGGGTCCTCGCGGACGCGGCTGACATAGGTGGCGTCGTCGCCGGCGCTTTCGATCGGGGTGACGTAACCACCGTCCTCGCGCTTGTCGATCAGCATCACGCCGGGCGCTTCGCGCAGGATGTTCTGCGCGTCCTCGGCCGACAGTTCGTTCTCGAACTCGATGTTCAGCGCCTCGGAATGGCCGACGAACACCGGCACGCGCACGCAGGTGGCGGTCACCTTGATCTTGGGATCGAGGATCTTCTTGGTCTCGACAACCATCTTCCACTCTTCCTTGGTCGACCCGTCGTCGAGGAAGCTGTCGATGTGCGGGATGACGTTGAAGGCGATCTGCTTGGTGAACTTTTTCGGCTCGGCCGGGTCGCCGACGAAGATGTTGCGGCTCTGCTCGAACAGCTCGTCCATCCCGATCTTGCCCGCGCCCGACACCGATTGATAGGTCGCGACGACGACGCGCTTGATCGTGGCGGCGTCGTGCAGCGGCTTGAGCGCGACGACCATCTGCGCGGTCGAGCAATTCGGGTTGGCGATGATGTTCTTGCGCTTGTAGCCGTCGATCGCGGCGGCATTCACCTCCGGCACGATCAGCGGCACGTCGGGGTCCATGCGGTAGAGCGACGAATTGTCGATCACGGTGCAGCCCGCCGCGGCGAACTTCGGCGCATAGACCGCGGTGGCCTCGCTGCCGATCGCGAACAGCGCCATGTCCCAGCCGGCGGGATCGAAATGCTCGATGTTCTGCACCTTGAGCATCCGGCCGGTGTCGCCGTACTCGATCTGGTCACCGACCGAGCGCGACGAGGCGAGCACCGCGATCTCGTCCGCCGGAAACTGCCGCTCGGCGAGGATGTTGACCATCTCGCGCCCGACATTGCCCGTGGCTCCCGCCACTACTACCCGATAACCCATCAAAACCTCCGCTGATGGCCCGGCCCTATCGCCGTTGCGCAAGGTCGTCCATCCGCTTTCCTAATCGTGCGTGCTTACCTGCCAGGTGGCGTGGTCGATGCCATGGACGCGCGACAGGTGCTCGACCAGCGTATCCAGTTCGCTATGCGCCACATTCGTGCCGACCAGGGTGGCGACGAGCGCGACCTGTTCCTCGCCGCGTTCCTGCGTCGCGAGGTCGGCGACCGGCAGTTGCGCATTCTCCAGATGCTCGACCAGCAGATCGCCGAGCGGCCCCGCTTCCTCGACCGCGACCGTGATCGTCACGCTATAGGTCGCCTCCACCGTGCCGCCCGCGAACGGAATGCGGTTGATCGCGTCGACCAATGGCCGAAGCGCGGTGTTGGCGAACAGCACCACACCGGTCAGCAACACCGCCTCCGCCACCATGTCGGACCCGGCGATCGCCCCGACGGCGGCCGAACACCATAACGTCGCGGCGGTGTTGAGGCCGCGGACGTTCATCCCCTCCTTCATGATGACGCCGGCGCCGAGGAAACCGATCCCGGATACGACATAGGAGATGACCCGGATCGACTCGACGTCGCCGCCCAGTCGTTGACCGAGGTCGACGAACGCGGCCGCACCGATCGCCACCAGCGCATTCGTGCGCAGCCCCGCCGTCCGCTGCCGATACTGCCGCTCCGCCCCGATCGCCGTGCCGAGCACGAAGGCGGTCACGTAACTGATCGCGGTGTCGAGGAACGGCGACAGGTGAAACAGGGTCAGGAAGCGCATCGCGGGGGCGTTAGCCAACGACGACGACGGCGAAATGACACCGTCGTCGCGATCGGGTCATTCCGGCTTGTCGCCGATGTGCCGGTCGAGGAAGCGCTCGATCGTCGTCCAGACGTGGATGTCGCGCACCGCCGAATGCGTCTTGCCGGGATAGAGCATCATCTCGAACGGCATGTCGGCGGCCTGCAGGTCCGCCGCCACCTTGGTGGAATTGTCGAGGAAGACGTTGTCGTCGGCCATGCCGTGCATCAGCAGCAGCGGCGTGGTGATCTTCTTCGGATCGATCACCGCACGCGACGCGTCATAGGCGACGCCGTCGACACGCGGATCGCCCATGTACCGCTCGGTATAATGCGTGTCATACAGGTGCCAGTCGCTGACCGGCGCGCCCGAGATCGCAGCGGCATAGACGTCCTGATCGGCCTCGGCCATCTTGAGCGACATATAGCCGCCGTAGGACCAGCCATAAGTGGCGATCCGCGCCGGATCGACGAAGGCGAGCGTCTTCAGGTAATCCGCACCCTTGAGCTGATCGGCGACCTCGACGGTGCCCATCGCGTGCCAGATCGCGCTTTCGAAGGCGACGCCGCGGTTGGGCGAGCCGCGATTGTCCAGCTCGAAATAGATCCAGCCGCGGCTGACCAGATGCTGGATCAGCGGGTTCTTCCAGTTGCGGACCACGCCCTGCGACCCCGGCCCGCCATAATGCTGGAAGAACACCGGATAGCGCTTGCCCGGCGCCATCACCGGCGTGATCATCTGCCAGTGAAGATCGGTGCTGCCGTCCGCGGCCTTGATCGTCCCGAACTGCACCGGGCGATGGCTGGCGAGATACGGGGCATAGGGATGCGCGCCCTCGACGCGGTTCTCGTTGATCCAGGCCAGCCGCTTGCCGCCGGCGTCGGCGAGATAGGTCTGCGGCGGCTGGTTGGGGTTGGAGCGGGTGACGAGGAAGCGTTGCGCCTTGCCGTCGGCGGTGACGCTGTTGTTCCAGCCGCGCTCGGTCAGCCGCGTGATGCCGCCGCGCTTCAGGTCGAGCGCGTAGAGATGCTGTTCGAGGACGTCGTCCTTCGTCCCGAGGAAATAGGCGCGCGCCTTCGGCTCATCGACCGCGACCAGCCCGGTGACCACCCAATCGCCCTTGGTGAGTTGCGTCCAGCGGCCGCCCTTCAATCGCCAGAGATGTCCGAAGCCGTCACGCTCGGAGCGCCACAACAGGCTGCCGTCCTCCATCGGGCGATAGCTGTCGGAGAGATTGATCCAGCTCTTCGCACGCGCGGACTCGGTGAAGAGCACGGTCGCCTTGCCGGTCGCCGGATCGACGCGGAGCATGTCGAGCTTCGTCTGCGCGCGGTTCTCGCGCTGGACGAGCAGCGCCGAGCCGTCCGGCAACCAATCGACGCGCGCCAGATAGATGTCGGGGTCGCTGCCGAGATCGACCTTCACCTTCCCCGATCCGTCGGCGCGCATCACGTACAAGTCGACCAGCACGTTGGGCGTGCCGGCGGCGGGGTAGCGTTGCTCGTAGATGCTGGTGCCGGTCGCGCCGATCGCGGCGCGCGTGAAGACCTTGACCGGCGTTTCGTCGAACCGCTCGACCGCGACGTAGCGATCGTCGGGGCTCCACCAATAACCGTCGGTGCGGTGCATTTCCTCCTGCGCGACGAACTCCGCCTCGCCGAAGTGGACGAGGCCCTTGCCCTCGCTGGTCAGTGCGCGCGCCGCACCGCCACCGAGCGGCTGGACCCAGACGTTCTGGTCGCGGACATAGCTGACGAAGCCGCCGCGCGGGGAAACGTTGGCGTTGAGCACGCCGCCGGGCACGTCGGTGATCCGGCGGACCTGCCCGTCGACACCGGCAAGATACAGATTGCCGTCAACGGGCACGAGCAGGTTGCGACCGTCCGCGGCCCAGTCATAGGCGACGATCCCCTTGAGCGCGCCGATCCGGGCGCGTTCGCGCTGCATCTTCTCGGCTTCGGACAATTCGGCGCCAGAGCCGACCTTGAGGCTGTCTACCAGCATCCGCTCCGCGCCGGTGCTGGTGTCGCGTGCCCACAGGTCGAGCCGGTCCTTGTCGTCGGGGCGCGCGCGCAGGAAGGTCAGCAACGTGCCGTCCGGCGACAGCTTGAGCGCGCGCGGCTGCGGTCCCGCGAGATCGGGGGTGGCGAACACCCGCTCAAGTGTCAGCGGCGTCTGCGCAACTGCCCCCTGCGCGTCAGCCACGGCCGAAAATCCCGTCGTCGCCAGCGCGGCGACGATAAACCACTTGTGCATTCAGACCCTCCGTCACCCGAATGCTGGTGACAAAGATCACCGCACGAAGACAGCAGAATCTTGGGATCGATCGCGCCCGAACATGATGACGCAGGTTTGTCTTTTGCCGTCATTGCTGGGTAAGGATGACCACGTCGCAATCCGGAGCAAGGCCGGACCGCATCGAACCACCGTCAGCGCCATACAGGCGATCGCTGTGCGACGGTGATCCAACCTGCCCCGGTGTTGCGCTAGGCGAGTTGCCAATAGGTCGCGTAGCGTTCGTGCGCGACGCGGTGATAGGGGATCAGCCGGACCGGCGTCCCGTCCTGTGCAACGATCGTGAATTCGAGCGGATTGCCGGTCGGGCGGATGCTCTTGACCAGCGCGTCGGGGTCGCCCGCGAGCACCGGCACCGCGACCGGCGCATCATTGTATTCGCCGTATTTGCGCTCGTTGACGATGATGTCCGCGCCGGGCGCAAGCCCCTGCTTGCCGAGCGCGCCGGCCAGCACCAGCGGGCCGTAGGTGAAGGCGACGATCTGCGGCGCCGCAGGGCCCGCTCGGCGGCGGGCTCCATGACCAGCCGCAAGTCGACCCTGTCGCCATCCTTCCACGTCCGGTCGAGCGTGACATAGCTGCCGGGTTCGACCGAAGTCGCCGCCTCGACACCGTTGACCAGCACCGTGGCGGTATGGCTCCAGCGCGGGTGGCGCAGCTTGAGCGCAAGCAAGGCCGGGCGCTTCGCCGCGATCCGCAGCCGCGTGCCGGACTGCGCGGGGAAGGATGTTTCTTGTGTTAAAACAACATCTTGCTCACGCCACTTCAACGACGATGGGATGAACAGATTGACGTAAAGCTGGCGCCCGTCGTGGAAATAGATCGAGTCCCGGTACTTGACGTGATTTTCCATTCCGGTCCCGGTGCAGCACCAGAAGCTGTCCTCCGGGGTGTGGTACAGCTTCATGTAGCCGGGGCGCGCACCCTGGAAATAGGTCGCCATCCCACTGTCGGGGTCCTGCGAGGCGAGGATGCCGTTGTAGAGCGTGCGCTCGTAATAGTCTGCGTAATCGGCGCGCGGATCCTGCAGGAACAGCTGCCGCGTCAGCTTGAGCATGTTGTGCTGGCAGCACGTCTCCGACCCCTTTGCCGAGAAGACGTGCTTGTCGAAATCGGCCATCGCGAAGAAATGTTCGTTGTCGCCATGCCCGCCGGTCGCGAAGGCGCGGGTGCGGGCGACGGTCTTCCAGAAGAATTGCGCGGCGGCATGGTAGCTGGCGTCGCCGCCTACCTCATGCACACGCTGGAAGCCGATGATCTTCGGGATCTGGGTGTTGGCATGCAAGCCGTCGAGTTGATCCTGCGCCTTCACCAGCGGCGCGAGTATCGCCTTTTGCGAGAAACGCTCCGCAAGTCGTTGATAGTCAGCGTTTCCCGTCATCACGAACAGGTCGGCATAGACTTCGTTCATGCCGCCATATTCGGTCTTCAGCATCTCCTCGAACTGAGCGTCGCTGAGCGGACGGGTGGCGACCACGCCCCAATCGGCGAGCCGCAGCAGTACCGCCTTCGCCGCCGCACTGTCCGCGAGCAGCGTCGCGTCACGTAGGCCGGCATAGACCTTGTGGAGCGTATACCACGGCACCCCGGTGATCGGCTCGCCGCGCAGATGCGCCGACAGAAGCGCCGCGCCCTTGGGGAAGGCGCAGACGAGGCCGCTGTTCGCCGCCTTCTGACACGCCGCCAGTTCGCGGGCGATATAGACGATGCGCTTGCGGTACTCCTGCTTGCCGGTGGCGCGATAGGCCAGCGCGCAGGCGGAGAGATAATGGCCGAGCGTGTGGCCGTGGCAGTTGATCTCCGCCCACATCGGCTCGGATTCCCAGCCGCCATACACCGCCGCCTTGGGCTTCAAGCCGGCATTGATGCGGAAGTTGTGGAGCATTCGGTCGGGCTGGAGCCGGAGCAGATATGCCTCGGTCTGGCGTTGCGCATGGAGGAACGGGCTGTCGAGCAGGTCGACGTCCTGCATGTCGAACGGCTGGAGCTTGGCGGGGGTGCTCACCTGCGCAAGGGTGGGGACGGTAACGCCGGCCAAAAGCGCGCTGCCGGCGACGCCGGAAAGAAAATGACGACGCGACAATGGGCTACAACAGACGTTCGTCACAAAACTCTCCTATCGTACGCAGTTCCGTCGACTGCGCGTGACGATCATAGCCATTACTCCGTCAAATGCCAGCCGTCGCCTCGGCACTTTTGTCTTGTCGCGCCCGGCTGAGATCCTGGAAGGTAGGGCGGTGGACGATCGGCGATCATCATCCAAACAATCCAAGTTCTTCGACCTCATTCGCGCTAAGGTCGATCCCGAACATCATGCTCAGCCGCATCCGATAGACGCGCGGATCGGTGATCTCCGCCTCGGCGATCGTCTCCGCTGCGCGGCGGCGATACTGGCGGTCGATCAGCGACGCGAAGCCGCGCGGCAGGACGATGCTCGTCACGGCCGTGCGGGTGAAGCGGCTGCCCGGCGCGCTCATCGACCAGTGATTGCCCAGCGCCAGATCGCTGTCATGCACTTCGGTCGTGGTGAAGCTATATTGCGGCTGCCAGCCCGGCCCCGTCCCCCGGCCATCGGTGGTGGTCGGATCGCCGTCACGGAGCAGCAGCCAGCCGCCCTCCCCGGCGCGTTCGTCATCGCCAACCAGCAGGAAGTGCGCGCCGTCGGGCGCTTCGCCCTGTGCCCCATCCTCCAGCGGCATGACCGGGGCGTAGCTGCCGCCGAAGCCGGCGTCGGCGATCCACGGCTGGCCGTCGATCGTCACCAGCGACAGCGTGTGCGTCAGCGGCGGCATCGCGGTGGCGCCGAGCCAGACCCGCGCGAGCAACGGCCGCGCGGTGAAGCCGAGCGCGGCGAGCGCGTCGAGCAACAGGCGGTTGTGCTCGAAGCAATAGCCGCCGCGCCGCGCGGTGACCAGTTTGGCGGCGACGCTCGCCCCGTCGATCGCGATCGCGCGGCCGAGCAGCACGTCGAGGCTCTCGAACGGGATCGCGAGACGGTGCGCATGCTGGACGCGCGACAGGCCGGCGGCATCGCGGGTCGGGCGCGCGGGAAGGTCGATACGGGCGAGATAGGCGTCGAGGTCGAACATGCCGCCCGCGGTAGCGCGGTTGGGCGACGTTGAGAACGGGTTTGACCGACCCCATAGTCAGGCCCATGCCGGATCACCAAATGAGGAGGCCAAGTTGAGCGACACCAAGGGTTTGGAACTGCGATCGGTGGTCGACGCCGATGGCTCGCTGACACTGAGGCTAGAAGAGGTCACGTATCCGACGCCCGGCGACGACGAGGTGCTGGTGCGCGTCGAGGCCGCGCCGATCAATCCTTCCGACCTCGGGCTGTTGCTGGGACCGGCCGATGTGACGACGCTGGAAGAGGTCGGCACGCCTGACGCGCCGGCGTTGCGCTTCCAGGTTCCGGACGGGCGAGTGAAGGGGCTGCGTGCGCGGGTCGGCCAGTCGCTGCCGGTGGGCAACGAAGGCGCAGGAACGGTGGTCGCCGCGGGTGCGCAGGGGCAGGAACTGGTCGGCCGCAAGGTCGGGATGATCGGCGGCGCGATGTTCGCTCAATACCGGCTCGCCAAGCTGCGCGAGGTGGTGCCGCTGCCCGAGGGTGCCAGCGCGGCGGACGGCGCGGCGATGTTCGTCAACCCGCTGACTTCGCTCGCGTTCGTCGAGGCGATGCGCGCAGAGGGGCATAAGGCGATCGTCCATACCGCCGCGGCATCGAACCTCGGGCAGATGCTCCAGAAGATCTGCCTCGCCGATGGCGTGCCGCTGGTGAACATCGTTCGCAAGCCCGAGCAGGCGGAGATCCTGCGCGCGATCGGCGCGACCTACGTCCTGAACAGCCAGGACGAGGATTTCCGCGCGAAGCTGGCGGATGCGTGCGCCGAGACGGGCGCGACGATCGCCTTCGACGCGATCGGCGGCGGGTCGCTGGGAAGCGATATCCTGCAGGCGATGGAGCAGGCCGCGAGCCGCAATGCGGGCGAGTACAGCCGCTATGGCTCGGATACGTTCAAGCAGCTGTATATCTACGGTGCGCTCGATACCGGACCGACGACGCTCAACCGGCTGGCGTTCGGGTTCCAGTGGAGCGTGTCGGGCTTCCTGCTGTTCCCGTGGCTGAAGAAAGCGGGGGCGGAAACGGCGCAGCGGATGCGGCAGCGGATCGCCGACGAGCTGACCACGACCTTCGCCAGCAACTACACCGCGACCATCGGACTGAAGGAAGCGCTGAACCCGGACGTGCTGCGCGCCTACGAGCGCAAGGCAACGGGGGAGAAGTATCTGATCGACCCGACGCGATAGTCGGTCGTCGTTGCGACCCCGATGCAGGCCGGGGTCGCAACGACGATAGAGGCTAAATCGCCTGCCCGGCAGCCCAACCGCTCGCCCATGCCCATTGGAAGTTATAGCCGCCAAGCCAGCCGGTGACGTCGACCGCCTCGCCGATCGCGTACAGGCCGGGCACCTTGCGCCCCTCCATCGTCTTCGAGGACAAAGCATCGGTCGCGATGCCGCCGACCGTCACCTCGGCCTTGGCAAAGCCTTCGGTGCCATCGGGATGGAAGTGCCAATCGGACAGGCGGCGCTCGGCCTCCGCCAGCGCGCGGTCGGTCGTCGCGCCGAGTTCGCCGACGCCGAGCCGCTCGGCGAGCACGTCGGCGAGCCGTGACGGCAAATCGAGGACCTGCGCGAGCGTGCCCCGCGGTCGCGTGCGCTTGGCGCCGGTCAGCCAGCCGGGGGCAGCGTCGGGGCGGAAGTCGATCGCGACCGCTTCGCCGTGCCGCCAGTAGCTCGACGCTTGCAGGATCGCGGGGCCGGACAGGCCGCGATGGGTAAAGAGCGCGGCTTCGGCAAAAGCGGCCTTACCGGCGCGGGCGACGACCGGCGTAGCGACCCCTGAGAGGGCGCGGAAGAGCGCTTCGTCGCCGGGCAAGGTCAAGGGGACCAGCGCCGGGCGCGGCTCGACGACCTTGAGGCCGAAGCGACGCGCGATGTCATAGGCGATGCCGGTGGCGCCCATCTTGGGGATCGACGGCCCGCCCGTCGCGATCACCAGCGCCGGGGCGGTATAGCTGCGGTCGCCGTGCGCGACGGTGAAGCGGCCATCGGCGTGGCCGATCTCGCCGAGCGAATGCCCCAGGCGGATCGTGACGCCGCCCAGCTCGCACTCACCAAGCAGCATGTCGACGATCGCGCGCGCCGAGCCGTCGCAGAACAATTGTCCGAGCGTCTTTTCGTGCCAGGCGATGCCGTGGCGTTCGACCATGTCGAGAAAGTCGCGCGCGGTGTAGCGGCCGAGCGCGGACTTGGCGAAATGCGGGTTGGCGGAGAGGTAGCGGTCGGGCGCGGTGTGCAGGTTGGTGAAGTTGCAGCGGCCGCCACCGGAGATCAGGATCTTCTTGCCCGGCGCCTCGGCATGATCGAGTACGACGACGCGCCGGCCGCGCTGCCCGGCGACCGCCGCCGCCATCAACCCTGCCCCGCCCGCGCCCAGCACGATCGCGTCGAATGTTTCCATCGCGCGGCCGTGTCATAGGCGCGCGGCGAAGTCGATGCCGGTCGAGCCTCGGTTGTCCTTGCGAGCGGAGCGACGCAATTCAGCGCCGGATCAGGACGTCCTGGATTGCTTCGCTACGCTCGCAATGACGGAAGGCGTTTGATTTTGGTCGCTTGCCACCATCGCTTCGGCATCGAACCGGTGACGATGCTTTTTTGACAGGCCGCAGGAAAGCTCCTCGAATCAACTCGAAAACACTGTCCCGATCATTCCGTAACCCCGGACTTGTTCCGGGGTCCACCGTTCCGCAGGATCAACACTTACCCGTTAGCGGAACGGTGGATGCCGGAACGAGTCCGGCATGACGGATGAAGCCGCGGTTACCCTAGAGGGTGATCCATCCAAGCAGAAGCGTCATCCCGGCGAAGGCCGGGGCCCAGTTGGGGGACGCTAATGATGTAGGTTGCGCCTAATTTCGTCGACCTTCCCAACTGGGCCCCGGCCTTCGCCGGGGTGACGATGAATAAGTGTGCAAACCGGGTGGATCAAACTCTAGATCGCCGCCAGCGCCTGTTCCATGTCGGCGACCAGATCGTCGGCGTCCTCGACGCCGATCGAGATGCGGACGAGATTGTCGGTGATGCCGAGCGCCTGCTTGCGCTCGTCCGCGACCGACAGGTGCGTCATGCCCGCCGGGTGGCTGGCGAGCGTCTCGGTGCCGCCGAGGCTGACCGCGAGCTTGGCGATCTTCAGCGCGTCGAGGAAGCGGAATGCCTCGGGCTCGCCGCCCTTCAGGTAGAGCGAGAAGGTCGAGCCCCCGCCCGTGCAGTGGCGGCGGTAGATGTCGGCCTGTCGGCCCTCCGCCTCGGCGAGGAAGCCGAGATAGCCGACAAGTTCGACCTTCTCCTGATCGCGCAGGAAGGCACAGACCTTGGCGGCATTCTCGCCAGCGCGGCTCATCCGCAATTCCAGCGTTTCGAGGCTGCGCATCAGCATCCACGCGGTATTCGGGTCGCAGATCGTCCCGATCGTGTTGCGCATCGCGCGGATCGTGTTGATGAGCGGCTTGGCCCCCAGCACCGCGCCCGCGACCAGATCGGAATGGCCGCCGGCGTATTTGGTGAGGCTGTAGACCACCGCATCGGCACCATGCTGGAGCGGCTGCGACCAGAGTGGGCCGAGGAAGGTGTTGTCGATCGCGATCGGCGGCAGTTCCTCGGCATCGGCGAAGATGGCGTCTCGACTGGCGCGTACCGCCTCGACGTCGACCAGCGCGTTGGTCGGGTTGGCTGGGCTCTCGAGATAGATCAACGCCACACGACCGGCGTCGTTGGCCTTCTTCATGACCGCGTCGATCTCCTCGCGGGTCGCGCCCGCCGGAAAGTCGAGCCAATTGACCCCGAAGCGACCCAGCACGCGTGCGATCAGCGTTTCGGTCGCGGCATAGAGCGGGCCGGAGTGGACGATCGTGTCACCCGGTCGCACCAGCGACAGGAACAAGGTCGCGATCGCCGACATGCCGCTGGAGAAGGTCAGCGCATCCTCCGCGCCCTCCCAGATGCCGAGCCGGTCTTCGAGGATTTCCTGATTGGGGCCGTTGAAGCGCGAATAGACCAGCCCCTCCGCACCACCGGGCCGCTTGCCGGTGACGCCCTCGAAATGGCGCTTGCCCGCCGCGGCGTTGGGGAAGACGAAGGTCGAGGTGAGGAAGACCGGCGGCTTGAGCGCGCCTTCCGACAGCGCCGGGTCGTAACCGTGACCCATCATCAGCGTCGCCGGCTTGAGCTTGCGCCCGCCGATCGAATCGATCTGAGCCTTGGGCGACCGGCGCGTCTCGACGCCGGTCAGATCGTCTTCGGTCGGCTTGGTCATGGCAGTCTCACCTATTGCGAGCGATAAGGAACGAACTGGCCCATCGCGCAGCTACCGCTGGGGATGCGCGCCGGGAGGTTGACGGTCTGGGCGATGTCGCCGCGGCACAACCGGGTCTGGAACTGGCGGGTGACGATCGCGTCGCCGCGCGCTACCGCCTCGCAGCCGCCACCGGTATCGGTGACATAGACCAGCTTGCCGCTGACACGGTACAGCAGCTTGCCGTCGTAGGCGGTCAGCTGCGGTCGGGTGAAGCGGGTATCGATACAATCCTGCGGCTTGCCGGGGGTCTTGCCGGCGAGCAGCTTCTCATAAGCGATGCGGTTCTTGTCGGGCTTGTCGGTGTTCTGTGCCGGAGCGGCGACCACCGCTACGGCCCCGAGCGCCGCCGCAGCGGCGAAGGTGACGAGGAAACGCATCGCTTTCTCTCCTTCCATCCGCACGCACCGACATGGTTACGTGCGATACCATATCGTCAGCTCTGATCCTTGCGCAAGCGGCGTTCCGTGAACGTCGCGACGTCGGGCGCGCGCAGGAACGGATTGGTCGCACGTTCGAGACCGATCGTGGTCGGGATCGTTGCTTCGCCCGCTGCACGGAGCCGGTCGACCTGCTGCATCCGCTGCACGAGCGCCTGATTGTCAGGCTCGACCGTCAGCGCGAAGCGACCGTTCGATTGCGTATATTCGTGCCCGCAATAAACGCGGGTCGCATCGTCGAGTGTGGCGTAGCGCTGCATGTTCGCGAACATCTCGGCCGGCGTGCCCTCGAAGAGCCGGCCGCAGCCCATCGCGAACAAGGTATCGCCGGTGAAGATCACGGCGTCGTCCGCGAAGTGGAAGGCGATGTTGCCGGCGGTGTGGCCGGGCACGTGCCACACCTCGGCGCGACGATCGCCGAGCATGACGGTATCGCCCTGCCCCACACCATCGTCCAGCGCTTCGATCCTGGCGCGCTCGGCTTCCGGGCCAATGACCGGTGCGCCGGTCGCCTGCTTGATCGCCGCCGCGCCGCCGACGTGATCGGCGTGCCAATGCGTCAGCCACACCGCGCCGATCGTCCAGCCGCGCGCCGCCGCTGCGTCGAGCACCGGCTGCGCCTCACCCGGGTCGAGCGCCACGGTATGCGTCCCGTCGTTGAGCAGCCACGCATAATTGTCGCTGAGCACGGGGACGCGGACGATCTCTAGCATCTCACCACGTCCCGGTGTTGGGCATCGACGCCCATGGCTCGGCGGGTTCGAGCCTGCCGTTCTGCAGCAGCTCGATCGAGATGCCGTCGGGCGTCTTTACGAACGCCATGTGCCCGTCGCGCGGCGGGCGGTGGACGACGTAGCCGTGATCGAGCATCCGCTGACAGGTCTCGTAGATATCTTCGACGCGGTAGGCGAGATGGCCGAAGTTGCGGCCGCCGGCATATTCCTCCGGGTCCCAATTGTGGGTCAGCTCGACCTCGGCGTTGGCGCGTTCGCCGGGCGCGTTCATGTCCTCGGGCGTGGCAAGAAAGATCAGCGTGAAGCGCCCCGCCTCATTGTCGAGGCGGCGGACTTCCTTGAGCCCGAGCACCTCGAAGAAGGCGATCGTCTTGCCGGGATCGCTGACCCGGATCATCGTGTGCAGATATTTCAACGTCTTGCTCCCGCCCGTCAGGGCACCACGTCCTCGACGGCGCGGATCAGCAACGCGATATCGTCCTCGCGCGAGAGCCGGTGGTCGCCGTCCTTGACCAACCACGTCTGAACGTGCGGCGAGCGGATCAGTTCGGCAAGCCGGCAGGTGCGATGCCACGGCACGTCGGGATCCTGCTGACCTTGCAGCAGCCGCATCGGGCCGTCGAAGGCGATCGTCCCGCCCATCAGGCGGTTGGCCTCACCGGATTGCCAGAAGCGGCGCGTATAGACGGTCGGCTCGGGGCCATAAGGGTTCGGACGCTCCAGACGGCCGTGCTGGAGCAGGTACATCTTCTCGTCCTGCGAGAAGCCCCAGTCGGTGAAGTCCGGCGCGGGGGCGATGCCGACCAGCGCCGCGACCCGCTCCGGCCGGGCAAGCGCGGCGAGCAAGGCGATCCACCCGCCCATCGACGAGCCGACCAGCACGACCGGGCCATCGACATGATCGATCATCGCAAGCGCGTCGTCGCGCCAGTCGGCCAGCGACTGATCCTCGAACTTGCCCTCGCTGGCGCCGCAACCGCCATAGTCGAAGCGCAGATAGGCCCGGCCCTGCGCCTTGGCCCATTCCTCGAGCGCGACCGCCTTGCTGCCGGTCATATCGGAGGCATAGCCGGGCAGGAAGACGATCGTCGGCGACGTGCCTTGCGTGTGGTGATACACGAGCCGCGGGCGCGGCGGTTGCGTTGTGACGATGCTCATGCGCGCGGACATAGGAACGGCGGGCGAGTCAGGAAAGCGGGTCAGCTTGCCGAGGGGCTGACGAACACCTCTTCGATGCGCTTGCCGAAGGTCTCGGCAATGCGGAAGGCGAGCGGCAGCGACGGATCGTAGCGCCCGTTCTCGATCGCGATCACGCTTTGACGGCTGACGTCCAGCCGCGTGGCGAGTTCCTGCTGGCTCCAGCCGCGCTCGGCGCGCAATGCGCGCAGGTGATTGGTCATCGCGCCGCCCGGCATGCGCGCCACGTCAGCAAGGCGTTGCTGGTGGCGATGACGCCGAAGACCACGAACCAGATCGTCGCGGCATAATAGCCGGCGACGTGCGGCGCGAGGCCGAAGCCTTCGAGGAATCCCCAGCCGGTCGTGATCGACAGCGTCACCGCGGTTGCGATCAGCGACTGGCGAACGAATTGCGCGCGGATATATTCGTCACGCAATTCTACCATCAAGCGTCCGATGACGACGAACACGCCCGCGATCGGCAGTGCGGGCAGCACCGCCGCGAGATAGGCGAGCGCGCCGGACGGCGGCGCCGCGCGAAACCACAGGTTCACGCCGATCAGCGTCACGACGTAGACGGTCATCGTCGCGGCGAGCCGGTAGCTATAGCGCTTGATCTCGGGCTGGACGTGCATCTCGACTCTCCCTCATCATGTGAAGGAAGCTTTACAAGTCAAGGCTGCTTTACGTCAAGCGTGCTTTACACCGAGCATCTGCACCATCTCGCCGGCGAGCAGGGACAAGGTGTCGTCGCGTGCGCCCATGACGACGATGCGGTCGCCGGGGCGCGCCTGCGCGACGCAATGCGCCGCCGCCGCGGCGCGATCGGGGATGTGGAGCGCGTTTCCCCCGGCAATCGTCACGTCATGGACGACATCGGCGCTGGTCACCTCGCGCGAGACGGTGCCGCCCTGATAGACGGGGTCGGGCAGCACGAGCAGGTCGTCGGCGCGCAGGTGTGTCGCGAACATCGCGGCGAGTTCGGCGCGCATCACCTTGAGCGGGCCGTAGCCGTGCGGCTGAAACAAAGCGATCACCCGGCCGGGGAAGGCGTGGAGCGTGTCGAGCGTCGCGGCGATCTTGTCCGGGTTGTGGCCGAAATCGTCGATCACTGCGACGCCGTTCGCCTCGCCGACCAGATCGAAACGGCGGCGCAGGCCGGTGAAGCGCTCGATGCCCGCCACCGCTTGTTCGAGCAAGAGACCGGCGGCGAGCGTCGCGCCGATCGCACCCAAAGCGTTGGACACGTTGTGGCGGCCGGGCACCTTGAGCGCCACGGGTGCTTGTCGGCCGTCGTGAACCAGCGTGAAGCGGATCGCGAACGGCTCGGCGACCATGTCTGTTGCGAACAGGTCGGCGCTTCGATCGACCAGCGAGAAGCGCGTCACGCGCGCCGGGGGCAACGCCATCGCCAGCCGAGCGGCGTCCATATTGTCGGCGTTGACCACTGCGGTGCGCGCATGGCCGATGAAATCGCCGAACAGGCGGTTCAGCTCGTCGAGCGACTTGTGATCGAGGCTAACGTTGTTGAGCACCGCGACCTGCGGGCGATAGAGCGCGATCGAGCCGTCGCTTTCGTCTACCTCGCTAACATAGGAATCGCCCTGCCCGACCAGCGCGCTGGCGAACGGGCGGTCGGGGCTGGCGAAATCCTTCATCACCGCGCCGTTCATCACGGTCGGATCGCGTCCGGCGGCGTCGAGGATCGTCGCGATCATGCCCGTGACCGTCGACTTGCCGCTGGTTCCCGCGACGCCGATCGGCTGCGCGGCGGCGTTGAACAGCGCGGCGTTGAGATCGGCACGCGACAGACGACGGCAACCGAGCCGGCTCGCGGCGACGATGTCGGCGACGGTGTCCTCGACCGCGGCGGACGCCACCACGATCTGCTCGGGAGCGGTCACGCCGCCGCCGTCCTGCGCGAACAGCTCGACACCCAGCGTGCGCAGTCCGTCGAACTTGGCGGGCACACGCCCCTGGTCGAGGCCCCGGTCGCTGCCCGCGACGATCGCGCCGCGCCCGCGGAGGATCATCGCCAGCGGCATCATTCCCGATCCGCCGATCCCGACCAGAAAGAAGCGCTGGCCCGATAGGTTGCCGTCATGCATGGCGGCGGGCTATCGGCGCTTTGCGCGGGCGTGACAAGCAGGAGGTGGCGATGCGGATCGGAGTGCTGGCGGCGAGCAGCGTCGCCAACCCGGACGTGATCGCGCCGGTGTCCGCGTTCGCAGCGGTCGCCTACCCCGAAATCGACCTCGTCTTTCATCCGCAATGCTATGCGCATGACGGGCATTTTGCCGGGTCCGACGCGGTACGCGCGGCGGCGTTCCTCGAATACGCCAACGATCCTGCGTTCGATGCGATCTGGTTCCTGCGCGGCGGTTATGGGTCGAACCGGTTGCTGGCGACGATCATGCCGCACCTCGGGGCGGCGGCGCGGACCAAGACCTATCTCGGTTATTCCGACGTCGGGTTCCTGCTGGGAGCGCTCTATGCGCGGCGGATCGGGCGTGCGGTGCATGGGCCGATGGCGAGCGATATCCGACGGCATGGCGGCGATGCGACGGTGGCGCGGGCGCTGGGTTGGTTGGCACGCGGCGATCGCGCGGGGCTGGAGCCGGGGCTCGACGGACGTCCGGCCGCGGCCTTCAACCTGTCGATCCTCGCCGCACTGGTCGGGACGCCCTACCTCCCCGACCTTGCCGACCATGTGCTGATCGTCGAGGAAGTGTCGGAGCCGATGTATGCGATCGACCGAATGCTGTTCACGCTCGGCAACGCCACGCAATTGCGCAGCATCGCAGGCGTCCGGCTGGGCGCGGTGACCGCGGTGCAGCCCAATGAGCCCGAATGGAGCGAACCGCTCGACGAGATGATGACGCGCTGGTGCCGCGATCTGGGCGTGCCGTATCTCGGGCGCGCAGAGATCGGGCATACGCAGGCGAACCATGTGGTGCCGTTCGGGGTGACGTGAGCGCGCCCTTGGCCCGCGGGTTTGTCTTCTTCGTCCTTGCGAGCGTAGCGGAGCCATCCCGCGTTGGATCAGGACGCCCTGGGTTGCTTCGCTACGCTCGCCATGACGGTACGGGGCACGCAATGAACGGTTTCCAAACCCCGGATTAACATTTGTCAATGTCGATACGGGAACGAAACCACCCCGCAAATCCGTCGTTTTTTGGGCCTAACCCTAGCCAAGAGGAGGGCACGATGAACAAGATGCTCACCGCAGTTGTCGCTTTCTCCAGCCTGATCGCCGCCACCGGCGCGTCGGCGGCACCTTGGGTGGCGCAGGCGGCGCAGGTGCCGCTGTCGAACGGCATGGTGGCCATCGCGCTGGTGAAGAACGGCAATACCGAGAAGACCGTGGTGTGCCGCGACACCGCGGACGCACTCGTGAAGCTGCGTCCCGAAGGGATCGCGTTCGACACCGCGATGCGCCATGGCAAGAAGGTGACGACCGAAGAGGTGATCGACGATGCGCGGATCATCCCGGTGGCGGTAGATGCCTGCACCGTGGCACCGGGCAACCACTTCGACACCGCGGTTGCCCGGGCGCGAACGGCCTGAGCAAACATGATCGGCGGCGGGTACGGCCCGCCGCCGACGTCTCACGCCTTCGCGGGCGTCTCCTGCGGATGATGCGGGGTGAGGATCAGCGTGCGGCCCTCGACCCGCCAGCTTTTGAGCCGCGACAGGAAGTTCATCCCCAGCACGTCGACATCACCGAATGCAGGCGACACCACCACTGCAAGATCGCGCGCAATGACGTTGCCGAAGCGCAACTCGCGCACCTCGCCGGTGTCGGCGCGGATCGTGCCGTTGGCGGTCTTCAGCAGCACCGGGAAGACGGCGGGCTTAACCTCGACCCCGGCCGCCGCGGCGGTCGCCGGGGACAGCGCGGTGATCGTCGCACCGCTGTCGACCAGCAAGCGACGCTCGGCCCCGCCGATCTGCGCGCGGACGTAGAAATGGCCATCGCGGCTCATGCGGATGCGCGTTTCCTCGCCCGCGACCTTCTGATCGTCCATGTCGAGCGCCGCCGCCGCACGGCCGAGCCACGGGTCGAAGCGACCGCGCTCGGCGATCGTCGCGTAGAGCAGCAGCCCGGCCCCGACCCACAATGCGAGGCTGACCAGGGTGCGCAGGATCGGAATGCGTCGCGCCACCAGTGCAGCGACGAACAGCGCGCCGAGCAGCAAATAGAAATGCGGGTTGGCCGAAATCTCGACGGGCATGATCGTGATATAGGGACGGCAACCTTGCTGGAGAATGGCCGGGCTGGAGAATGGCCGGGCTGGAGAATGGCTGGCGCATGTCGGGCGTGCGCGCTATGTCGGTGAGGTGAAGACGATGCTCACTACCACCACTACCCGGCCATGTCCGGGGGCCGGCGCCCGCGTCATTCTCTGACGCACGGCACCGCCCACCCGGACCGGGGGAACGGTGCGGCGGCTTTCCACCCTGACGATCACCCACGCCGCTCTTTTCGTCGGGGCACGGCATCGCTAGGCCGACACCTCGACTTTGTGCAGGAAGACCTCCGATGGAAATGCTCTCGATCACGCTGCCCGACGGTTCGGTCCGCGAGGTCGCGTCCGGCACCACCCCCGCCGACATCGCTGCCGCGATCGGGCCGGGGCTCGCCAAGGCGGCGATCGCCGCGCGGGTGGATGAAGGCCAAGGGGGCGAGCTGCGCGACCTGTCGCGTCCGCTGACGCAGGATGCGCGGCTGTCGTTGGTGACGCAGAAGGACGAGGCGGATGCGCTGGAGCTGGCGCGCCACGACTTCGCGCATGTGATGGCCGAAGCGGTGCAGCATCTGTTCCCGGGCACGCAGATCACCTTCGGCCCGGCGACCGATGACGGCTTCTATTACGACTTCGCGCCGAAGGATCGCCCGTTCACCGACGAGGATCTGCCCGCGATCGAGGCCGAGATGCGGCGGATCATCGCGAAGAACGAGCCGTTCACGCGCGAAGTCTGGTCGCGCGAGCAGTTGATCGAGACGTGGCAGAAGCAGGGTGAGACGTTCAAGGCCGAATGGGCCGCCGAACTGCCAGACGGTGAGGAACTGACGATCTATCGTCAGGGCGCGTGGCTCGACATGTGTCGCGGGCCGCACATGCCGTCGACGGGGCGGCTCGATCCGAACGCCTTCAAGCTGACGCGCGTGTCGGGCGCGTATTGGCGCGGCGACCAGAAGAACGCGATGCTCAGCCGCGTCTATGGCACCGGCTGGCTCAACAAGAAGCAGCTCGACGCGCATCTGACGATGCTGGAGGAAGCCGCCAAGCGCGACCATCGCAAGATCGGCGCGGAGATGGACCTGTTCCACCTCCAGTCCGAGGCGCAAGGGTCGGTCTTCTGGCACCCCAAGGGCTATATCCTGTGGCGGCAGATGGAGGCGTATATGCGCCGCCGTCTGGATGCCGCCGATTATGCCGAGGTGAAGACGCCGCAGCTGATGGACGCACGCCAGTGGGAGCAGTCCGGCCACTGGGGCAAGTATCGCGAGAACATGTTCGTCGTCCCCGACGAAATCCCCAATACCGAGGATGAGGGCGCGGTCATTTCGGGTGATGCCGACATGATGGCGCTGAAGCCGATGAATTGTCCGGCGCACGTGCTGATCTTCAAGCAGGGGATCAAATCGTATCGCGATCTGCCGATCCGCATGGCGGAGTTCGGCTGCTGTCACCGCAACGAGCCGCATGGCGCACTGCATGGCATCATGCGCGTCCGCCAGTTCACGCAGGACGACGCGCATATCTTCGTGCGCGAGGACCAGTTGGTCGAGGAGGTGCGTAAGTTCTGCGAACTGCTCCACTCGGTCTATCAGGATCTCGGCTTCACCGATTATGCGGTGAAGCTGGCGCTGCGCCCCGAGAAGCGCTTCGGCTCGGACGAAATGTGGGACCGCTCCGAGCAGGAATTGCGCGAGGCGGTGCAGGCGTCGAACCTGCCGCAGGACATCAAGGACAAGTTCGAGGAGCTGCCGGGCGAAGGCGCTTTCTACGCGCCGAAGCTGGAGTTCCATTTGACCGATGCGATCGGGCGGACGTGGCAGGTCGGCACGATCCAGTCCGATCGCGTGCTGCCCGACCGGCTCGACGCGAGCTACGTGGGCGAGGACGGCAACCGGCATCGCCCGGTGATGCTCCACCGCGCGATCCTCGGCACGTTCGAGCGGTTCATCGGCATCCTGATCGAGCATCACGCCGGCCGGTTCCCGCTGTGGCTCAGCCCGGTGCAGGCGGTGGTGGCGACGATCGTGTCGGACGCCGACGATTATGCGCATGAGGTGGCCGCGAAGCTGCGCGCGGCGGGCATCCGCGTCGAAACCGACCTGCGCAACGAGAAGATCAACTACAAGGTCCGCGAGCACTCGGTCGCCAAGGTCCCGAACCTGCTGGTGGTCGGCAAGCGCGAGGCCGAGGAAGGCAAGGTCGCGCTGCGGCGGCTCGGCAGCCAGGCGCAGACGTTCCTGACGCTGGAGGAGGCGGTGCAGATGTTGCGCGACGAGGCACGGGCGCCCGATCTGCGCTGACGCTCGACGTGATCGGTCCGCTCCCATATGATGCGTGGGCACCTAGGGAGCGGACCGATGCGTATCTTGCTGGCGACCCTCGCCTTGTCGCTTTCGCTGCCCGCTGGCGCGCAGACCGGGATCAATGGGCGGATCGTCCCCGTCGAGCGCGGGGTGCGCGACAAGAACGCACGGATTGACCGGGAGCATTCCGCCGGGCGGCTGTCGCGCCGCGATGCGCGCCGGGCGAAGAGCGAGAATGCCGTGAATGACTCGCTGTCCGATCGCTACGCGAGCGATGGTCGCATCACCGATAACGAGCAAACCGAAGTAACGAACCGCAACAATGCGATGCGAAGCATTTTGGACGCGCCGGCACGTAGCGCACCGAAGGATTGAACGACGTCACGCGGCGGATCTGGACCGAGCTTCCGATCCGGTCTCGCCACTCGCGAGACACGCCGACAGGACGCTCTCTGCTCGACATCGGTCCCTCACCTCGGCTCTCTCTCGGGCGGGGAGCGGGAGCTATTCCAAAACGCGACGGGATGCCGTATATTGCAAGCGTAATCACTTCAGGAGCAATACCCATACGTCCTCCCATGACGCGCCGGCCGATGCAGGCGCCTCCGATGAACGGCCCGCGGTTCAACGAGTGGATCCAGAGCCAAAAAGTCCGCGTGATCGACCACGAGGAAGAATCTCGGCGTGATGTACACGCGCGAGGCGATGGAGCAGGCGCGCGAAGTCGGCCTCGACCTAGTCGAAGTGTCGCCCAACGCCGATCCGCCCGTGGCCAAGTTCCTCGACGTCGGCAAGTTCAAGTACGAGGCGCAGAAGAAGGCGAACCTCGCGCGTAAGTCACAAAAGACGCAGGAGATCAAAGAGATCAAGATGCGTCCGAACATCGACGACCACGATTACGACACCAAGATGAAGAAGGTCGCCGAGTTCATCGAGGAAGGTGACAAGGTCAAGGTCACGATGCGATTCCGCGGCCGTGAGCTGAGCCACGGCCAGCTCGGCATGAACGTGCTGCAGCGAGTCGCCGAGCAGGTGCAGGAAATCGCCAAGGTGGAGGCCTATCCGCGTATGGAAGGTCGTCAGATGCTGATGGTGCTCGCGCCGAAGTAACGCGTGAATTTGCCGAGCCTGCCGTAACGTCCGCCGCGCCCGACCAGCGCGGCGGCGTTGTATTTATCCGACAGCGTTTTCGAAAAACTCGGGACAGCCATATAAAATGGCTGGACGAGCGCGGCATCGACGTTACGCTCTTCCAATACCGAACCTTCAAAGAGTTCGGATGACATTGGGAGAGAGATAGCGCCATGCGTCTTACCGCCACCCTTCTGTCCACCGCCGCCGCGGTGCTGGCAATGCCGGCCCTGGCGCAGGACCAGACGAGCCCCGTAACCACTAACGCCGCGGTCGCCGGGCAAAGCGACACCGCTTCGGCGCAGGCCGGCGATACCGGAATGCTCAACGCCGGCGACATCGTGGTCACCGCCACCCGCCGTGCCGAGCGCCTTGCCGACGTTCCGATTTCGATCAATGCGGTCAGCCAGGCTGCGCTACAGAATTCGGGCGCAACCGATATTCGCCAATTGGCGCAGCTCGCACCCTCGCTGAACGTGTCCTCGACCGGATCTGAGGCCAATGCCTCCGCGCGGGTCCGCGGCATCGGCACCGTCGGCGACAATCCGGGGCTCGAAAGCTCGGTGACGGTGTTCATCGACGGCGTCTATCGCAGCCGCACCGGTTCCGGCCTCAACGACCTCGGCGAGGTCGACCGCGTGGAGGTGCTGCGCGGTCCGCAGGGCACGCTTTCCGGGCGAAATTCCTCCGCGGGTGCGATCAACATCTATACCAAGGCGCCATCGTTCGACTTCGGCGGCTATGCCGAGGGCACGTACGGCAATTACGACTTTTACCGCGTTGCGGGCGCGATCACCGGGCCGATCGTCAAGGACCTGCTCGCCTTCCGCATCGATGGCGTCGCCTCGAAGCGCGACGGCTTCTATCGCGATGTCGTCAACAACACCGATTACAACGATCGCAACCGCTGGTTCGTGCGGGGGCAATTGCTGCTGGAGCCGTCACCCGATTTCTCGGTGCGGCTGATCGGCGACTATACGTGGCGCAACGAGAAGTGCTGCGGCGCGGTCTATGTAGACACGCGCGAGAAGATCGATCCGACGCCGGGCACGCCGGGCGACTATGCGATCAATCCGGCGGGCAATCGCATCGTCAGCGTCATGCAGCAGATCGCGGCGCTGCGCGGCTATCCGGCAGGCAGCGTCTTCCCGGCGGGCAACGATCCCTACAGCCGCCGCATCGCCTTCACCCCCGGCCGCGCTTATTCGAACGTCACCAAGGATTACGGCGGCTCTGGGCAGATCGACTGGAACCTGGGCGGCGCGGCGCTGACCTCGATCACCGCTTACCGTGAGTACAAGTCGGACGGCGCGAACGACATCGACGCCAATGTCCTCGACATCGGATACCGTCCGAACGACGGCAACAACTACCGGCAGTTCCACACCTTCACGCAGGAATTGCGATTGAACGGCGAGGCATTCGGTGACCGGCTCAATTGGTTGATCGGCGGCTTCTTCAGCAATGAGAACCTACAGGTCGTCGACAATCTGAAGTTCGGGCGTGACTATGGCGCGTTCGCGGCGTGCCGGATCGTCGCGACGATCAATCCGAACGCCGCATTGCGCAATCCCGCCAATCCGGGCTGTCTGAGCGCGGCGGGGTCGGCGATCCTGCAGGGGCAAGTGCCGGGCACGACCGCGGCGTTCGGGGCGGCGACTCCGATCGTGCTGGGCAGCATCCGCCTGCTCTCGACGCTCAACGATCTGGGCACGACGCGCGACGTCTACAACCAGAACAGCAAGAGCTTCGCGGTCTTCACGCACAACATCTTCCGGCTGTCCGACCGACTGTCGCTGACCGCCGGCCTGCGCTGGACCCGCGAACAGAAGGACTTCGACGCGACCTTCGGCAACAACAACACCGTCTGTCCGCAGGTGCAGGCGTTGCTGGGCGCCGGGCCGGGCGGCAATTTGTTCAATAACCCGCAGTTGGCCGCGCTGACCCGCGGGATCGCTACCCTCGCCTGCACCGGCAATTCGTCCAGCGCGCTCAACGGGCGGACGATCGACGACAAGCTGCGCGAGAACCAGGTAACCGGCACTGCGGTGCTGAGCTGGAAGCCGACCGACCGGCTGATGACCTATGCCAGCTATTCGCGCGGTTATAAGGCGGGCGGGTATAATCTCGACCGATCGGACCTCGGCGACGCCTATAATCCCGCAACGATCGCCAATATCGACGGCAGCCGGCTGCGCTTCGATCCCGAGACGGTGAATGCCTATGAGGTCGGGCTCAAATATTCGAGCCGGCAGTTCACGTTCAACCTTGCCGGCTTCCGGTCCGAGTTCAAGAACTTCCAGCTCAACACCTTTAACGGCACCAACTATGTCGTCGAGAATATCGGATCGTGCTCGGCCGGGTTGAACGGTGCGGACCGCGACAATTCGCTGGCGACCGGTGCCTGCACCGGCGACGTACGCTACGGCGTGGTCAGCCAGGGTTTCGAGGCCGAAGCCGGAATCTATCCGGTCGAGCATCTCGCGATCAACATGGGCTATACGTTTGCGGATACGAAGTATCGCCGTAATCTGGTCGGATCGGATGCGGGTGCGGCGCTTGATCCGGCATTGTTCCTGCTGTCGGGATCGCAGATGTCGAACGCACCGCGCAACGTCATCACCACGTCGGTGAGCTGGAACCCGCCGATCGGGAGCAGCGGGATGTCGGCGTTGTTCTACGTCGATCAGCGGACGGTGTCGGACTATAACACCGGCTCCGACCTGTTCGTCGAGAAGACGCAGGACGGGTTCACTTTGATGAACGCGCGCATCGGCTTGCGCGGCAATCAGGATCGCTGGGCGATCGAGGTCTGGGCGCAGAACCTGCTCAACACCAATTACGAGCAGGTGGCGTTCAACGCGCCGTTCCAGGGAGCGGGCAGCCAGCAGCAGGTGCAGTCGTTCGGCGGGGTCGGCAACCAGCTGTTCGCGTCGTTCCTCGCGGAGCCGCGGACCTATGGACTGACGCTGCGGACGCGGTTCTGAGGTAGGATAAAAGGCTTATTCTTCCGCTGTTCCCCGGCGAAGGCCGGGGTCCAGTTGGCGAACGTCGCCGTATAACAATGAGCGGCACCCAACTGGACCCCGGCCTTCGCCGGGAACGGTCAGGTGAGAAACCTCAGTACGCCCGCCCTACCAAAACGCGCTCCACCGCCACGTCGCCGGTGAAGATGCACGGGCCGTCAGCCGCCGCCTGCCCCATCGGCGCGTTGCGCAGCGTCAGCTTGAGCGCCTTCAGCCGCTCGACCACCGCCTCGAGTCCCGCGCCGGTCGGGCGCGACCATTGCACCTCGAGCCACCCCGGGTTCTTCGCCCCGTCGGCGAAATGCGCTTCGACCTGCGACCAACCGTCGGCTGGTGCGATGTTCGACTCCAGCCGCGCCTTGGCCTGATCGAACAGCGTCTGCTGAATATCCGTCAGCAGCGCCGCGACCTCGCCCGCGAAGCCGTCACGCGCCACCGCGGCGCTGTCGAGCTTGCCGTCCGCGCGGTACAGGCGATCGCGGCGGATCACCGAGATGTTGCCCGCCGCCATGTCGCGCCCGCCGACCTCGATCACGAGCGGCGCACCCTTCTTGATCCAGCCCCAGCGCTTGTTCGTGGCCTTGACCGGCTTGAGATCGAGCAGGGCACGCACCGGCTCCCCGAACGCGCTCTCCGCCGCCAGCGCCTGCTGCAACTCGCGGCAATAGCTCACCAGCGCTTCGTCCTCGGGTGTGTCGCGCAGCATCGGCACGATCACCACCTGCCACGGCGCGACGCGCGGCGGGACGCGCAGGCCGTCGTCGTCGCCATGCACCATGATCAGCGCGCCGATCATCCGCGTCGACACGCCCCAGCTGGTCGTCTGCGCATGTTCCAGCTGCCCGTCGGCGTTCTGGAAACGGATGTTCTGCGCCTTGGCGAAGTTCGTGCCGAGAAAGTGCGAGGTGCCCGCCTGAAGCGCCTTGCCGTCCTGCATCATCGCCTCGATCGACCAGGTGCCGACCGCGCCGGGGAAGCGCTCGTTCTCTGGCTTCTCACCAGCGATCACCGGGACCGCGACGCAATTTTCGGCGAAGTCGCGATAGACCTCGAGCATCTTGAGCGTTTCCTCGCGCGCCTCGTCAGCGGTGGCGTGCGCGGTATGCCCTTCCTGCCACAGAAATTCCGCGGTGCGCAAGAACATGCGGGTGCGCATCTCCCAGCGGACGACGTTCGCCCATTGGTTGATGAGCACCGGCAGGTCGCGCCACGACTGCACCCAACGCGCGAAGGCATGGCCGATCACCGTCTCGCTGGTCGGGCGGACGACCAGCGGCTCTTCCAGCTTGGCGGCGGGATCGGGGACCAGCCCGCCCTTCCCGTCCGCGATCAGCCGGTGGTGGGTGACGACCGCCATTTCCTTTGCGAAGCCTTCGACATGGCTCGCTTCCTGCTCGAAATAGCTGAGCGGGATGAAGACCGGAAAATAGCAATTCTCGTGACCGGTCGCCTTGATGCGATCGTCGAGCAGCCGCTGGAACCGCTCCCAGATGCCATAACCCCATGGCCGGATGACCATGCAGCCACGTACGCCCGACTCCTCGGCCATGTCGGCCTCGGTGATGACGGATTGATACCAGGCGGCGAAATCGGCCTCGCGGGTGACGGGTAGCGCATGTTTCATGCGCGCGGCGATAGCGGCAAAGCGCCCACTCGCCAAGCGGCAACGCGCGGGGTTCCTTTGGCGGGGTGCGGCGGTTAGGGACGACCGCATGTCGGGTGATCGCGTCCTGAAGGGCATCGCCCTACGCCTGCTGGCGATCTTCTTCCTCTCCACGATGTCGGCGCTGGTGAAGCTCGCCGAGACGCGCGGGGCGTCGTTGCCCGAGACGATGTTCTGGCGACAGGCGTGCGCGCTGCCGGTCGTGCTGGGGTTCGTCGCGGCGACGCGCGGGTTGGGATCGCTGCGCACGACGCGGATCAAGGGGCATCTGGCGCGGTCGCTGGTCGGCGTGGTGGGGATGGTGTTCACGTTCGGCGCGGTGTTGCTGCTCCCGCTTGCCGAGGCGACGACCTTCCAGTTTACGGTGCCGATCTTCGCGACGATCCTGGGCGCTTTGGTGCTGGGCGAGCGGACCGGGGTTCAGCGCTGGAGTGCGGTGCTGATCGGGTTCGCGGGCGTGCTGATCGTCGCGCAGCCCAGCGGCGGGACGCATGTTCCGTTGTTCGGCGCCATCGTCGGGTTGCTGGCGGCGCTGTTCGTCGCGCTGGTGGCGATCCTGTTGCGGCAATTACGCGACGAGCCGTCAGGGACGACGGTGTTCTGGTTCTCGGTGCTGACGCTGCCGCTGATCGCGGTGCCTTATGCCTTCCACCTCAAGGCGCACGACCCGCTGACATGGCTGAATCTCGCCGCGATCGGCTTGGTCGGCGGGTGCGGACAGCTGGCGCTGACCGGGGCGGCGAAGCTGGCGCCGGTGACCAGCGTGGTGCCGATGGACTATTCGGGGCTGATCTGGGCGACGATCTACGGCTGGCTGCTGTTCGGGGTGCTGCCGAGCACGATGACCTGGGTGGGCGCGCCGGTGATCATCGCCAGCGGGCTGTTCATCGTGTGGCGCGAACAGCGGCTGGGCAAGCAGCAGACGGTGACGGCCGCGCCGGAGGATTGAACGGCCGTTCCTCCGCAGGCACGGCTCGACCGCCGCGTGGTCACACTCTCCGTTCGTGCTGAGCTTGTCGAAGCACGTGAAAGAGGCGGAGCGCTTGGAACACGCACTTCGACAAGCTCAGTGCGAACGGTGTTCAGGGCTCCGCGCTCCGTGCCTACTCCGCCGCTTCGGCCTGCACGACCGACGGCTTCCACGTCAGGATCGGCTTGCGCGCCGCGAGCGTCTCGTCGAGGCGTGCGCGAGGGGCGAAGTGCGGGGCGGTCTTGAGCGACGGGTCGCCTGCCTTGGCGCGTTCCGCTACCGAGCGCAGCGCGCCGATGAACTGGTCAAGCGCGGCGCGGCTCTCGGTTTCGGTCGGCTCGATCAGCATCGCACCATGAACGACCAGCGGGAAGTACATGGTCATCGGGTGGAAACCCTCGTCGATCAGCGCCTTGGCAGCGTCGATCGTCGAGAAGCCGGCCGCAAAGCCCTTATCCGAGAAGATCGCCTCGTGCATGCACGGCCCCGACGGCGCGAAGGGCGCGTCGAGCACGTCCTCCAGCGAGCGCAGCACGTAATTGGCGTTCAGCACCGCATCCTCGGCGACTTGGCGGAGCCCGTCCGCGCCGTGGCTGAGGATGTACGCCAGCGCGCGGGTGAACATGCCCATCTGGCCGTGGAAGGCGACCATCCGACCGAACGTATCGGGGTGGTCGTCGCCGGCGGTTTCCTCTTCAATGAGCTGGATGTGCCCATCGGCCATCCGCGCGGTGAACGGCAGCGGGCCGAACGGCGCGAGCGCCTCCGACAGCACGACCGGCCCCGAGCCCGGCCCGCCGCCGCCGTGCGGGGTCGAGAAGGTCTTGTGCAGGTTGATGTGCATCGCGTCGACGCCGAGATCGCCCGGCCGCACGCGCCCGACGATCGCGTTGAAGTTCGCGCCGTCGCAATAGACATAGCCGCCCGCGGCATGGACCGCGTCGCTGATCTCCTTGAGATCGCGCTCGAACAGCCCGCAGGTGTTCGGGTTGGTGATCATCACCGCCGCGACGTCCGGCCCCAGCCGCGCCTTCAGCGCCGCGGTATCGACGCGACCGTCGGCGGTGGCGGGGATGTCCTCGACCGTGAAGCCCGCGAAGGCCGCGGTCGCCGGGTTGGTGCCGTGTGCGCTCTCGGGGACCAGCACGACCTTGCGGTGCCCCTCGCCGCGCTTCTCCAGCGCCGCCTTGATGCAGAGGATGCCGCACAATTCGCCATGTGCGCCCGCCTTCGGGCTCATCGCGACACCGTACATACCGGTCAGCTTGATCAGCCACACCGCCAGTTCGTTGATGACGCCGAGCGCGCCCTGCACGGTATCGACCGGCTGGAGCGGGTGGACGTCGGCAAAGCCCGGCATCCGCGCGACCTTCTCGTTCAGGCGGGGATTGTGCTTCATCGTGCACGAGCCGAGCGGGAACAGCCCGAGGTCGATCGCGTAATTTTGCCGGCTGAGGCGGGTGTAGTGGCGCACCGTCTCCTGCTCCGACAGGCCGGGCAGGCCGATCGCGCTCTTGCGGGTCAGGTCGCCCAGCCGCGAACCCGCGACGTCGCCATTGGCGAAATCGACGCCGGTCGTCTCGGTCGAGCCGATCTCGAAGATCAGCGGCTCTTCGAGCATCAATGCCTTGTTGCCGGTGAAGGTCGGGGCCGCGCCCTCGCCCTTGACGGGTGCGGTCGGCTTCCAGCCGCTTGCGTTGATGCTCATGCCAGTGCCTCCTGAAGCGCGGTCGCCAGCGCCTCGATGTCCTCGTCGGTCGCGGTCTCGGTGACGGCGACGATCAGCCCGTTGGCGAGCGCATCCTCGCCCGGATAGAGCCGCCCGAGCGATACGCCCGCCAGCACGCCCTTGTCGGCCAGCGCACGCACGACCGGGCGCGCCTCCTGCCCGATGTCGATCGTGAATTCGTTGAAGAAGGTGTCGTTGACGACCTTCACGCCCGGCACCTTCGCCAGCCGGTCGGCGGCACGACACGCACCGGCGTGGTTGAGCGCTGCCAATTGCCGCAGACCCGCCTCGCCCAGCAGGGTCATGTGGATCGAAAAGGCCAGCGCACACAGCCCGGAGTTGGTGCAGATGTTGCTGGTCGCCTTCTCGCGGCGGATATGCTGCTCGCGGGTCGACAGTGTCAGCACAAAGCCGCGCCGCCCCTCGGCATCCACCGTCTGCCCGCACAACCGGCCCGGCATCTGGCGAACGTATTTTTCCTTGCAGCCGAACAGCCCGACATAGGGACCGCCGAACTGGAGGCCGACGCCGAGCGACTGGCCCTCACCGACAACGATATCGGCATCCATCTCGCCCGGGGAACGCAGCGCGCCCAGCGCCACAGGCTCGGTGACGACCGCGATCAGCAACGCCTTGTTCGCATGGCAGGCATCGGCCAGCGGGGTCAGATCGGCGATGCGGCCGAGGATATCCGGATATTGGACGACGACGCAGGAGGTGTCGTCGTCGATCTTGCCGATCAGCGCGTCGAGATCGGTCTCCGCCCCCAGCACCGGCAGCGTGGTGTCGAGCACGTCGCCGGTGTACTTCGCCATCGTCTTGGCGACCGAGACGTAATGCGGATGCAGCCCGCCCGAAAGGATCGCCTTGCCCCGCCGCGTGATCCGGCGTGCCATGCCGATCGCTTCCCAACACGCGGTCGAGCCGTCGTACATGCTGGCGTTCGCGACATCGGTGCCGAGCAGCGCGGCGACCTGCGTCTGGAACTCGAACAGCATCTGGAGCGTGCCCTGCGCGATCTCCGGCTGATATGGCGTATAGGCGGTCAGGAACTCGCCGCGCTGGATCAGGTGATCGACGCTGGCGGGGACGTGATGGCGATAGGCCCCGGCCCCCAGGAAGAACGGCACTTCGCCGGCGACCGTGTTCTGACGTGCGAGCGCCGACATGTGGCGCTCGACCGACAGCTCGCTGGCGTGCATCGGCAGGTCGTGGATCGGGCCATCGAGCCGCGCCGCTTCGGGAACGTCGGCGAACAGCTCGTCGATCGACGATGCGCCGATCATGGCCAGCATGTCGTGGCGGTCGGTGGGGGTAAGGGGCAGGTAGCGCATGGTCAAAAAACTCCCCCTCCCTGACAGGGAGGGGTCGGGGAGGGTCAGCGTCCGGGGGTACGGGATCGGCGTCGCACGGCACTGGCCGCATATGAGCACACCACCCACCCCCAACCCCCTCCCTTGAAAGGGAGGGGGCTTCTTGTCGTCAGAGCTTCGCGACGAAGGCCGCGTAGGCGGTTTCGTCCATCAGCGCGTCGAGCTCGGAGGCATCCGACAGCGTGATCTTGAAGAACCAGCCCTCGCCTTCGGGATCGCTGTTCACCAGCGCCGGCTCGTCGGTCAGCGCCGGATTGCCTTCCAGCACATTGCCGGAGACGGGCGAATAGACGTCCGACGCGGCCTTCACGCTCTCGACGACCGCGGCCTCGTCTCCCTTGCCGAGCGAACGGCCCGCATCGGGCACCTCGACGAACACGATGTCGCCCAGCTGGCTCTGCGCATAGTCGCTGATGCCGACCGTGCCGATGTCGCCATCGACATCGATCCACTCATGGTCCTCGGTGAAATAACGGCTCATCTTTACTTCACTCCTCGGAAGTAGCGGTGGGGAACGAACGGCATGGCGGTGACGGTGGCGCGATGCGCCTTGCCCCGCTGTGACAAGGTGACGACGGTGCCAGGGACGGCATCGGCGAGCGGGACATAGGCCATCGCGATCGGCGCGCCGACCGTGGGCGCGAAGCCGCCGCTGGTGACGCGGCCGACGACCGCGCTCGAGGCATCGACGACATCGGCGCCCTCGCGGACCGGTTGACGCCCATCGACCAGCAGGCCAACGCGCTTGGTGGCGGGGCCGTTCTCGCGCTCGGCGAGGATGCGCGCGGCACCGGGGAAATCACCGGCCTCGCGGCGGCGCTTGAACAGGGCGAAGCCGAGATCGGCCTGAACCGGCGTGATCGCGGGATCGAGGTCATGGCCGTAGAGCGGCAATCCCGCCTCCAGCCGCAGCGAGTCGCGTGCGCCGAGGCCGATCGGCTTGATCTCCGGCTGGGCGACCAGCGCATCGGCGAAGGCTTCGGCGGCCTCGGCGGGCACCGACATCTCGACGCCGTCCTCGCCGGTATAGCCCGAGCGGCTGACCCAGAGTTCATGGCCGTTCCACTCGAACGCGCCCGCCTGCATGAAGGTCAGCGCCGCGACGCCGGGCACCAGCCGCGCGACCGCCTCGACCGCCTTCGGGCCCTGCACCGCCAGCAGCGCATGATCTTCCATCATGTTGAGCGTCACGTCGTCGGGCAGATGCTCGATCATGTGCGCGACATCGTCATATTTGGTTGCGCCGTTGACGACCATGTAGATGCGATCCGCGGCTTGCGGCGTCAGCATCAGGTCGTCGAGCACCCCGCCCTCGTCATTGAGGAGCAGCGAGTAGCGCGCCTTGTTGAGCGGCGCATCGGTGATCGCTGCGGGCATCAAGGACTCCAGTGCGGTCGCAACGTTGTCGCCGGTGATCGACAGCTGGCCCATGTGGCTGACGTCGAACAGCCCGGCATTCTCGCGCGTCCAGAGGTGCTCGGCCATGATGCCTTCGTACTGGACGGGCATGTGATAGCCGGCGAACTCGACCATCCGGCCGCCCTTCGCACGATGCCAGGCGTCGAGCGGGAGCGTCAGGATTTCGAGCGGCTCGAAACCATCGTCTTCGGATTGAACGGGGGCGTCGCTCATCGTTCTCGGTCTTCCGTCACAAGAGGCCGGTCGCAGACGGAGCCTAAGCCCGCTGGCGATCCGAATGTCCCCCTCTGTCACGGAACCTGAGAGCTTTCCTCGGGCGCGCCGAGTTACCCCTTCGGTGGGCGTGCAGGCAAAAGCCCACATACCGCTTTCCAGAGTGTCGATCGGCCGGCGCGGTCCCTGCTGCCTGAGAGATTCCGGGGTGGTTGCTCCTTCGGCGGCGGCTGGTGACCTGGAAGGCCGGCCGCGCTCTCCCGCGCTGGCCCATGCCCCTTGCGCGGCATCGACTGCATTGCCGTCTACGCCCGCCGGAGCGGGAGTCAATCGCTCAGTGGAGCCGTTACGCGCGGGGCACGTTCATCGTGCAGGAGAAGGAGATCGCCAATGGACACTGCCACCTCCCCGGTCGTGGAGCGGATCGCACGGGTATTGGCCGCGCAGCACCTGAGCGCCAATGGTCACGGTACCGTCGAGTCGCCCAGCGCGCTGGTCGATGCGCAATGGAAGGATCACCGCGACGATGCGATCGCGGTGCTGCACACGATGCGTGCGCCAAGCCTGGCAATGGCGGCGGCGGGCGATGTCGCGGTATGGGAGCGGATGGTGCTGGCGGCGATCGCGGAGGCGAAGCCGGGCATCGTCATGTAGCGACGCGGCGGTCCACGGCCCAGGACACGGCCAGCACCGCCAGCCCGGCCACCGCGAGCGCTGCCCCGACCGGACCCGTCGACGTCCAGCCCCAACCGGCGGCGATCGCCATTCCGCCCAGCCACGGCCCCAGCGCATTGGCGGTGTTGAAGGCCGAATGGTTCAGGGCGGCCGCAAGCGCCTGCGCATCGCCCGCCACGTCCATCAGCCGGGTCTGGAGCACGGTGCCGAGCGATCCGCCGATCCCGATCGCCACCATCGCCACCAGCACGGTCGCGAAATGTTGCGCCGCCAACGGCCAGAGCAGCAGCGCGGCGATGCTCCACAACAGCACGACGGCCGCGGTCGGCAGCAACGCGCGGTCGGCAAATTTCGGAACGATCAGATTTCCAGCGGTCATGCCGACGCCGAAGGCCGCCAGCGCGAACGGCACCATGCGCGGGCCGACGTGCGTCACATCGGCCATCGTGTCCGCCAGATAGGTGTAGACCGCAAACAGCCCCCCGAAGCCGATCGCGCCGATCCCGAGCGTCAGCCACACCTGCGGCCGCTTGAGCGCCCGCAGTTCCGATAGCGGACTTGCCTGCGGATCGCCGCGGTCGCGCGGCGCGAAGAAGGCGACCAGCCCGGCGGTGAGTGCCGCCAGCCCCGCGACGACGATGAAGCACGACCGCCAGCCGAGCAATTGCCCCATGAAATTGGCCAGCGGCACACCGACGATCGTCGCGACCGTCAGCCCCAGCATGACGCGCGCTACCGCCTGCGTCCGCTTGCCCGCATCGACGAGCGACGCCGCGACGAGCATCGCGATGCCGAAATACGCACCGTGCGGAAGCCCGGCCATGAAGCGGAACAGCATCATCCAGCCATAGGTGGGCGCGAGTGCCGACAGGCCATTGCCGAGCGCGAACAAGGTCATGAGCGCGATCAGCAGATGCCGCCGCGCCATCCGCGCGCCGAGTACCGCGAGCAACGGCGCCCCGACCACCACTCCCAATGCATAAGCGCTGATGACATGCCCCGCGGTCGGGGCGTCGACACCGAGATCGCGCGCCATGTCGGGCAGCAGGCTCATCGTCGCGAATTCGGTCGTGCCGATCGCGAACCCGCCGACCGCGAGCGACAAATGGATCAAGCCGACGGGTGCATTGCGCACGTCGGCGATGGCGGTGGCCATGCGAATTCCCCGTTTTCGACTTTTCTGGTGAACCGCATAGCTGGCGATGCTGCGGTGCAGCGTCAAGTGCTGCGATCGTTTGAGAAGGCCGCGATCGTTCCTGTGTAGGCAGGAGCTTATGTCCGTTAGTGGAGGCGCTGAGCGTTTGACACACAAGGCTCGGCGAATGTGTCAGCCTCTGTGCGACACTCGACAGACATGGGCCCCTGCCTGCGCAGGGGCGACGATGCGGTGGGACAGTCACCTGCACCACTATCGTCATCCAAGACTTGATCCGGAATCCCGCTTCTTCTGCTAGCAAGCAGGCTTGCGACGGTTCACGCCGCCGGCGTCAGCCGCAGCAACCGCCCCTGCGAGTCGCCACCGTCCTCCAGCACGTAGATCGCGCCGTCCGGCCCCTGCTCGACCTCGCGGATCCGCGCGCCCATCGACCATTGGTCGCCCTTGCTCGCGTTCGTTCCGTTGAGGTCGACGCGCACCAGCGACTGCGACGACAACCCGCCGATGAACGCATCGCCCTTAAATTGCGGGAACAGATCCCCCGAATAGATCATCAGCCCGCCGGGCGAGATCACCGGATTCCACCACACCTTGGGCGCTTCATAGCCGTCGCCGGGCGCGTGATCGGGGATGTCGCTGCCGTCGTAGTTCGAGCCGTTCGAGGCGTTCGGCCAGCCATAATTGCGTCCGGACAGCACGAGGTTCAGCTCGTCCCCACCCTTTGGCCCCATCTCCTGTTGCCAGAGATTTCCCTGCGGATCGAAGGCGAGGCCGAGCAGGTTGCGGTGACCATAGCTCCACACCTCGGGAAGGAAGCCCTGTGCCGCCAGCGGGTTGTTCGCCGCCGGCTTGCCGTCTGGCGTGAGCCGCAGCACCTTGCCGAGCGAACCGCTCTTGTCCTGCGCCGGCGTGAACTTCTGCCGGTCGCCGTTGGTGAAGAACAGATATTGGCCATCGGGCGAGAAGGCGATGCGCCCCGAATAATGGCCGTCACCCGTCACCAGCGGCGTGGCGCGGTACAGCGTCTCGATCGACGCCAGCCGCTCCGCACCCGCCTCGCCTGACAGGACACCGCGCGCGAGCACCACGCCCTTTCCGCCCCGCCCGGCCGCCGAATAGCTGAAATAGACGCGCTTGCTGCTCGCGAAATCGGGGGCGAGCACCACGTCCATCAATCCGCCCTGCCCGGCAGAATCGACGTCGATCGTCGCGATCGTCCGCTTGGACGCGCCATCGGCGGTGACGAGCACCATTTCGCCCTTCTTCTCGGTGACGAGCATCCGCCGATCGGGAAGGAACGTCATCGCCCAGGGAGCGTCGAAGTCGGCGATGACCGCGCGTGCGAAGGGAGTGCCGGCGATCGGCGTGCCGCTTGGCGAAGGCGACGGGCTCGGCGTCGGGGCGGGCTGGGGCGCGGGCGCGACCGGGGCGTCCGCGATCGGCTGCACCGCCGCCGAATCCTCACCGTTGCAAGCCGCGGCAGCGCTCAGCGCGACGGCGGCGAAGGCGATACGGTACAGCAACCCTTTTCTCCTTTTCATGTCGATTTCATCAAACAAACCCGTGCTTACGCCATTGTTCCGCTACCTTGGCCTAGGTGCTTGCTAGGGTGACGCACTGGCGCTATATGGACCGTGCTTTCTCTTACATCGTCAGGTGATAAGGGGCTGCGGGGCTCGCTCCGCGGCGGCGAGAAACGCATGTGCGGTAGGTGCTTTTGAACGATATCACTCCCCTCGTCCGGTTGATCGAGCCAGAGGCCGGTGCGCTCGGTTTCGCGCTGGTGCGCGTCCGGCTGTTCGGCAAGGACGACGAGCGCACGCTGCAGATCATGGCCGAGCGGCCCGAGACACGGCAGCTGAACATCGACGATTGCGCCGAATTGTCGCGCCGCATCTCGGATAAGCTCGACGCGCTGGAGGAAGCCGGCAAGGACCCGATCGAGGGTGCCTACCGGCTGGAAGTGTCGTCGCCGGGCATCGACCGCCCGCTGACCCGCAAGCAGGACTTCACCGACTGGGCCGGGCATGAGGCACGTATCGTGCTAACCGAGGCGGTCGACGGGCAGAAGCAGTTCAAGGGTGACCTCGAAGGCATCGATGCCGACGGCCTGATCGCGATCCGCCACCCGCGCACCGGCGTGGTCGAGCAGGTGCCGTTCGCGCTGATCGCCGATGCCAAGCTGGTGCTGACCGATCGCCTGATCGAGGCCACCGTCCCGCTCTCGATGGAGGGCGCGGAAGAAGAGATCCAAGATACGTCCACGGACGATAGTGACGACATGTCCGCGCACGCGGACGGGGAAGAAGAGGAAACCCACTGATGGCCACCGGCGTCACCGCCAATCGTGCGGAGCTGATCGCGATCGCCAATTCGGTCGCTTCGGAGAAGATGATCGACAAGGCGATCGTCATCGAGGCGATGGAAGATGCGATCCAGCGCGCCGCGCGCACCCGCTACGGCCAGGAAATGGACATCCGCGCGAAGCTGGATTCGAACAACGGCGACCTGCGCCTGTGGCGCGTCGTCGAGGTGGTCGAGCTGGTCGACGACATCTACAAGCAGGTCGACGTCAACGGCGCGCAGAAGCTGCAGCCGGGCGCGACCGTCGGCGACTATCTGGTCGATCCGCTGCCCCCGATCGAGTTCGGCCGCATCCAGGCGCAGGCCGCCAAGCAGACGATCTTCCAGAAGGTCCGCGATGCCGAGCGCGAGCGCCAGTATGAAGAATTCAAGGAGCGCGCCGGCGAGATCATCACCGGCGTCGTCAAGCGCGTCGAGTTCGGCCATATCGTCGTCGACCTCGGCCGCGCCGAGGGCGTCATCCGCCGCGACGCGCAGATCCCGCGCGAAGTGGTGCGCGTCAACGATCGCATCCGCTCGCTGATCCTGAAGGTGGTGCGCGAGAACCGCGGCCCGCAGATCTTCCTGAGCCGCGCGCATCCCGACTTCATGAAGAAGCTGTTCGCGCAGGAAGTGCCCGAAATCTACGACGGCATCATCGAGATCAAGGCCGCCGCGCGCGATCCGGGCAGCCGCGCCAAGATCGGCGTCATCTCGCATGACTCCAGCATCGACCCGGTCGGCGCGTGCGTCGGCATGAAGGGCAGCCGCGTGCAGGCGGTCGTGCAGGAGATGCAGGGCGAGAAGATCGACATCATCCCCTGGTCGCCCGACACCGCGACCTTCGTCGTCAATGCGTTGCAGCCGGCGAACGTCGCGCGCGTGGTGATCGACGAGGAAGAGGATCGCATCGAGGTGGTCGTCCCCGACGATCAGCTCAGCCTCGCGATCGGTCGCCGCGGCCAGAACGTCCGCCTCGCCAGCCAGTTGACCGCCAAGGCGATCGACATCCTGACCGAGACCGACGCCAGCGAGAAGCGTCAGCAGGAGTTCGTCAAGAATTCCGAGACCTTCCAGAACGAGCTGGATGTCGACGAGACGCTGGCACAGCTGCTGGTCGCCGAAGGCTTCGGCGCGCTGGAAGAGGTCGCCTATGTCGAGCTCGACGAGCTGGCGGGCATCGAGGGCTTCGACGAGGATCTCGCGCAGGAATTGCAGAGCCGCGCGCAGGAAGCGCTCGATCGTCGCGAACAGGCCAACCGCGAGGAGCGGCAGGCGCTGGGCGTCGAGGACGCGCTGGCCGAGCTGCCGTATCTGACCGAAGCGATGCTCGTCACGCTCGGCAAGGCCGGGATCAAGACGCTTGACGACCTCGCCGATCTCGCGACCGACGAGCTGGTCGAGAAGAAGCGCGCCGAGCCGCGCCGCCGCAACGACGATGCGCCGCGTCGCACCGATCGTCCCGAGAACAAGGGCGGCGTGCTGGGCGAGTACGGGCTCAGCGACGAACAGGGCAATGAGATCATCATGGCCGCACGCGCGCACTGGTTCGAGGACGAGCCGGCCGCCGAACAGCCCGCCGAGCAGGCGTCGGAGGATCAGGACGCCTGATGCCGTTCGTGTCGATCCGACTGGCCGGCGCGGCGACGCGCGAGCAGAAAGCGGCGATCGTGGCAGACGTTACGACGTCGCTGGTCACGCGGCTGGCCAAGAACCCGGCCGCGGTGCAGATCGTGATCGAGGAAGTGTCGACCGAAAATTACGGTGCGGGCGGCCAGTTGCTGGCCGACCGCGACGCGCCTGTTGCCAAGGGAGACGCGCATGCGGACCCCCGACAATGAGACGCTGACGCTTCATCGTCATGCGGGGCTCGTCCCGGCATCCACCGCTATCACGACCTTCCTGCCCGCGCCTTTGCGAGAGGGGCGATCAGTTGCGCACGACATCCAGCCCGAGTGCGATCGCGAGATCGTGCCACTGCGGATTGTCGCGCTCGATCAGGTTGAGCTTCCATTGGCGCGGCCATTTCTTAATGCGCTTCTCGGCCGCAATGGCGGCCTCCATCGTATCGGCCATTTCGTACCAGACGAGATGTTTGACGGCGTAGCGCTCGGTGAACCCACCGAAGGCGCCGTTGCGGTGCTGCATGATGCGGCCGAGCAGGTTGGACGTGACGCCGATGTAGAGCGTGCCGTTCTTACTACTGGCCATAATGTAGACGCAGGGTTGCCGTTCTCTCACTTCCTCTTCCCCCGTCATGCCGGGCCTGTCCCGGCATCCACTCTTCCGCGAATCCGCCGCCGTAAGATGGTGCGGCACGGTGGACCCCGGAACAAGTCCGGAGTGACGATTGTGATGTCTGGGGTACGCGCATGACCGCTCCCGAACGCTCCTGCATCCTCACCCGCGAGCGTGCGTCGCCCGCGGCGCTGATTCGGTTGGCGCTCGCCCCCGACGGGCGGGTGTTGCCGGACGTGCGCGCCAAGGCTCCCGGCCGTGGCGCGTGGATCGGGGTTGACCGCGCCGAGCTGGAACAGGCGATCGCCAAGGGCAAGCTGCGCGGCGCGCTCGCACGCGCGTTCAAGACCGGCGAGTTGACCATCCCCGACGACCTGCCCGCGCTGATCGCCGCCGCGCTGGAGCGCAATGCGCTCGACCGGCTCGGGCTGGAGTCGCGCGGTGGGACGATCCTTACCGGCTCCGAGCGGATCGAGACCGCTGCGCGCTCGGGCAAGCTTCGGGCGCTTTATCACGCTGCCGACGCGGCCGAGGACGGCTGCCGCAAACTGGCGCAGGCGTGGCGCGTCGGGTCCGATCGCGAAGGTTCGGACGTCAGGGGCTTGGCACTGCCGGTGGCGCGCCCCATATTGTCATTGGCGCTGGGCCGCGAAAATGTGGTACACGTCGGCGTCATCGACCGCGCTGCGGCCACACGACTCAGCGAAGCGCTCGATCGTTGGCTGCACTTTATCGGCCCTGATCTGAATCCAGCACCTTGCGCTACGGCCGCGCAAGGCGCATCGGCGCCCGGCATTGCCGAGGCGACCGCTACCGGCCGTGAGAATGCACGAGGAATTTGAGTGAGCGAGACCGACAACGACAAGCCGAAACTCGGAATGCGCCAGCCGCTGGGGCTCAAGCGCACGGTCGAGACCGGCAAGGTGAAGCAGAGCTTCAGCCACGGCCGTAGCAATACGGTGGTGGTCGAGGTGAAGCGTCGCCGCGTACTCGGTCCGCAGGGCGGTGCGCCCGAGGCAGTGACCCCCGCGCCTGAGCCGACCCCTGCGCCCACCGCGCCGGTCGCCCCTGCGCGTCCCGCACCGCGCCCGCCGGTTTCGAACGAGACCGCGCAGGAGCGTCAGGCACGCCTGCTTCGCGAGGCTGAAGACCAGCGCATGCACACGCTGGAGGAAAGCCGCCGTCGCGAGGATGCCGAGCGTCACCGCGCTGCCGATGAAGAGCGTCGTCGCGTCGACGAGCGCGCGCGTGCTGAAGCCGAGGCGACTGCCAAGGCTGCGGAGCCGACGCCTGCCCCGGCGGCACCGGAACCGGTTGCCGCGCAGCATGCCCCCGAGCCGGCGCCGACGCCCGCTCCCGCACCAGTCGAGGCCGCGACCCCTGCGCCTGCCCCGGTGGTAGCGCCGACGCCCGCGCCTGCCCCGGTTGCCGAGGCAGCGCCAGCTCCCGCGCCGAGCCCGGCACCGAAGCCGGCTCCCGCGCCGCGTGCCGCACCGACGCCCGCTCCCGCCCCGACACTTGGGCTGGGTCGCGATCCGTCGATGCCCGCGCCGCGCCGCTTCTCGCCGGTCGCGCGTCCCGAAATCCCGAAGCCGCAACCCAAGCCGGCGCCTGCGCCGGCCGCCGCTTCGGCTCCTGCCGCGTCGACAAACGCGCCGACTGCCGGTGGCAGCGCCGCATCGCGCAGTTTGCCCAGTGGTCAGGCGACGCCGCGCAACAACAGCCCGGCACGTCCGCAGCAGCGTGACCGCAAGGGTGACGAGCGTCGTGGCGGCAAGCTGACCGTCACGCGCGCGCTCAACGAAGACGGTGCGCGCGCCCGCAGCCTCGCCGCGCTGAAGCGCGCGCGCGAGAAGGAGAAGCGTGGCTTCGGCGGCCCGCGCGAGCCGCAGGCCAAGCAGGTCCGCGACGTGCAGGTGCCCGAGGCGATCACGGTGCAGGAACTCGCGAACCGCATGGCGGAGCGTGGGGCCGATCTGGTCAAGACGCTGTTCAAGATGGGCATGCCCGTCACGATGACGCAGACGATCGACCAGGACACCGCCGAGCTGCTGGTGACCGAATTCGGCCACAACATCGTCCGCGTCTCGGATTCGGACATCGATCTGGCGATGGACACCACCGAGGATGCGGCGGAGACGTTGCAGACGCGCCCGCCGGTCGTGACGATCATGGGCCATGTCGACCACGGCAAGACCTCGCTGCTCGACGCGCTGCGCGGCACCGATGTGGTACGTGGCGAGGCCGGTGGCATCACGCAGCATATCGGCGCCTATCAGGTCACGCTGAAGGACAAGTCGAAGATCACCTTCCTCGACACGCCGGGCCACGAAGCGTTCACCGCGATGCGGGCGCGCGGTGCCGACGTGACCGATATCGTGGTGCTGGTGGTCGCCGCCGACGACGGGCTGATGCCGCAGACGATCGAGGCGATCAATCACACCAAGGCGTCGGGCAAGCCGATGATCGTGGCGATCAACAAGATCGACAAGCACGAGGCGAATGCGCAGCGTGTCCGCGAGCGTCTGCTGGAGCACAACATCCAGGTCGAGATGATGGGCGGCGAGACGCAGGACGTCGAAGTTTCCGCGCTCAAGAAGATCGGGCTCGACGAACTGATCGAGAAGATCCAGCTCCAGGCCGAATTGCTCGACCTGCGCGCGAACCCGGATCGTGCCGCCGAGGGCAGCGTGATCGAGGCCAAACTCGACAAGGGCCGTGGTCCGGTCGCGACCGTGCTCGTCACGCGCGGCACGCTGCGGGTCGGCGACGTGTTCGTCGTCGGCGCGGAGAGCGGCAAGGTTCGTGCATTGGTCGACGACAAGGGGCGTCAGCTCAAGGTCGCGGGTCCGTCGATGCCGGTCGAGGTGCTCGGCCTGTCGGGCACGCCGTCGGCGGGCGACCAGTTGCAGGTCGTCGAGAACGAGCAGCGCGCGCGTGAAGTCGCGGAATATCGCCAGAGCGTGCTCACGCAGAAGCGCACGACCTCGGCGCCGACCAGCCTCGAGAACATGTTCTCGGCGCTGCGTGCGAATGCTGCGATCGAATATCCGCTGGTCGTGAAGGCCGATACGCAGGGCACGGTCGAGGCGATCGTCGCATCGATCAACAAGATCTCGACCGATCTGATCCGCGCGCGGGTGTTGCACTCGGGCGTCGGCGGGATCACCGAGAGCGACGTGACGCTGGCGGGTGCCAGCGGCGCGCCGATCATCGGCTTCCACGTCCGCGCCAATGCCAAGGCCCGCGAGATCGCCGAGCGGCAGAAGGTGGCGTTGAAATATTACGACGTCATCTATGACCTGATCGACGAGATCCGCGCCGGTATGGCAGGCGAGCTTGGGCCGGAAGCGTTCGAGACGGTCGTCGGTCGTGCGGAAATCCGCGAGGTCTTCTCGGCGGGCAAGCACGGCAAGGCCGCCGGTCTGCTGGTCACCGAGGGCGTCATTCGCAAGGCGCTCAAAGCGCGCATCACGCGCAACGACGTCATCATCTACAGCGGTGAGATCGCGTCGCTGCGGCGCTTCAAGGACGACGTGCCGGAAGTGCGCGCCGGTCTGGAGTGCGGTGTCACGTTCACGCAGAACTTCATCGACATCAAGGCCGGGGATTATCTCGAAACCTTCGAAGTCGAACTGCGCGAGCGCACGCTGTAAGGGATGACGACGCTCGGTACGGTCACGCCCGTCCTGCGCAGCTTCGATGCGGCGCGGACGCGGGCGTTCTACCTGGACTTCCTCGGCTTCGACTTGGTGTTCGAACACCGGTTCGAGTCGGGGATGCCGCTCTACATGGGCGTCAGGTCCGGCGATTGTACGCTCCACCTGTCGGAACATTACGGCGATGGTGCGCCCGGGTCGTCGGTGCGGATCGCGTGTGACGACGTCGTGGCCTATGCCGCGACGCTGCGCGCGCGTGGGTTCGAGAACGCCCGCCCCGGCGAGCCGCAGCGAACGCCATGGGGCACGCTGGAGATCGGCGTCCATGATCCGTCGTACAACCGGCTGACCTTCTTCACCCCTGTGAACGGTGACGGCAATGAATGAGCAAAGCGGCGAACGCTCGGTCCGCACGCTGCGCGTCGGCGAGCAAGTCCGTCATATCCTTTCGGAAGTCCTCCAGCGCGGTGACGTGCACGACGAGACGCTGGCCAGCCATATGGTCAGCATCACCGAGGTTCGCATGTCGCCCGACCTGCGCCACGCGACGGTGTTCGTGAAGCCACTGCTCGGCAAGGACGAGGAAGCGGTGCTGAAGGCGTTGCGCACCAACACCGCCTATCTGCAGCGGGAGGTCGCGACGCGCGTGAAGATGAAATATGCCGCGCGGCTCAAGTTCCTGGCGGACGAAAGCTTCGACGAGGGCAGCCACATCGACGCGTTGCTCCGCAAGCCCGAGGTGGCGCGCGATCTTGACGGGGAATGAGGTAAGACGCATCTTACCGGTATGAGCGCGCGGACGACATTGTCGGCTAAAGGGCAGGTCGTCATCCCCAAGGATGTACGTGAAGCGCTGGCCCTTCGTCCCGGGCAACAGCTCGATGTCATTCGCTGCGGCGATTCTGTGCTCCTCCGTCCGGCACCGACGAAAAGCGGCCAGTCGGCTGACGAGGTCGCCGCTCGTGTTCGTGAACTCGCAGCCTCATATCAAGGCCCGGTCGTGTCAATCGATGACATGAACGCGACGGTCGCGGAGCACTGGGCAGCTAGCGGCCGGCAATGAAGGCGATCGACACCAATGTCGTGATCCGACTGTTGATCGGCGACGATCCTGCGCAACAGGCAACGGCCCGGGCATTGATAAGCGAGCCAGTATTGGTGACGATCACCGTCATGATCGAGAGCGCATGGGTCCTGCGCTCGCGTTACGGCTTTGATCGCGCGACCGTCGCGGGGCTGCTGAGTGCCTTTCTGGACTATCCGAACGTCCTGGCGCAGGCGGAGACCGGTGTACGCTGGGCCTTGGCACGTTACCGCAGCGGTGGCGATATTGCGGACCTTCTTCACATCGCAGCTGCGGAGCCCGCCAATCGCTTCGTCACCTTCGATCGTGGCATCGCCCCGGCGGCCGGCGACTACTGCCCGCTCACCATCGAAACACTCGCCTGATGGCCAAGCTCTATTTCTATTATGCCAGCATGAACGCCGGCAAATCGACCAACCTGCTGCAAGCCGACTTCAACTATCGCGAGCGCGGGATGGCGACGATGCTGTTCACCGCGGCGGTCGACGATCGCTTTGCCGCGGGAACGGTCGCGTCGCGGATCGGCTTGTCAGCGCCTGCGACGATGTTCGACCCCGCGACCGACATCGCCGCCTGCGTGCTTCAGCGTCACGCCGAGACCCCGCTCGCCTGCGTGCTGGTCGACGAGGCGCAATTCCTGACCGCGGCGCAGGTCGATCAACTCGCCGCGCTGGCGGATCGCGCGGGGATACCGGTGCTCGCGTACGGCCTGCGCACCGATTTCCGCGGGGCACTATTCGAGGGATCGGCGCGGCTGCTGGCGCTGGCGGACTCGCTGGTCGAGATCAAGTCGGTCTGCGCGTGCGGGCGCAAGGCGACGATGAACCTGCGCGTTGATGCTGAAGGCCGTCCGGTCGCAGAAGGTCGGCAGACCGAGATCGGCGGCAATGATCGCTACGTCGCGATGTGCCGACGGCATTTTAGCGAGGCGCTCCATAACCGTGCGTAATGCCGGTTCCTGATCGTTTTCTTACCCGTATCTGTGTTAGAATGAGGCCGTGGACACCTCCACCATTAGTTTTGCAGGCTATACCTTCGATGCCGACAAAGGATGTTTCACCTGCATCCACGTGATCGACGGCGCGCCTGTTCTCCTGTTTCTTCACGAGGGTAACGGCGACCTTCAATTCATGTGTGGCGTTGACGATCACGACTTCGAGAAAGACTGCCAGTTCGTTCACGCCACGCACATCCTTGACGAACAACCAGACCTAGCATCGCTTCCAAACGTTGAGCTCGGCCATCTGGCCGAAAGGATCGATGCTCAATCGCCTTGGGCCGTCCATCCACTGCCCGAGGATGAATAGGTTGGCCGACAACCACACACCTAGCCTTCCCCCTCCCCCGCCCTATCTGCGCCACCATGAACCCCAACGGCATCATCTGGTCGGCGGCGATCTGGATCATCCCGCTCGTCATCGCGATCGTCTTTCACGAGGTCGCGCATGGCCTCGCCGCGCGCGCGCTCGGCGATCCGACCGCGCAGGAGCAGCGGCGATTGTCGCTCAACCCGCTGCGCCACGTCGATCCGATCGGAACGGTCGCGCTGCCGTTGCTGCTCGCGATCGCCAAGGCGCCGGTGTTCGGCTGGGCGAAGCCTGTGCCCGTCGACTCGAACCGCCTGCCACACCCCCGTCGTGACATGATGCTGGTCGCGCTCGCCGGTCCGGGATCGAACCTCGTGCTCGCGCTGATCGGTGCAGTGCTGCTCGGCCTGTTCACGCGCGACATCTACGGGGTCGCAGCGGGCAGCATCAGCGCGTTCGTGGCGGCCAACCTGCTCAACTTCGTCATCATCAACGTCTTTCTCGCCATCTTCAACCTGATCCCGCTGCCACCGTTCGACGGCGGGCATGTCGTCGCCGGGCTGCTTCCCGAGCGGCTGGCACAGCGCTGGGACCGGCTGGCGCGCTTCGGCTTCCCATTGCTGATCGTGCTGCTGCTGGTCCTGCCAATGCTGATGCCGGGGGCGAACATCGTCCAGCGGCTGGTCGCGCCACCGGCGCAGGCGCTTGCCGAATGGTATCTCGCGCTCGCAGGGGCGATCGGACGGTGACGTTGCACGGATGGCTGATCCTAGACAAGCCGCTGGAACTCGGCTCGACGCAGGGTGTCTCGGCGGCGAAACGTGCGCTGCGCACCGGCGGTTATGCTAAGGCCAAGGTTGGACATGGCGGCACGCTCGACCCTTTGGCGACCGGGGTGCTGCCGATCGCGATCGGTGAGGCGACCAAGCTGGCCGGGCGGTTGCTCGACAGCGACAAGATCTATGATTTCACGATCCGTTTCGGCGAGCAGACCGACACGCTCGACGCAGAAGGCAAGGTGATCGCCACCAGCGACGTGCGCCCGACCGCGGCAGCGTTGACGGCGATCCTGCCGCGCTTCACCGGCCCGATCGCGCAGATGCCCCCCGCTTACTCCGCGCTGAAGGTCGGCGGGCAGCGCGCCTATGATCTCGCGCGCGCTGGCGAGGAGGTGGTGCTGGCGACGCGCGACGTGACGATCCACGCGCTCACGTTGGCGACCGCACCGGGCGACGCGCCGCTCGAGGCCGTCACGCTGACCGCGCATGTCTCGAAGGGCACCTATATCCGCAGCCTCGCGCGCGACATCGCACTGGCGCTAGGCACCGTCGGCCATGTCACCTATCTGCGCCGTACCAAGGCCGGGCCGTTCTCCCTCGATCAGGCGATTACGCTGGACAAATTGGACGAAGTCGCTAAGGCGCGCAGCCTTGAACACTCTCTCCTGCCATTGAGCGCAGGGCTGGACGACATCCCGGCTCTCGCACTCACGCCCGACCAGGCAGGGGCGCTCCGTCAGGGGCGTGTGCTGGCCGGGATCGCCGCCGACGACGGTCAGGCCTTTGCCATGCTGGGGGAATTGCCCGTCGCACTGGTCGAGGTGGAGCATGGCTCCGTCCGCGTCGTCCGTGGCTTCAACTTGTAGAAGATGTCGTAGGAACACATATGTCGATTACCGCAGAACGCCGCCAGGAAGTCATCACCGACAACGCCCGCGCCGAAGGCGATACCGGTTCGCCCGAGGTCCAGGTTGCGATCCTGACGGAGCGGATCAAGAACCTGACCGAGCACTTCAAGGGCCACGCCAAGGACAACCATTCCCGCCGCGGCCTGCTGATGATGGTCAACAAGCGGCGCTCGCTGCTCGACTATCTCCGCAAGAAGGACGGTGATCGTTATCTGGCGCTCATCGCGAAGCTCGGACTCCGCAAGTAACATGAAGGGGCGGCCCGCAAGGTCGCCCCTTTTGTCATTCCTCTTTGTCATCCCGGCGTAAGCCGGGTCCAGCATGAAGGGGCGCCAGACGGCACCCCTCCCCGGCCCGCTGGAGCCGGGACGGAAGAGACGGCAATACGGCCACATCTTCCCGGGCCACTACCGGCCCGTACGCAGGCCCCCGCGCATCGGGTGCGGGGAGTGAAGGAAATCATATGTTCGATACCAAGAAGGTGGAAATCCAGTGGGGCGGCAAGACGCTGACCCTGGAGACGGGCAAGGTCGCCCGCCAGGCCGACGGCGCGGTGATCGCGACGCTCGGCGAAACGGTGGTGCTGTGCGCCGTGACCGCCGCCAAGAACGTGAAGGAAGGGCAGGATTTCTTCCCGCTCACCGTTCACTATCAGGAGAAGTTCTCCGCCAGCGGCCGCATCCCCGGCGGCTTCTTCAAGCGCGAGCGTGGCGCGACCGAGCGTGAGACGCTGGTCAGCCGCCTGATCGATCGCCCGATCCGCCCGTTGTTCCCGGAAGGGTTCTACAACGAGATCAACTGCATCGCGCAGGTGATGTCGTATGACGGCGAGAACGAGCCCGATCTGCTGGCGATGATCGCCGCCTCGGCAGCGATGACGCTGTCGGGCGTGCCGTTCATGGGCCCGATCGGCGCGGCGCGCGTCGGCTATCAGGACGGCGAATATATCCTGAACCCGTCGGACGCGCAGGTCGTCGAGGGCGAGCTGGACCTGATGGTCGCCGCAACGCACGACGCGGTGATGATGGTCGAGTCGGAGGCCAAGGAGCTGTCCGAGGACGTGATGCTGGGCGCGGTGATGTTCGCGCACAAGGCGTCGCAGGACATCATCAACGCGATCATCGATCTGGCCGAGCAGGCGGCGAAGGAGCCGTGGGAGCTGAAGGTCCAGGCCGACAGCGCTGCCGTCAAGACCAAGCTCAAGAAGCTGATCGGCAAGGATCTGGAGGCGGCTTACAAGCTGACCGACAAGCAGCAGCGCCAGACCGCGATCAACGCCGCGCGCACCAAGGCGCGCGACGGCATGGCCGACCTGAAGGACAGCGATCCGCAAGCCTATCTCGCCAGCCTGAAGCTGGTGAAGAAGCTGGAGGCGGATATCGTCCGCACCGCGATCCTGAAGACCGGCCGCCGCATCGACGGGCGCGACACCAAGACGGTCCGTCCGATCGAGGCGGAAGTCCACTTCCTGCCGCGCTCGCACGGTTCGGCGCTGTTCACGCGTGGCGAGACGCAGACGATCGCGACCACAACGCTGGGTACCCGCGACGCGGAGCAGATGATCGACGGTCTGAACGGCCTGTCGTACCAGCATTTCATGCTGCACTATAACTTCCCGCCCTATTCGGTCGGTGAAGTGGGCCGCTTCGGCGCGCCGGGCCGTCGCGAAGTCGGTCACGGCAAGCTGGCGTGGCGGGCGCTGCACCCGGTGCTGCCGACGAAGGAAGAGTTCCCCTACACGATCCGCGTCACCAGCGACATCACGGAGAGCAACGGCTCGTCGTCGATGGCGACGGTCTGCGGCGGTTCGCTGGCGATGATGGACGCGGGCGTGCCGCTGAAGCGCCCGGTCTCGGGCATCGCGATGGGGCTGATCCTCGAGGGCAAGGACTTCGCCGTCCTGTCGGACATCCTTGGCGACGAGGATCACCTCGGCGACATGGACTTCAAGGTGGCCGGCACCAGCGAGGGCATCACCGCGCTGCAGATGGACATCAAGATCTCCGGCATCACCGAGGAGATCATGAAGGTCGCGCTGGCACAGGCGCATGAAGGCCGCGCGCACATCCTGGCCGAAATGGCCAAGGCGCTCGACTCGACGCGTACCGAGCTGTCGGCACACGCACCGCGCATCGAGACCTTCTCGATCGACAAGTCGAAGATCCGTGAAGTGATCGGCACCGGCGGCAAGGTGATCCGCGAGATCGTCGCCACCACCGGCGCGAAGGTCGACATCGACGACGAGGGCGTCATCAAGGTGTCGTCGTCGGACTCGTCGCAGATCGAGGCCGCGATCAACTGGATCAAGGGCCTGGTCGAAGAGGCCGAGGTCGGCAAGATCTACAACGGCAAGGTCGTCAACATCGTCGACTTCGGCGCGTTCGTGAACTTCATGGGCGGCAAGGACGGTCTCGTCCACGTCAGCGAAATGAAGAACGAGCGTGTCGAGAAGCCGGGCGACGTCGTGACCGAGGGCCAGGAGGTCAAGGTCAAGGTCCTCGAGATCGATCCGCGCGGCAAGGTCCGCCTGTCGATGCGCGTCGTCGATCAGGAAACCGGCGCCGAGCTGGAAGACACCCGCCCGGCGCGCGAGCCGCGCGGCGACCGTGACGGCGGTGGCCGTGGTGGCGATCGTGGCCCGCGTCGTGACGGCGGTAGCCGTGACGGTGGTGGCCGCGGCGGCGATCGTGGCGGCGACCGTGGTCCGCGTCGCGAAGGCCGCGGCCCGCGTCGCGAGCGCAGCGAAGGCGGCAAGGAAGAGGGCGATGCGCCCGCTTTCGCCCCGGCCTTCCTGACGGGCGACCGCGACTAAGCGTTTCGCTTTGCGTGCAGCAAGCGAATGGCCCCGGCAGCGATGCCGGGGCCATTTTCGTTTGAGTGCTCGTCGCTTCGGACTTCTAGGCCGTCACCCCGGCGAAGGCCGGGGCCCAGTTTGGGGACGCTGGTGAGGCGCGTCGCGCTTCGTTCCACTGCCCCTCCCAACTGGGGCCCCGGCCTTCGCCGGTGTGACGACATGATATCGCGCCAGCCGTATGGCCCAATCAAAGAAGGCCCGTCTTCGGATCAAATTCAGGTCGAAGAGGTAGAACAACCCCGTCTTTGCGAGCGTAGCGAAGCAATCCAGGGTCGGACCAGGACGCGCTGGATTGCTTCGCCACGCTCGTAATGACGCCCCCTACTCCACCACCCGCTCGAACGGCGCCGCCGGCAGATCCGCGCCATCGAACAAATTCGTGAACGGCGCATCGCTCCACGCATAGCGCACCTTCGTCACCCCGCCGGCATTCGCGCCCGGCAACACCACCGTATCGCCGCGCGCCTCCGCCGGCACGTAGCGGCACGCATCGCCCGCGCACGCCTCGAACCCGATCGCCTGCCCCGCGCTATACGTGTGCAGCCCATCGGTGACGTTGCGATAGCGCACCACCAGATCGCTGCCGCTCCGCGACACGCCCGCCACTTCGGGTCCACTGCGCAGCCCCGGCTGACCGTAAGCGATCACGCGCGCAAGCCGCGCCAGCCGCTCGCCGACCACGGTCTTCTGCGTCGGGTGAATGTCGAACCGATCACCGACGTCCAGCGTCACCGCCAGCCCGGCGTGCGCATCCTGCGCGACCGCCTGCGCCTGCGCCTCGCGCAGTTCCGCCCAGCCTGATTGCAGCGGGGCGGTGGACGGCTTGCCATAGGAAGTGAGCTGGACGACGAAGAACGGCAATTCCGGCGCCGCGAAGGTCCGCCGCCAGTCCGCCATCAACAGCGTCATCAATTCGCGATAGGTCGACGCCTCACCCGCATTCGACTCGCCCTGATACCAGGCGGCAAGCTTCAGCCCGTAGCCGGCGAACGGCGCGATCATGCCGTTGTGGAGCGTCGCGAGGCTGTTCGGCACATCCCACGGCGCGGGCGCGATCTTCTCGCCGGTCAGCGCCCGGCCCTGATAATAGCGCCACGGCCCGGCGAACGGCACCAACGTCCCGTCGGCCAGTTCCAGCCCGCGCGGCGCAGCACCGGTCAGCCCGCCACCATTCGCGCCGCCCAGCACGCGCATCGCGACGACATTGCGGCCGACCTTCCACGTACCGGCCGGCGCGTCATAATGGCGCCACGCCCAATTGACGCTACCGCCGCCGACATAACGGCCGTTGACCCAGGTTTCCTCATATTGGTCGATCGGCCCGAGACGCAGCGTCTTGGCCGCCGCGACCTGTTCGGCGGTCAGGTCGATCGTGCCACGCAGCCACATCACCCCCTCGAACGCCGCGAGCGCGGGCACGCCCGCCTGCTTCCACGCCGAAGTGGGGATGGTCGCCCATTTGCCATCGTCGAAGTCGGGACGCCGAAATGCCGCCTGTCGCGCAGCGGCGGGATCATGCGCCTTCCACCACGCCTCACGCCGTGCGCCGTCCTGCGCCAGCGCCTTCGCCGGATCACGCCCGTAGAGATCGACCGCCGCGATCCCGTCCTTCAGCCGTGGAAGGGTCGCGAGCGACGCAGGGCTGATCCAGCTCTCGATCCGCGTGCCGCCCCATTCGGAATTGATGAAGCCGATCGGCACCTTCTCGCTCTGTCGCAGCGAGCGCGCCATGTAGTAACAGACCGCCGAGGCGTCGCCGACCGTCTCCGGCCCGACGCGCTGCCATTTGGCGGGCGCTTCGAGATCGCCGAGCGCCCGCGCGCGACTGGTGTCGGGGATCGTGGCGTAGCGCAGGTCGGGATCGGCAGGCGTCTGCAACGCGCCCCAAGCATTGGTCGACTGCTTGACCATGAACTCCATGTTCGACTGGCCACCGCAGAGGAAGACATCACCGACCATGATGTCGCTCAGCGTCTGTCCGCCATCGACCGTCAGCGTGTACGGGCCGCCCGCGGCTTGCGCCGGCAGCGTCGCGCGCCACCGCCCTTGCGCGTCGGCGGTCGCGCCGGTGCTCTGCTGGCCGAGCCGCACCGTCACGGCGGTGTTCGGCTTACCCTGCCCCCAGATTGCGATCGGCCGGTCACGTTGCAGCACGGCATGATCCGCAAAGATATGCGCGAAGCGCGGCGTCGCGTCCTGCGCCACCGCCGGCGCGGCGAGCGCCATAGCCGATCCCGCCATCAACATGCGCCACATCGCCATCATCCCCTCCATTGCTTTGTTAGCGCTCGCGTATCGCACCCGGCGGGGACTCGCCAAGCGTCAATCGCGATAGGAGCGATCGATGCGGTCGAGCTTGCGCAACAATGCCGGCCACGCCAGCCCGCGCGCCAGCATCCCCACCCCGGCGGGTGGCGATTGCCGCGCGACCTTGTCCTCGACACCCTGCGGCGGCGTGTGCAGGCCATCCATGCCGGCGGCGAGCATCAGCACCTGCGCCTCGCACGCGCGTTCGAGGAAATACAGCCGCAGGAAGCATGACGCGACCGAGTCGCCGACGGTCAGCGTGCCATGGTTGCGAAGGATCATCGCATGGCGCGACCCGAGGTCCGCGACCAGCCGCTCGCGCTCCTCCAGGTCGGTCGCGATGCCCTCATATTCATGATAGGCGACGTCGTGCGACGCGATCATCGCGGTTTGCGTATGCGGCAACAGCCCGCACGCCATCGCCGACACCGCCTGCCCGTGTGGCGTGTGAAGGTGCATCACCGCCTGCGCATCGTCGCGCGCCATGTGGATCGCGGAGTGGATCGTGAACCCGGCCGGGTTTACCGGATGGGCGCTCGCGCCGACCGGCTGACCTTCGACATCGATCTTGACCAGCGAGGAGGCGGTGATCTCCTCGAACATCATGTCATAGGGATTGATGAGAAAATGATGCTCCGGCCCCGGCACGCGCGCCGACAGATGCGTGAAGATCAGGTCGTCCCAACCATAGAGCGCCACCAGCCGATAGGCAGCAGCGAGATCGACCCGTGCCTCCCATTCGCCGGGTGCCATCGCCGTGGATTCCACCATCGCCGCCGTTGCCATGCGCTTCCTCTCCATGCTTTTGACATGGATGTTAATACAGGTGCTGGCCGCCCGCCAGCGGCGCATGTATCCTTGTGTTGCAGCCGGATATAACGTGGATCGGTTGCGTTTCATGAACGGGAGCGGCTTTCCTGCCCGTTCCCGCAGCAGGACCGACATGACCGACACCAACGGATTCAGCCTTACGCGGCGCGGCGCGCTCGTCAGCGGAGTCGCCGCCGCTTCCACCACCGCGCTGCCGCTCGATGCGCAGCCGCTGCCCGCGGAGCCGCCCGCCGCGACCTTGCCGGTGTCCTTCACCGTCAACGGCAAGAAGCGCGCGCTAGACCTCGACCCGCGCGTCACCTTGCTCGACGCGCTGCGCGAGCATCTGTACCTCACCGGCAGCAAGAAGGGCTGCGACCACGGCCAGTGCGGCGCGTGCACGGTGATGGTGGAGGGCAAGCGCATCAACTCGTGCCTGACGCTGGCCGTGATGCACGACGGCGACAGCATCACCACGATCGAAGGGCTCGGCAAGCCCGGCGACCTGCACCCGATGCAGGCCGCGTTCGTCAAGCACGACGGATACCAATGCGGTTATTGCACGCCCGGCCAGATCATGGCCGCGGTGGCGATGTTGCAGGAAGTGAAGGACGGTGTGCCGAGCTACGTCTCAGCCGATCTCACCGCCACCGGACGCATCGACGCGCACGAAGTCCGCGAGCGGATGAGCGGCAACATCTGCCGCTGCGCCGCTTATTCGAACATCGTCGCCGCGATCGCCGATGTCGCCGGTGCGGAGGACGTCGCATGAAGCCCTTCACCTACGAGCGCGCCACCTCCCCCGCCGCCGCCGCCGCGGCGGTCGCCGCGACGCCAGGCGCGAAGTTCGTCGCGGGCGGCACCAATCTGCTCGACCTGATGAAGCTGCAGGTCGAAGCACCGACGCATCTGGTCGACGTCAACCGGCTCGGGCTGGACACGATCGAGGCGACTCCCGATGGCGGCCTGCGCGTCGGCGCCCTGGTGCGCAATACCGCGCTCGCCGCCGATCCGCGCGTCCGCCGCGACTATGGCGTGCTCAGCCGCGCCTTGCTGTCGGGCGCGTCGGGGCAGTTGCGCAACAAGGCGACGACCGCGGGCAATCTGCTCCAGCGGACGCGCTGCCCATATTTCTACGACACCAATCAGGCGTGCAACAAGCGCAAGCCCGGCTCGGGCTGCGCCGCGCTCGGCGGCTACAGCCGCGCGCTGGCGGTGATCGGCACCAGTAAGGATTGCATCGCGACCCACCCCAGCGACATGGCGGTAGCGATGCGCACGCTCGACGCGATCGTCGAGACGGTTGACGGCGGCGGGCGTACCCGCACGATCCCGATCGCCGACTTCCATCGCCTGCCCGGCAGCACACCTTGGATCGAGACGGCGCTCACGCCGGGAGAGATGATTACGGCGGTCACGCTTCCCGCGCCGGTGCGCGGCACGCACATCTACCGCAAGGTCCGCGACCGCGCCTCCTATGCCTTCGCGACGATCTCGGTCGCCGCGATCCTGCCGGAAAGCGGCACGCCGCGCTTCGCCTTCGGTGGCCTCGCGCACAAGCCGTGGCGCGTCACCGCCGCCGAAGCGCGGCTGGATGGTGGCGCAAAGGCCATCGCCGCCGCCGCACTGGCCGGCGCCACGCCGACGCCGCAGAACGCCTATAAAATCCCGCTGGTCGAGCGCACGCTGGCCGCGGTGCTCGCCGAAGGACGCGCAGCATGAAGTTCGATACTCCCGCCGGCCGCAACCCGATCGACCAGCAAAAGGTCATCGGCCGGCCCACCGATCGCATCGACGGTCCGCTCAAGGTCACCGGCACCGCGCCTTATGCCTTCGAGCGCAACGACGTGGCGCCGAACCATGCTTATGGCGTGATCCTCGGCGCGGCGGTCGCCAAGGGGCGGATCACGCGGATCGACACGACGGACGCGCAGCGTGCGCCCGGCGTACTGTCGATCGTGACCTATGAGAATGCCGGCAAACTCGGGAAGGCCAAGGCGCATACTGCGACGATGCTCGCGGGTCCGGAGGTCGAGCATTACGACCAAGCGGTTGCGATCGTCGTGGCAGAGACGTTCGAGCAGGCGCGCGACGCCGCCAAGCGCGTCCGCGTCGACTATGAGCGCGTCAAGGGCAAGTATGAGCTGAAGGCCGCCAAGGACGGCGCGCCGATCGCCAAGGGCGACAAGATGAAGACCGCACGCGGCGACTTCGCGGGCGCCTTCGCAGGCGCGCCGGTCAAGCTCGATGCGACCTATACCACGCCCGACCAGAGCCACATGATGATGGAGCCGCACGCGACGATCGCGGCATGGAACGGCGACGAACTGACGTTGTGGACCAGCAACCAGATGATCGCCTGGGCCGTGCGCGACATGAGCGAAACGCTGCTGATCCCCAAGGAGAAGGTTCGCGTCGTCTCGCCCTATGTCGGCGGCGGGTTCGGCGGAAAATTGTGGGTGCGGTCGGACGCAGTAATGGCCTCGCTCGGCGCCAGGGCGGCGGGGCGACCGGTGAAGGTCGCGCTCGCCCGGCCGCAATTGATGAACAACACCACCCATCGTCCGGCGACGATCCAGCGCATCCGCATCGGCGCGGACAAGGCCGGCAAGATCACCGCGATCGCGCACCAGACGTGGTCGGGCGACCTGCCCGGCGGCGGACCGGAGACCGCGGCCAACCAGACGCAGCTCCTCTATGCCGGGGCGAACCGGCTGACCGAGACGCATCTCGCGGTGCTCGACCTGCCCGAAGCCAATGCGATGCGCGCGCCCGGCGAAGGCCCCGGCATGATGGCGCTGGAGGTCGCGATGGACGAGATGGCGGAGAAGCTCGGGATGGATCCCGTGCGCTTCCGCATCGTCAACGACACGATGGTCGACCCCGAGAAGCCCGAACGGAAGTTCTCCGATCGCAACCTCGTCCGATGCCTTGAGGAAGGGGCGGAGAAGTTCGGCTGGGATCGCCGCAACCCGAAGCCCGCACAGGTGCGTGACGGTGACTGGCTGGTCGGCATGGGCATGGCGGCGGCGTTCCGCAACAACATGAACATGAAGTCTGGCGCGCGGGTCGGCGTCGATCGCAAGGGCATGGTGACGGTCGCCACCGACATGACCGACATCGGCACCGGCAGCTATACGATCATCGCACAGACTGCTGCAGAGATGCTGGGCGTGCCGCTCGACAAGGTGGTAGTGCTGCTGGGCGACAGCCGCTTCCCGGTCTCGGCGGGGTCGGGCGGGCAATGGGGCGGCAACAGCTCGACCGCCGGCGTCTATGCCGCCTGCCTCGACCTGCGCCGCCGCATCGCGCAGAAACTCGGCTTCAACTCCGACGACGCAACCTTCGCCGACGGCAAGGTGTCGAGCGGCAACCGCTCGGTCGATCTCGCCAAGGCGGCGGGCGACGAGGGGATCAGCGGCGAAGACACGATGGAATATGGCACGCTGGAAAAGGACTACGCACAGGCGACCTTCGGCGCGCACTTCGTCGAGGCTGCGGTCAACGTCTACACCGGCGAAATCCGCGTGCGCCGGATGTCAGGCGTTTATGATGCCGGACGCATCCTCAATCCCAAATCGGCGCGCAGCCAGGTGATCGGCGGCATGACGATGGGGATCGGCGCGGCGTTGATGGAAGACGCAGTGGTCGACCCGCGCTTCGGCTATTTCGTGAACCACGATCTGGCCGAATATCACGTCCCTGTGCACCTCGACGTGCCGCATCAGGAGGTCGTGTTCCTCGACACGCTCGACGACAAGAGCTCGCCGATGAAGGCGAAGGGCGTCGGCGAACTGGGGCTATGCGGCGCGGCCGCGGCAGTGGCGAACGCAGTCTACAACGCCTGCGGTGTCCGCATCCGCGACTATCCGCTGACGCTCGACAAGGTGCTGGAGGGATTGCCGATGGCGTGAGGGCCACGTTCGTCATTCCCGCGAAGGCGGGAATCCAGAACCTCTGACCTCGCGCCTCTATCGACAGACCCGCGCGTCTGGATTCCCGCCTTCGCGGGAATGACGAAGTTGTGGACAGCCACTCCTTCCGTTCGTGCTGAGCCGCTCGAAGCACGCGCCGCCACACAGCGCCGCGAACACGTACTTCGACAAGCTCAGCGCGAACGGTCGTGAGTGTCCCTCAGCCCGTCACCTGACCTGCCGGAGATTGCCGGTGGCGTGATCGCGGAAGTGGGCTCGCATCTCTCCCCACCGTCATTCCCGCGAAGGCGGGAATCCAGAACCTCTGACGTTGCGCCTCTATCGACAGATCCGCGCGTCTTGATTCCCGCCTTCGCGGGAATGACGAGGTTGTGGAAAGCCACTCCTTCCGTTCGTGCTGAGCCTGTCGAAGCACGTGCCGGCAGCACAGCGCCTCGAGCGCGTACTTCGACAAGCTTAGCGCGAACGGTCGTGAGTGTCCCTCACTCGCTCAACTGCCCCGCCAACGCGCCGACATCCACCCCCAACGGCACGATCCGCCAGCACCCTGGCGCCCGGCTGTCGACGACCGTCACCGCCCCCTTCGGACAAATCCCGAGACACTTCACCTCAACCACCCCGACCGCCGCCTTGCGACCCTTGCCGAACCCCGGCTCCCCGCGCAGCGCCTTCGCCAGCGACGTCTTGCCCTTCGCACCGAACCCGCCGCCCAGCTTCTTCGAACATTTGCCGCACACCAGCACCGCGCCCGTCCAGCCGGCGCGCACCTGATCCTTCATGGCTCGGCGCGCGGCTTCCACGTCCGCGCCTCCTCAGCGACGCGCAGCACGTCATAGGCGGCCTGGATCGCCTGGAAGCGCGTCGCGGCGTCCTTGTCGCCGGGCCGCACGTCGGGATGGTTCGACTTCGCCAACCGTCGCCACGCCAGCCGCACATCGTCGAACGACGCATCGACCTCCAGCTCAAGCACCTCCAGCGCGCGCAGTTCGTCGCGCGAACGCGAGCCATCGCCCGAGCCGGCCCAGGCCTGATGCTTCGACTGCGAGAAACCGCCGGCATCGCGCCGCTCGTTCGCCTCGCGCTGCGCGGCCTCCTCGGCGGACAGGCCCTCGAAATAATTCCAGCCACGATTGTATTCGGCGGCATGCGCTTGGCAAAAATACCAGCGCTCCGGACTGTTCGGCGACTTGGGCGCGGGGCAGATCCCCGGTTCGTTACAGCCGTGGCGGTCGCACAGCCGCACGGTCGTCGCCTCGCGATTGGCGCCATAGCCGCGCCAGCGGGGAAAGCCCCAGTCGTTCGATCGGGTGGGAATACGTGCCATTCCTGCGGCACATAGGGGCGCGTCGTGCCCGCGCCAACCGATCGTACCTGCGAATTTGCCAGAGGGCCTGTAAGCCGGGTTCTGTCCACCCCGCGAACGGGGATAGGCGACCATTCCTCTCGGCGCGCCGTTGCCGACGCGCTCCAGCAACCAACCCGGGCAGCGGGTGGGAACACACCCCGGTGACGCAAGCGCCGCCATGCCGCCCCTATTCGGTCTTGCTCCCGGTGGGGTTTACCGTGCCACGACCGTTACCGGCCGCGCGGTGCGCTCTTACCGCACCCTTTCACCATGACCGGGCCGAGGCCCAGGCCGTCTACTCTCTGTTGCACTGTCCCTGACTGCGGACCGAAGCCCGAGCCGGCGGGCGTTACCCGCCACCGTTGTTCCGTGGAGCCCGGACTTTCCTCGGCACGCTTGCGCGCGACGCGGCCGCCCGGCCCTCTGGCGCGGACGCCGTAGCGTGCCAACGGGCATTAGGAAAGCACTACGACGGCGGATCAATCATCCCCCTGCGGCTTCGGCAGCAGCAACGCCAGCAGGATCATCCGGCATTCCGCGTCCATCTCGCCGTCGATCAACTCGGGACGGAAGCGTCGCTGGAACGCCATGATCGCCGCCATCCGGTCGCTCACGTCGTAACCGAACCGCTCCAGCGCGAGGCAGAATGCCGCCTCGCCCCACAGCGGATCGACAAGGTTCTTTGTCGGTCGCGGCAGCGCCAGCCGCAGTCGCGCGAGCCGATGCCAAGGAAACAGCTCGCCCGGATCGCGCTTGCGCAGCGGCGCGACGTCGGAATGGCCGACGATGTTGCCGCGCGTGATCTCGTACATATCCTTCAGATGCGCGACGAGCCGGATCACCGCATCGACCTGTGGCTCCGGGAAAGCGCGATAGCCATGATCGTGACCGGGGTTGACGATCTCGATGCCGATCGCGGCGGAATTGACGTCGGTCACGCCACGCCAATGCGCCGCACCCGCGTGCCACGCGCGCTTTTCGTCGGGCACCAGCCGCGTGATCGTGCCGTCCTCGTCGACGAAATAATGGCATGACACTTCGGCGGCCGGGTCGCAGAGCCGGTCGAGCGCCTCCTGCGCGGTCTTCATGCCGGTATAGTGCAGCACGATCATCGAGATCGGCAGCAACCGCTCGTTGGAGTTCGGCGACGGCACCTCGCGGCACCTCATGCGCCCGATCCGCCCGTCCGACGCTGCTCGCCTGTCACCATCGACCTCGCCACCATTACCCGTTGCGACGTCGTTCGCGAAATCAGTGCCCGGTGTAAACCCGGTTGCTGTCGCCAGGGCTCGGAACGCGTTCGTAGAAGCCGCGCGCGCGGACGCTCGGGCGGAGCCGTTCCGACTGGCCGATCACCGTCTCGCCCGCGCCGAGCAACAGCAAACCATCGGGCTTCAGCGCGCCTGCCAGCCGCGCCAGCACCTGCTCGCGTTGATGGGGCGCGAAATAGAACAACAGGTTACGACAGAGGATCAGGTCGAACTCACCGGCCGGCGGCATATCGACGATCAGATTGTGGCGGCGGAAATGGATCGCGCCCAGCAACGCGGCCGACGCGCGCCAATGGTTTTCGGCCGCAGGTTCGAACCATTTGACCATCCGCCGCACCGGCAACCCGCGCTGGATCTCGAATTGCGAGTAAGTGCCTTCGCGCGCCCGCGCGATCGCCGCAGCGGAAACGTCGGTGGCGACAATCTCCGGCATCGCGCCGCCCGCTTCGGCAAACAGCATCGCCAGCGACAATGGCTCCTGCCCCGTCGCGCAGGCGGCGCACCACACACGGAGCGGCACCCGTCCGGCGACCGCCTCCGCCGCCCCCTCGATGATGCCGGCGTCGCGGAAGAAAGAGGTCTCCTGGTTGAGCAGCGCGTCGACGATCCGGTCCGCCAATTGCTTGTCTTTGCCCTCGATGAGCCGTGCGGCGAGTTGGTCGACGCGGTCGAGCGCATGGGCCTGCAGCAGCGGCCCCAGTGACGCTTCGAAGCGCCAGCTGCGGCCGTTGGCGATCCGCTGCCCGGTGCGCGCTTCCAGCAGCGCCGCGAACACGCGCGCCGAGCCGGGGTCGATCTCCGCCATCAGCCGCGCGCACCGGTGCGGCGCGCCGCGATCATCGTGCCGATCTCCTGCGGCGCGAGCACCGCGTCGGCGAGCCCTGCCTCCGCCACGGCGCCCGGCATACCCCAGACGACCGACGACTCACGATCCTGCACCACGATCGTCCCGCCAGCGGCACGCACCGCGCGCGCACCTTCGAGCCCGTCGCGCCCCATACCGGTCAGCACGATCGCCAGCAGGCGCGGGCCATAGGTTTGCGCGAGACTGGTGAGCATCGGATCGACCGACGGCAGGTTCCCGGTCGGGCTCGGCGTTTGCGACAGGCGCGTGGCGATATGTCCATCGGGCTGCATAGTGGCCAGCAGATGCGCGTCGCCCGGCGCGATCAGCACCTCGCCGCCGACCACGCGTCGCCGCTCGTGCGCGATCGATGACGGTCGCTTGGCGAACACGCCGACCTGCGCGGCGTAATAGGGCGAGAAGGACGGCGGGAGATGCTGCGTGACGAAGATAGGCTGCGTGATCGTCGCAGGCACCTGCTCCAGCAACGACGCGAGCGCGTGGATGCCACCCGTCGATGCGCCGATCGCGATCGCATCGAACGGCGGCGGCGTCATGATCGTCGCACGGCGTGGGAGCGGGCGATTGACGCCGTGAGCAGCGAGCAGATCCAGCCGCGCCAGCAACGTCTCGCCGAACCGACCGGCGAAGGCGCCGATGCTGGGCTTCACCAACGTGTCGGCGGCGCCGAGCGCCAGCGCGCGCATCGTCACCGCTGCCCCCTCGGCGGCCGAACTCGATACCACCAGCACGCGCGCGCCCGCGCCGGCCTTCAGCAGCTCGGGCAGTGCCTCGATCCCGCTCTGATGCGGCATGATGAGGTCGAGCAGGATGAAATCGACTGGTTCGGTACGCAGGAAAGCGAGCGCGCGCTGCGCGTCCGGCAGCGCCGCGGCGAGATCGAACCGACCACTGCCGCTGATGAAGCGCGACAGTGCGGCGCGTGCGACCGCCGAATCGTCGACGATCAGCACACGCGGCACACGCCGGGCCGAGCCGGCCGAGTCGCTACGCGGGATCATGACGGGTTCCGGCACCTGCCCGGTCTAGTTCAGGCGACGCCGACGATCTGGAGCTTGCTGTGCAACGTCTCCCGGTCGAACGGCTTCATCACATATTCGTCGGCACCCGCCTCGATCGCGGCGCGGATGTGCGCCATGCCGTTCTCGGTGGTGCAGAACACCACCTTCGGACGATGCGGCATCGGCTCCTCGCCGAGCGCGCGCAGGAATTCCATGCCGCTCATGACCGGCATGTTCCAGTCGAGCAGGATCACGTCGGGGCACGACTGCCGGCATTGCGTCAGCGCCTCGCGACCGTCGCCCGCCTCCGAAACGGAAAAGTCGAGCGCCTCCAGAATGTGACGCGCCACCTTGCGGATCACCTTCGAATCATCGACGATCAGGCAGGTCTTCATGTCTTTTCCGATAGTTCTGGTGCTGACCGATCTTGGCCGCGCCGCAGTAAGGATGGAGTTAACGAAGGCGCTCAGCTCAGCGCACTGGCGCGCGCGACCAGCCGGTCGATGTCGACCGCCATCAGCGTTTCGCCATCGCCCTCCGCAACGCCGGTGACGAAGTCCCATTCGCCCGCCGCGCCCTGTGCGATCGGCGCGGGCGCGAGCGTGAAGGTTGCGACATCCTCCAGCGCGTCGACGGCGATGGCGTAGAGATGCCCGTCGACCAGCGTCGCGACCGCGCGGCCGCCCTTGCCGTCGCGCTCCATCGGCGTACCGCCGAACAGCGCGCGCACGTCGATCACCGTCGCGACGCGACTGCGCATCGCCGCTAGCCCGACCACTGCGGGAGCAGCGCCCGGTGCGGGAACGGTGCTGTGGACCTCCACCACCGAATCGACGCGTTCGGCATCGAACAGCAACCCGCGGTCACCAACCCGCGCGACCAGATGCAGGGCCTCGTTCATGCGGCATATCCCTTCAGTGCGGCGATCAACGCGGCGCGATCAAACCGATAGAGCGGTTTGCCGCGCTCGCGGCTAAGGCGCAGCGCCGGCACCGGTGGCGCGTCGGCGTCATCCTCCATCGTCAGCGCCAGCGTCACCGGCGTGCCCGGCGGTGCGCGACGGACGACACGATATCCCGCCTGCTCGATCGCCGGTTTCAGGAACGCCTCCATCCAGCCGCTCTCGGCACCGTGGAGCAGGCACAGCGGGCGCTCGGCGATCGCAGGCGCGTCGTCGAACAAGGCGAGCGGATCGACCAGTTCGATCGGCTCTCCGTCGATCACCGCCAGTCCTGCGATCACACCATGCGGGTTGGCCGCCGGTGCGATCTCCTGTGGCAACGGCACGATCTCGATCGGATCGGCGATCGGATAGGCGAGTTCCTGATCGTCGAGCTGGAGGCGCAGCACCTTCCGCACCTCGCCCGCGACGGCGCCGGTTCCGGCCCAGACTGGGATCGAACGGTCACCGATCGTCAGCCATAGACCACCAGCCAGCGCGCGCACGGCGCCAGGCGCGACGCCCTCGATCCGGTCGACCGCGTCGGACACGATCATCCGGCGCACGCCGTCGATGTCGTCGAACAGCAAGGCGCGGACCGGCTCGACCATCTCGGCCTCCGCCACCGCGGCATCGGGGCGCTCGAACGCCAGCGCCGCGCGCGCCGCAATCGCGGAGCAATCCAGCAGCAGGATCGGCGCCCCGTCGTCGGGCAACATCTGGCCGGCATAGATGCCAGCGCACATCACCGCCGGGGCGGCAGGCTTGACCACCAATTCCTGCGTATCGCGGACGCCATCGAGCGCCAGCGCGAATCGCCCTTCGCGCAACGACACGATCGCGAGGAAGCCGGGCGCCGCCTGAGTCTCGTCCTGTCCCAGCAGCGTCGGCAGCGACACCATCGGCAGGCGTTGCCCGCGCAGCAGCACCACCGCTCCGGCCGCGATACGGTCGACCCGCACCGCGCCGCCGTCCACCGCCACGATCTCGTCGACCGATTGGCGCGGGATCGCGAAGCGCGTGCCCGCGGCATCGACCAGCACCGCGTTGAGGATCGCGAGCGTCAACGGCACTTCCAGCGCGATCGTCAGCCCCTGCCCCGGTCGACTCGTCAGCGAGATGCGTCCGCCGGCCTGTTCGACATTGGCCTTCACCACGTCCATTCCGACGCCGCGTCCGGACAGCGCGGTCACTTCGTCGCGCGACGACAGGCCGGGCTCGAAGATCAGCTTCAGCCGCCCTTCCTCGTCCAGGGCGGCGAGTTCGGCGGCGCGCTCCGGTTGTTCGCGCAACGCCTTGGCGAGCAATCGCTCGCTGTCGATCCCGCGTCCGTCGTCGACGATCTCGATGATGATGAGGTTGCCGGCCTGTCGCGCGACGATCCGCAATTGCCCGGCGGCGGGCTTGCCCGCACGCATCCGTCCGGCGCGATCCTCGATCCCGTGATCGACCGCGTTGCGGACCAGATGCACGAGCGGATCGCGCAGCAGCTCGATCATCTCGCGGTCCAGCTCGACGTCGCCGCCCTCGATCGTCAGCACCACCGATTTGTCGAGCGCCGCCGCCGAATCGCGCGCCAATCGCGGAAGTGCCGAAAACAGCGATTCGACGCGCTGCATCCGCGTCCGCGTCACCGTGTCGCGCAATTCGTCGACCGAGATGCTCAGCCGCTCCAGCATCGATTCGAGCCGCGGATCGTCGATCATCCGCAGGTGGCGCGCCAGCTGGTTGCGGGCCAGCACCATATCCGACACGCCGCTCATCATCCGGTCGAGAAGGTCGACCGACAGGCGGACCGAACGCTTCGGCGCGGCGCGTGTCGCAGACGGGACCGCAGGCGCATCCGCCAGTTCGGCCAGCGTGCCCGTCTCGCCCGCAATCGCGCCGTCCAGCGCCGCGATCAGCATCGCCTCGCCGGCCTCGGACAGCGCCTCGCCGGCATCGATCGCCTCGACGATCTCGCCGATCCGGTCGATGATCGCGAGGATCACCGTCACCAGGGCCTGATCCGGCGCACGCTCGCCCGCGCGCACCGCCGCGAGCGCGTCCTCGGCGGCGTGGCTCAGCCGCGCCAGCCGCGGCAGGTCGAGGAAGCCGCAGCTGCCCTTTATCGTGTGGACGAACCGAAAAATCGCATCCAGCCGCGAGCGATCGCCGGGGTCGGCCTCCCAACCCACGATCTCGCCCGAGATCGCCTCGAGCGTCTCGCGCGTCTCGGCAATGAATTCCTGCAGCAGATCGTCCATGCGGTCCCATTGCCCAAGTCAGGCAGACGGCATCGCACGACAGGCGTTAAAAGGGTCTTTACCGCGCCACCGTTGAACTTAGCGGTGCGGCAGCGCCGCGCCGAACAGCAGCGCGCCATCCACCGGCTCGCTGACCACCACCGATCCCCCGGCCTCGCGCACCAGTTCGTGGATGAGGAACGCCGCCGCGGCGCGCGGCGCAACCGCGGCATCGTCCGCCGGCCCGTCGGTCAGCGTGGCGCGCAGATCGGGGTCGAGCACGATCCGCGGACCTTCGGCGCGCAACACAATCTCGGTCGCCTCGGGGCTTTCCTCGGTGCCGATCGTCACCGTACCGCCGCGCACCAGGGTATCGCCCGCGATCAGCGCGAGGTTGAGCAGCACCTTGACCGCCCCCTTCGGCAGTTCTTCGGCCTCGACCATCCATTGCAGGTTCAGCCGCTTGTTGTCGCCCAGCAGCGCCTCGACCGCCTGCCGCGCCTCGCGCACGTCGACCCGCTCCCCGAATCCGCCCGCGGCGCCGAACGCCAGCCGAAAGAACTTCAACTTGTTCGCCGACGTGCGCGCGCTTTCGTTCAGCAGATCGAGGCACCGCGCGCGCATTTCGGGATCGGTCTCGTCGTTCAGCAGCTCCAGCCCGTTGTTGAGCGCGCCGACCGGCGACAGCAGATCGTGGCAAAGCCGCGAACAAAGGAGCGAGGCAAAATCGACCGGGCTGATGGACATCGGGGAGGTTACCTCGGCGAAACAGGATTAACGCCTTGTGGCGAGTCGCCCGGATCGGCGCAACCGGTTACGTCCAGCCGCAGCGGATCGAACCGCCCGTGCACCGCGCCATCCGCCACCGCGCGCCACGCCGTCACCACCTCGCCCGCGACGATCAGCCAGATGCTCTCGTCCGGTGCCGCATCCGCCGCGTCGCGCGGCGAGGGCCGGGCGACGGCGGAGGGATGCGAATGATAATGACCGATCACCTGCTCGCCCCCGCCGCGTGCCGCGCGATGGGCGGCGATCAATGCTCCCGGGTCGATCTCGAACCGAACTCCCGGATCGGCGGCGACATTCGTGCATGGCACCAGCCGCGCGACGTCGCTCCCGGAACCGAGCAACAAGCCGCAAATCTCGTCATCCGTTTCGGCGGCCCGCGCGCACAGTTCGTTTCGCTGAGCGATTGTAATCCTGACCATCATCGCCATTTAGCAAAGCAATGGACCGGGGGGTCATCATTCTCGAAGCGACGATCGCACCGGCAGCGGATGGCTGGCGGGTGGACCGTGCGCTCGCCGATGCGGTGCCGACGCTGTCGCGCGAACGGCTGAAGGTGCTCATCAACGCCGGGCAGGTCACGCAGGGTGACACCGCGATGCGCGATCCGTCGCGCAAGGCGCGCGGCGGCGAACGGTTCGCGGTCGCGGTCCCCGCCCCCACGCCGGCGCATAACGAGGCGCAGGCCATCCCGCTCGTCGTCGCATATGAGGACGAGCATCTGATCGTGATCGACAAGCCGGCCGGGCTGGTCGTCCACCCCGCTGCGGGAAACCTCGACGGGACGTTGGTCAACGCACTCCTTCACCATTGCCACGGCTCGCTCTCGGGGATCGGCGGAGTCGCGCGGCCGGGGATCGTCCACCGGATCGACAAGGACACCTCCGGCCTGATGGTCGCCGCCAAGACCGACCGCACGCATGAGGGTCTTGCCAAGCAATTCGCCGCACACAGCATCGACCGGCGCTACCGCGCGATCGTCGGCGGGCGTCCGATGCCGGCGGCCAGCTCGGTCGATGCTCCGCTCGCGCGCTCGCCCGATAATCGCAAGAAGGTCGCGATCGTGCAGGGCGGCAAGCGCGCGGTGACGCATTACAGCACGCTGGAGCTACTGCGTGATGCGACCCTGGTGGAGTGCCGGCTTGAAACCGGGCGCACGCATCAGGTGCGCGTCCATATGGCGTCGATCGGCCACGCCTTGCTGGGCGATCCGGTTTATGGTAGAACAAAACATGCTCACAAGCAGGTGCTGGACACGCTGAATTTCCGGCGACAGGCGCTTCACGCCGCGCATCTTGGCTTCGTGCATCCGATCACCGGCGAAACGCTGGGTTTCGACAGCGCGATGCCGCCGGACATGCAGGAACTGTTCAGTCAGCTTATCGTATAGAAGCGGAACGCGGGTCGACGTTGCCACCGGGCACGTCGCGCGTATTCCGCAAGGAAGGGAGACTTAGGATCATGGCAACCCGCAGCAACGTCCCCGCGACGATTCCTGCGCTCGGCGGGGAGCAGAGCCTCAATCGCTACCTGTCGGAGATCAAGAAGTTTCCGATCCTCGCGCCCGAGCAGGAATATATGCTCGCCAAGCGCTTTCAGGAGCACGGCGACACCGATGCCGCGGCGCAGCTTGTCACCAGCCACCTGCGGCTCGTCGCGAAGATCGCGATGGGTTATCGCGGCTATGGCCTGCCGGTCAGCGAGCTGATCTCCGAGGGCAATATCGGCCTGATGCAGGGCGTCAAGAAGTTCGAGCCCGATCGCGGCTTCCGTCTCGCCACCTATGCGATGTGGTGGATTCGCGCGTCGATCCAGGAGTTCATCCTGCGTTCGTGGAGCCTCGTGAAGATGGGCACCACCGCGGCGCAGAAGAAGTTGTTCTTCAACCTTCGCCGCATGAAGGCACGCCTCGACGCGTTCGAGGACGGCGACCTGACGCCGGAGAACGTCCAGAAGATCGCCACCGATCTCGGCGTGACCGAGGCGGACGTGGTCAGCATGAACCGCCGCATGGCGATGGGCGGCGACACGTCGCTCAACGTTTCGATGCGCGAGGACGGCGAGGGCCAGTGGCAGGACTGGTTGCAGGACGATGCGCCGTTGCAGGACAGCGTCGTCGCCGATCAGCAGGAAGCGGACGTCCGCCACGACATGCTGATGAACGCGATGGACGACCTCAACGATCGCGAGAAGCACATCCTGACCGAGCGGCGGCTGACCGACGATCCCAAGACGCTGGAGGAACTCAGCCAGGTCTATGGCGTCTCGCGTGAGCGCGTGCGCCAGATCGAGGTGCGCGCGTTCGAGAAGCTCCAGCGCGCGATGATGCGGCTGGCGGGCGACAAGCGACTGCTCACCGCCTGATGCACGGCACGACACCGGGAAGGGGTTGAGCGACCCCGCCCGGTGCCGGTACGACGTGCGGCATGTTCACCGCGCTGCGCTTGCTCATCAAGATCGTCCTCGGCTTCGTCGTGCTGTCGCTCGTCTGGGTGGGCGTGTACGCGATCGTCCCCGTCCCCTTCACGATGACGATGATGGGCGACCTCGTCGGCGGTCACTCGGTCACCAAGGATTGGACGCCGCTGTCGCGGATCGATCCCGACATGCCGCGCGCGGCGATCGCCGGTGAGGACGCACGCTTCTGCAGCCATCACGGCTTCGACTGGCGCGCGATCGCCGGTGCAGCGGCGCACAATGCCGAGGGTCAGCGGATCCGCGGCGGCTCGACGATCAGCCAGCAGACCGCCAAGAACGCCTTCCTCTTCCAGGGCGGCGGCTATCTCCGCAAGGCGTTGGAGGCATGGTTCACGCTGCTGATCGAGACGATCTGGGGCAAGAAGCGGATCATGGAAGTCTACCTCAACATCGCCGAGACCGGGATCGGCACCTACGGCGCAGAGGCGGCGGCGCAGCGTTACTTCCACCATAGCGCCGCGACGCTCAGCCCGGTCGAGGCTGCACGGATCGCCGCGGTCCTGCCGCTCCCGAAGAAGCGCGAGGCGGTCGCCCCGACCGGCTTCGTCCGCCGCCGCGGCAACCAGATCGCGCGCTACGTCGGCGCGGTCCGCCGCACCGGGCTGGATAGCTGCCTTCGCTGACCATCACCGCGCAGTTGCTCCGGACTCGGGGACCGGCCTCTTCCTTTCCGGGAAGATCGGCGCAACACCAACCCCGCTCGTGCTGAGCTTGTCGAAGCACGTGCCCCGTCGCACGCCCTTCGACAGGCTCAGGGCGAACGGGGATGGTACGGTCCGACCTTATTTCACCCGATCGCAATCACCCGATCCCCCAGCCGCTCCGCCTCGCGCACATCATGCGTCACCATCAGGATCGGCACCGCCCGCGCATCGCGAATACGCTCGATCGCCAGCATCGCCTCCTCGCGCCGCACCGGATCGAGCGACGACAGCGGTTCATCCAGCAACAGGAACGCCGGCTCGCTGAGCAACGCCCGCCCGATCGCCACCCGCCGCGCCTCGCCCCCGACAACGTCCTTGGCCAGCGCCGCAACAACGGCGCGATGTCGAGCGTCGCCGCCACCTCCGCCAGCCGCGAAGCATCGCGCGCGCCGTACAGCAAATTCGCCTGCACGCGCCGATGCGGAAACAGGCGCGCGTCCTGAAACACGTAGCCGACATCCCGCTGCTCCGGCGGCACATCGACCCCGGCATCGGCATCGAACAACGTCCGCCCGGCAACCCGCACATGCCCGCGCATCGGCCGCAGCAGCCCGGCGATCATGTCGAGCAGGCTGGTCTTCCCCGCCCCCGACGCGCCAACCAGCACCGTAAGCCCGTCGCCCGCCACGAAGCGTGCGCCGACGATCGCCTCGCCCCGCTGCACCTCGACATCGACGTCAAAGGACATGCACGCCCCGCCCCGCGCGGCGCACCAGCGCCTCCGACACGATCAACGCGACCAGCGACAGCCCGACCGACACTGCCGCCAGTCGCCACACTTCCGCCTCGCCCCCCGGCCGCTGAAGCGCGGCATAGATGGCGAGCGGCAACGTCTGCGTCTCGCCGGGCACGTTCGAGACGAAGGTGATCGTCGCCCCGAACTCGCCGATCGCGCGGGCCAGCCCTAGCACCAGCGCCGCCGCAATCCCGGGGGCGGCAAGCGGTAGCGTCACCGTCGCATAGGCGCGCCAACGCGTCGCACCCAACGTCCGCGCCGCCTGCTCCAGCCGCCGGTCGACCGCCTCGATCGACAGCCGCATCGCGCGCACCATCAGCGGCAGCGCCATCACCCCCGCGATCGCCGCGCCGGTCCAGCGGAACAGCACGCTGATCCCGAAGCCGGCCTCCAGCACGCGTCCGATCGGCCCGGCGGGAGCGAAGGCCAGCAACAGGAGCCAACCCGTCACCACCGGCGGCACCACGAGCGGCAGATGCACCAGCCCGTCGAGCAGCACCTTGCCCGGAAACCGCCACCGCGCCAGCACCCACGCGAGTACGAAGGCGATCGGCAGCGCCCCCAGCGTCGCGGTGCCGCCGACCAGCAGGGTCAGGCGAACGATCGGCAGCAATTCGCTCAACGCGTCGAAAAGCCACGCCGCGCGAGGATCGCCTGCCCGGCGCGCGACAGCAGGAAGCGGCGGAAGCCTTCCGCCTCCGGGCTCGTCCCGGCGGTCAACCGCGCGATCGGGTAGACAATCGGCGCATGGCTGCGCGGCGGGAACACCCCCGCGACCTGCACGCCGGTCGCGGCGCGCGCGTCGGTGGCATAGACGATGCCATAGGGTGCCGCCCCACGCTCGACGAGCGCCAAGGCCGCGCGGACATTTTCCGCCCGCACGACGCGCGGCGCCACCGCCTCCCACGCACCGAGCCGCGTCAGCGCCTCGCGACCGTATTTCCCCGCGGGAACGCTGTCCGGGTCGGCCATCGCCAGCGGCGCACCGCCCAGCAGCTTGCCGAGCGCCGCCCCCTTGGTCGCGACGACCCGCGGCAGCCCCGGCCGCGACACCACCACCAACTGATTGCGCACCAGCACCGCGCGGCTCCCCGCCACGATCAGTCCGCGTTTCGCGACATCGTCCATCCAGTCGCTGTCGGCGGAAATGAACAGATCGGCGCGCCCGCCCGCCGCGATCTGCCGCGCGAGCGCCGACGACGCCGCGAACGACAATCGCGGCCGCTCATGCCCCGCTTTCGCCCATGTGTCGGCGGCGTCGGTCAACGCCTCCTGCATACTCGCCGCCGCCAGCACGAGCGGCGCGCGCTCCTGCGCTGCCGCCGGCAAGGCCAAGGTGACAAGGGCGAGCAGCGAAAGCAGAAAGCGCATGACGATGCTCATGGCACCGCCCCCCGCGAAGACAATTGCGCCGCCCTCGATCGCCCCCTCAATCGTCGATATCGAACAGGTGCTTGTACTGCCGCGGTTGCGAGCGGAGATACTGGTCGGGCGCCTTCACCCGCGCGCCAAGTTCGGCGGCGGCGTGCCACGGCCAGCGGGGATCGTAGAGGATCGTCCGCGCCAGCGCGATCATATCCGCGTCGCCGGTCGCGACGATCGCCTCGGCCTGTTCCGGCTCGGTGATCAGCCCGACCGCGACGACCGGGATCGATACCGCCTGCTTCACGGCGCGTGCCAGCGGCACCTGGTAGCTCGGGCCGACCGGGATCTGCTGACGCGGATCGAGCCCCCGCTCGACACATGGATCGCCGCGCACCCGCGATCCGCCAGCGCCTTGGCGAACACGACGGTCTGCTCGGCATCCCAGCCGCCTTCGACCCAGTCGCTGCCCGACACACGCACTGTCACCGGTCGCTCCGCCGGGAAGGCCGAACGCACCGCATCATAGACTTCCAGCGGAAAGCGCATCCGGTTCTCCAGCGACCCGCCATATTCATCGTCTCGACGATTGGAGAGCGGCGATAGGAATTGGTGGAGCAGATAGCCGTGCGCGGCATGGATCTGGATCAGGTCGAGCCCAAGCCGTGCCGACCGCTTCGCCGACGCGGCGAACGCATCGCGGATGCGCGCCAGACCCTTGCGATCGAGCGCTACGGGTGCCGGGTTCTTGGGATCGTAAGGCAATGCCGACGGTGCGACCGTCTCCCAGCCATGCGGATCGCTGGCCGGGATCTGGCGCTCGCCCTTCCACGGCAGGTCGGTCGACGCCTTGCGCCCGGCGTGCGCCAACTGGATCGCGATCGGCATGTCCGAATGACGGCGCACCGATTCGAGCACGCGCGCCATCGCCGCCTCGGTCGCATCGTCCCACAACCCGACATCACCGTAGCTGATCTCGCCCGACCGGCTCGACCGCGGTCGCCTCGATCGTCAGCACGCCCGCGCCCGACAGCGCCAGATGACCGAGATGGATCGTGTGCCAATCGGTCATGCCGCCGTCGACCGCCGAATATTGGCACATCGGTGCAATGACGATGCGGTTGGCGAGCGACAGGCCGCCGATCTCGATTGGCTGGAATAACCGGGGTCCGCTCATCGGAAACACGCTCCTGAAGGTGAGCGGCTCCTACGCATCAGCGGGAAGATCGTGCCGCACAAATGCGGCGGAGATAAATGGTCGGGGAAAGAGGATTCGAACCTCCGGCCCCTGCCTCCCGAAGGCAGTGCTCTACCAGGCTGAGCTATTCCCCGACCAGGGTGCCGGTCGGATGTACCGTCGACAGGGCGCGGCTTATATCAGCGGAAATTTGCAGCGCAAGCGGGGAATCGTAGCTGTTTTTACATACCCGCACGGCTAGGTTCCACGGCGATGTCGCTTGCTGAATGGACCGCTACCATCCTCGGGATCGCCTGTGTCGCTTTGGCGGCTAGACGGAGCATCTGGACCTTCCCGACCGCGATCGTCTCGGTCGCGTTGCTCGGGCTCGTCGTGTTTCGCGCACGGCTCTATTCGGACGCCTTGCTCCAGCTCTTCTTCGCCGCGGCGAACCTGTACGGCTGGATCAACTGGCGACGCGCGGAGGCGCGCAGCGGCGACGTCCCTGTCCGCACGCTCGACACCCGCGCCCGCACCCTGTGGCTGGGCGGCATCATCCTGTGCTGGCTCGCATGGGGCAGCGCGATGCACCGGTGGACCGATGCCGCGCTGCCGTGGTGGGATGCCGGGATTGCGGCGGCCAGTGTCGCCGCACAGCTGCTCATGGCGAAGCGCGCGCTCGAAAATTGGTGGCTGTGGATCGCAGTCGACGTCGCATCGGTGCCGCTCTATCTGGCAAAGGGATTATATGCCTTTGCCGGGCTCTACCTCTTCTATCTCGCGCTCGCTTTATGGGGGTTGATCGACTGGCGGCGCGCAGCCGGTGCGGATTGGCGGACGGTGCCGGCATGAGCGTGCGCACCGTATGCCTGCATGGGCCGGAGAGCACCGGCAAGTCGACCGTCGCCCCGCGGCTGGCGCAGCAGTTCGATTCGGTCAGCGTCGCCGAATTCGGCCGAACCTATTGCGAAACCTATGGCATCGATCTGACGATGGCTGATCTCGTCATGATCGCGCGGACGCAGGATGCCAAGGCACGCACCGCCCGGGAAAGCGGCGCGCGGCCGGTGATCCTCGATACCGATCCGTTGATGAGCGCGGTGTGGGCGGACATGATGTTCGGGCGGCGCGATCCGTGGTTCGATCGGTGGGACGCCACCGCAGACCTCTATTTGCTGTTCGACATCGACCTGCCGTGGGTAGAGGACGGCACCCGCATGTTCGGCACGCAGCGCGCACGCGAACGCTTCTTCGACCTGTCGCGGCGCGAGCTGGAGCGTCGCAACGTACCATGGGTGCTGATCCAGGGCGAAGGCTCGCGGCGTTACCTCAACGCGGTGGCGGCGATCCGCGCCGCGATGTGAGCGGCCCCGGCGGCGGCGCATTTCCGCGGCTTCCGCGGCGGCCTCGGAACGCTCGCCCCCTATCGCTCGCGTCACGGCTGCGCTAGGCGCGCGGGGATATGACTACCCCGCTCAACACGATCCGCAATTTTTCAATCATCGCGCACATCGATCATGGCAAGTCGACGCTCGCCGACCGCCTGATCCAGGCGACCGGCGGCCTCACCGATCGCGAGATGAGCGAGCAGGTGCTCGACAATATGGACATCGAGAAGGAGCGCGGGATCACCATCAAGGCGCAGACCGTGCGCCTCGCCTATAAGGCGCAGGACGGTGAGACCTACACGCTCAACCTGATGGACACGCCCGGCCACGTCGACTTCGCCTATGAAGTGTCGCGGTCGCTGGCGGCATGCGAGGGCGCGTTGCTGGTCGTCGATGCCGCGCAGGGCGTCGAGGCGCAGACGCTCGCCAACGTCTACCAGTCGATCGAGCACGACCATGAGATCGTGCCGGTCATCAACAAGATCGACCTGCCCGCCGCCGAGCCCGAGAAGGTCCGCGCCGAGATCGAGGACGTGATCGGCATCGACGCGTCCGATGCGGTCCTCGCCAGCGCCAAGTCCGGGATCGGCATTCCCGACATCCTCGAGGCGATCGTCAAGAAGATCCCGGCGCCCAAGGGCGATGCCGAGGCCCCGCTCAAGGCGATGCTGGTCGACAGCTGGTACGACCCGTATCTCGGTGTCGTGATCCTCGTGCGCGTCATGGAAGGCGTGCTGAAGAAGGGTCAGCAGATCAAGTTCATGCAGGCCGGCACCACGCATCTGATCGACCGCGTCGGCTGCTTCCGGCCCAAGATCGAGCAGCTTCCCGACCTCGGCCCCGGTGAGATTGGCTTCATCACTGCGCAGATCAAGGACGTCGCGCAGGCGCGGGTCGGCGACACGCTGACCGACGCCAAGCGCCCCGCCACCGAAGCGCTGCCGGGGTTCAAGGAAGTTCAGCCGGTCGTCTTTTGCGGACTTTTTCCCGTTGATGCCAACGACTTCGAGAAGCTTCGCGAGAGCATTTCGAGGCTGCGCCTCAACGACGCGTCGTTCAGTTTCGAGATGGAAACCTCGGCCGCGCTCGGCTTCGGCTTCCGCTGCGGCTTCCTCGGGCTGCTGCATCTGGAGATCATCCAGGAGCGACTGACCCGCGAATACGACCTAGACCTCATCACCACCGCGCCGAGCGTGGTCTACCAGATCGAGTTGAGCCACGGCGCCGGGCATATCGACCTCCACAACCCCGCCGACATGCCCGATCCCAACAAGATCGAGTCGATCAGCGAACCGTGGATCGAGGCGGTGATCTACGTCCCCGACGAATATCTCGGGTCGATCCTCAAACTGTGTCAGGATCGCCGCGGTATCCAGAAGAACCTGACCTATGTCGGCGGACGCGCGCAGGCGACCTATGAGCTGCCGCTCAACGAGGTCGTCTTCGACTTCTACGATCGGCTCAAGTCGCTGTCGAAGGGCTATGCGAGCTTCGACTATCACCAGATCGGCTATCGCGAGGGCGACCTCGTCAAGATGAGCATCCTCGTCAACGAGGAACCGGTCGATGCGCTGAGCATGATCGTCCACCGCGGCACCGCCGAGACGCGTGGTCGCGGCATGTGCGAGCGCCTCAAGGAACTGATCCCGCGCCATCTGTTCAAGATCCCGATCCAGGCGGCGATCGGCGGCAAGGTGATCGCGCGCGAGACGATCAGCGCGATGCGCAAGGACGTTACCGCCAAATGCTACGGCGGCGATGCCACGCGTAAGCGCAAGCTGCTGGACAAGCAGAAGAAGGGCAAGCTGAAGATGCGCGAATACGGCTCGGTCAGCATCCCGCAGGAAGCCTTCATCGCTGCCCTTCGCATGGGCGACGAGAACTGAGTCGCTGGCCGTCGCTCCGGGTGTGACTCGGGACGACGGCCAAGACCGTCCGCGACACGTGCTTCGACAAGCTCAGCACGAACGGGGGTTACAATCCGGCTCTCTCCCGTTCGCCCTGAGCTTGTCGAAGGGCGTGCCCGACCCGGTAAACTTCATTGAGCGTACGTCCAAGCAATGACGGCGGATCGACCGCTATCGGTGAACCCTATCCGTTCGCCCTGAGCCTGTCGAAGGGCGTGCCCACACGCCCACCAGCAGCATCAATACGCCCGTGCCACCGCGAACTCGACCGCCTCGACCATCGCGTCCTTGATCGGACTGTCGGCGAAGATCGCCAGCGACTCGATCGCGCGCTGCCCATAATGCCGCGCTCGCGCCAGCGTATCGTCGACCGCGCGCGTGCGGCGGACCAGATCGATCGCCTGCGCGAAATCGGTATCGCTAGACCGGCGTCCCTCGACCGCGTCGCGCCAGAACGCCCGCTCCTCGTCGCCGCCCCGCGCATAAGCGAGGATCACTGGCAGCGTCATCTTGCCTTCGCGGAAATCGTCGCCGGCATCCTTGCCCATCGTGCCCGCGTCGCTGGTGTAATCGATCGCATCGTCGACCAGCTGGAACGCGATCCCGAGGTTACGGCCGTACGAGTCGAGCGCCTGCTCCTCCGCCGCCGGGCGCTCGGCGACCACCGCCGCGATCCGGCACGCCGCGGCGAACAGCGCCGCCGTCTTGGCGTGGATGATGTCGAGATAGCGTTCCTCGGGCAGGTCGACGCGCCGCGCCGCGGTCAACTGATTGACCTCGCCCTCCGCGATCACCGCCGAGGCGTTCGACAGGATCTCCAGCGCGCGCATGTTGCCGCCCGCCACCATCAGCTCGAAGGAGCGCGAGAACAGGAAGTCGCCGACCAGCACGCTCGCCGGATTGCCCCAGATGATGTTCGCGGTACGCTTGCCGCGGCGCAGGTCCGATCCGTCGACGACATCGTCGTGGAGCAGCGTCGCCGTATGGATGAACTCCACCGCCGCGGCGAGCAGGTGATGGCGATCGCCGCCATAACCGACCAGCTGCGCCCCCGCGAGCGTCAGCATCGGGCGCATCCGTTTGCCGCCGCCCGCGATCAGATGACCGGCCAATTCCGGGATCAACGGAATTTCCGATCGCATCCGCTCTACGATCACGGCATTGACGTGATCCATGTCGGCGGCAACCAGCCCGATCATGGGATCGAGCGAGGGCGTGTGCCCGGGAAGTCGGTGCAAGGTAGCGCTCATCTGTTCCTGCCCTTAGGGGAGGCACGCGCGCAACGCAAGCGCGGGCTGCATGACCATTATCGCTTTGACGGGGAAGCCGTGATGACCGACGACGTTCTGAAGGGCTATCGCAAGAGCATCGACAACATCGACGCCGCTTTGGTGTGCCTGCTCGCGGAGCGCTTCAAGATCACGCAGGCGGTCGGCGCGCACAAGGCGCATACCGGGCTGCCCGCCGCCGACCCCGGCCGCGAAGAGGCGCAGATCACGCGGCTGCGTCAGTTGAGCGAGGACGCCGAGCTGGACCCCGAATTCTCGGAGAAGTTCCTGCGCTTCATCATCGACGAGGTGATCCGCCACCACCGCGCCGCCGCGGCGGGCTGAACGGTCAGGTCGCCGGCCGGTCGGCGCGACGCATCGCCAGCCGCGCGATCGTCGCGTCGGCAAGCTGCTTGAGGTGCATCTGGTCATAGGCGCCGAAATCGGCGCGCGGCGTTCGGTCGAACACGCAGAACGTCCCGATCGGCAGATGGTCGGCATCGACCAGCGGTGCGCCGGCATAGAAACGCACCTGCCCGCCGTCGATCAGCACCGGATTGTCGGCAAAGCGTGCGTCCGCACGCGCATCCTCGACGCAGAATACCGCCTGCGGGGTAATGATCGCATGACCGCAGAGCGACATGCGGCGGCTGTAGGTTCGCGACGAGACCCCGGCGGCGGCGATCAGATACTGCCAGTCGCGCGAGAGGATCGACACCGCCGCCATCCCGGTGCCGAACCGCTGCCGCGCCTGTTCGACCAGCTCGATCAATATGCTGTCATTGCGCGCGTCCAGCGCCCCGGACGACAGCACCGCGCGTTCGCGGGCGGCCTCGTCACTCGGCGTAGGCGCCGGTGCATAAACGGTGATCCCCATACCCCCGGCGACTCCGAGCTTTATGTTTTCTGGAACGGCGCGCCGATCGATCGACGCGCGCTGTCTGGGGAGGGTCGCTACAATGCCGCTGAAAGGGCGGCAATCATGTATTTGTTTTCAAAGGCAATCTTGTAAAAATTGACTCATGGCGCGCCAACTGCGGCGATCGGCCCGTGCGTCGTAACCGAACCCGGCCTGCCCGGCGGGCATTGCGCTATCGGTGAAGGCATGGCCCGCGCGCCCATAGGCATGGATCTGCCAGTCGGCGCGCGCGGCGGTGAGCTCCTCGCCAAGTTCGACCACCGCCGACGGCGGCCCGAGCGGATCGTCCCACCCGTGGCAGATCAACAATGGAACGGTGATCGGATCGACGCTCGGCCAGTCGGGCCGGTCATAGACGCCGTGGAAGCTGACCCCGCCGCGGATCGGCAACCCGGCCCGCGCCATGTCGAGCACGCATTTGCCCCCGAAGCAGAAGCCGATCGCCGCGACGCTCGCTTCATCGACCTCGGGCTGGGTGGTCAGCGCGCCCAGCGCCGCACCCAACCGCTCGCGCAGCAACCCGCGATCGGCGTTGAGTTCGTCCATATAGCGGCTCGCCCCCGCGCCGCGCTGCGTGCGCTTGCCCTGGCCGAACAGGTCGCAGGCGAAGGCGGTATAGCCGAGCGCCGCCAGCGCCTCGGCCTTGAGCGTGTCGGCTTCTTTCTGCCCGAGCACGTTCGGGATCACCAGCACGCCCGGCCGCGGCCCGGCCCCGGCATCGTCCCACGCGAACACGCCTTCGAACGGACCGCCCGGCCCGTCATGGACGATAGTGCGACGGCTGATCGTCATGGGCGCGCTCTCCTGTTGTGTCGGTCGTACCTTTCGCTAGATCGGAGCCATTCGCCGGACAAGCAGCGGGGCTCATGATGCAGATCAGGAAGGACGTTCCCGCCAATCCGCTGATCGCGCCGTTGCTCGCCGCGCATGTCGCCGATCAGCGCGACAACACTCCGCCCGGCTTCTCCTTCGCGCTCGACACCGCGGGATTGTCGACCCCGGACGTCACGTTCTGGACGGCCTGGGACGGTGACACGCCGATCGGCATGGGCGCACTGCGCGAACTCGACGCGCACAGCGGCGAAGTGAAGTCGATGCGCGCCGCCGACGCCTGGCGCGGGCGCGGAGTCGGTCATGCGATGCTGGAGGCGATCGTCGCGACGGCTCATGGGCGCGGCTATCGTCGCTTGTACCTCGAAACCGGCACCACCGCGGCCTATGCACCGGCGCTCGCGCTATACCGCCGCGCCGGCTTCGTCCCTTGCGATGCCTTCGCCGATTATGCCCCCAGCCCGCATAACCAGTTTCTGACCCTGATCCTCTAACGGGAGAACCCGATTGCCGACGCTCGTCCTCATCCGCCACGGCCAGTCCGCCTGGAACCTCGAAAACCGCTTCACCGGCTGGTGGGACGTCGACGTCACCGAGAAGGGCGCCGCCGAGGCGCGCGCCGCGGGCGAATTGATGGCGGCCAAGGGGCTGGACTTCGACCAGACCTTCACCTCGCTCCAGACCCGCGCGATCAAGACGCTCAACCTCGCACTGGAGGCGATGGGGCGGCTCTGGCTGCCGGTCGAGAAGGACTGGCGGCTCAACGAGCGGCACTATGGCGGGCTGACCGGGCTCGACAAGGCCGAGACGGCGGCGAAGCACGGCGACGAGCAGGTCCACGTCTGGCGCCGCAGCTTCGACGTCCCGCCGCCGCCGATCGAGCCGGGCAGCCAGTTCGACCTCTCCGCGGACCGCCGCTACGCCGGGATCGACGTTCCCGCAACCGAGAGCCTCAAGGACACGATTGCGCGGGTTCTGCCTTATTGGGAAGGCCGCATCGCTCCCGCGCTCAAGGACGGACAACGCGTGCTGATCTCCGCGCACGGCAATTCGCTCCGCGCGCTGGTCAAGCATCTGTCGGGGATTTCGGACGACGAGATCACCGGGCTGGAAATTCCGACCGGCCAGCCGATCGTCTACGAATTGGACAACGCACTCAATGCGACCGACCGTTACTATCTGAACGAGCGGTAATCACACGGGCTCCCTGATTCGGGGGCTGTACCACCCTCCCCGTCACCCCGGCGAAGGCCGGGGCCCAGTTGGGAAGGTCGCAGTGGTGGTGCGCTGCGCGTCGTCAAAAGCCTCCTGCAACTGGACCCTGGCCTTCGCCGGGGTGACGGGAGAGAGGGTGAAAATGGCGGGCGATTGAGCCCACCGCCCAACCCTCAAACCGCGGCGCGCACCGCATCGCAGATGCGGTCCACCACCCGCTCCACCTGCGCCGGATCATCGCCCTCGGCCATCACGCGGATCACCGGCTCGGTCCCCGACGGACGGATCACCAGCCGCCCCCGCCCTGCCAGCTCCGCCTCGGCATCGGCGATCACCGCCTTCACCGCGTCGGTCTCCAGCGGCTTGCCGCCCGAGAAGCGCACGTTCTTCAGCAATTGCGGCAGTGGCTCGAAACGGTGCAGCACCTCGCTGGCCGGTGCGCCCGCGCGGCAGATCTCCGCCAGCACCTGCAACGCCGCAACCAACCCGTCGCCGGTCGTCGCATAATCGCTGAGGATGATATGCCCCGATTGCTCGCCGCCGACATTGTAGCCGCGCCGCCGCATCGCCTCCAGCACGTGCCGATCGCCGACCGCGGTGCGGATCAGCCCAAGGCCCTGCGCCTTCAGATGTCGCTCCAGCCCGAGGTTCGACATCACCGTCGCGACCAGCCCGCCGCCCGCCAGCCGCCCGGCCCGCGCCCAGCCCGCGGCGATCGTCGCCATCAACTGGTCGCCGTCGATCACCCGGCCCTTTTCATCGACCACGATCAGCCGGTCGGCATCGCCGTCCAGCGCGATCCCGATCGCCGCGCCATGCGCGATCACCGCCTCCGACAAGGCTTCGGGGTGGGTTGAGCCGATCTTGTCGTTGATGTTCAGGCCATTGGGATTGACCCCGATCTGAACGACGTCGGCGCCCAATTCCCACAGCGCCTCCGGTGCGACCTGATAGGCGGCGCCGTTCGCGCAATCGACCACCACCTTCATCCCGTCGAGCCGCAAGTCATTGGGGAACGTCGATTTGGCAAAATGGATATAGCGACCGCGCGCGTCGTCGATCCGCTTGGCGCGCCCGATCTCGCCCGCCGGGGCGAGCGCAACCTCGCCGTCAATCGCCGCCTCGATCGCCAGCTCGTCCTCGTCGGACAGTTTGTAACCATCCGGCCCGAAGAGCTTGATTCCGTTGTCGAAAAACGGATTGTGGCTGGCGGAGATCATCACGCCCATGTCGGCGCGCATCGACTTGGTCAGCATCGCCACCGCCGGGGTCGGCATCGGACCCACCAGCGTCACATCCATCCCGACGCTCGTGAACCCGGCCTGCAACGCGCTCTCCAGCATATAGCCCGACAGGCGCGTGTCCTTGCCGATCACCACCCGGTGGCGGTGCTGCCCGCGCAGGAAGTGTCGACCGGCCGCCATCCCGACCTTCATCGCCATCTCCGCGGTCATCGCGCCGGCGTTGGTCAGGCCGCGAATGCCGTCGGTGCCGAAATATTTTCTTGCCATCGTGTCTTCCGTTCGCTTGGCCCAGACAGGTCCCATAATCGCGGACGAGCAAAAGGCGAAGATACCGCATGTCGCAAGCTACGCGCATTCTCCTGTCGCTGTTGATCGGGCTGGCGGGCGGCGTCGCCCTCGCCAGCTTCGCGCGCGCTGCGGTCCCGGGCACGATCGCGATCGCGGAGCCGATCGGCGCGGCATGGCTGCACGGGTTGCAGATGACGATCGTGCCGCTGGTGGTGTCGCTGCTCGTCACCGGCGTCGCCTCGACGGCGGAGGCAGCGCGCGCCGGGCGGCTCGCCGGTCGCGCCATCGCGCTTTACGTCACCTTCCTGTTCCTGTCGGCGGTGATTGCCGCCATCGCCACGCCGCTGATCCTCGCGGTCGCCCCGCTCCCCGCCGCCTCGGCACAGGCGTTGCGCGCCGCGCTGGTCGGCGCGGGCAAGGTGCCGACCGTCCCGCCGCTCGGCGAGTTCTTCGCCGGGATCGTACCGACCAATATCGTCCACGCCGCCGCCAGCGATGCCTTCCTGTCGCTCATCATCTTCACGCTCGTCTTCGCATTCGCGATCGCGCGGATCGACGCCGAGGGGCGGACCTTGCTGGTGCGCTTCTTCACCGCATTGCGCGATACGATGCTGGTGGTGATCGACTGGGTGCTGTGGATCGCGCCGCTCGGCGTGTTCGCGCTGGCGCTGGTGGTCGGTGCACGTGCCGGCTCGGGCGCGTTCGGAGCGCTCGCGCATTACATCCTCGTCGTCGCCAGCGTCGGGGTGATCGTGACGTTGCTCGCCTATCCGGTCGCCTGGACCGGCGCACGGCTCAACCCTGCGGATTTCGCCCGCACCGCGCTGCCGTCGCAGGCGGTGGCGATCAGCACGCAGTCTTCACTCGCCTCGGTGCCGGCGATGCTGGAGGGGGCGCGCAAGCTCGGTGTGCCGGTCCAGACCGCGGGCGTGACGCTCCCGCTAGCGGTCGCCATCTTCCGTGCGACCGGCCCGGCGATGAATCTCGCGGTCGCGATCTATGTCGCGACATGGTTCGGCGTCTCCCTGTCGCCCGCGACGCTGGCGATCGGCGTGGTGGTGGCGACGCTCACCTCGCTCGGCTCGGTCAGCCTGCCCGGCACGGTCAGCTATGTCAGCGCCATCGCCCCGATCGCGGGCACGATCGGCGCGCCGATCGCCCCGCTTGGCTTGCTGGTCGCGGTCGAGACCATCCCCGACATCATCCGCACCGTCGGCAACGTCACCATGGACCTTGCGACCACCGCATGGCTGGGCCGGCGCGAACCTAGAGCGTAGCGCGCCGCGGTCGGCTGCCGAAGGCGTAGAGCGCGCAGGCGGTCCAGATCAGCGCGAAGGTGACGATATGCACCCCGCGCAACGGCTCGTGGAACACCAGCACCGCCAGCAGGAACTGCAGCGTCGGCGCGAGATATTGCAGCAGTCCCAACGTCGAGTACCGCAACCGACGCGCCGCGGCGGCGAACATCAGCAACGGCGCGGCGGTCACCGCCCCCGCCAGCACCAGCAACAGATCGATGTCGCCGCGCCCGAACACCGGCTCGGGGCTGAGCCACAGCACCGCCAACGCCGGCCCGACCAGCAACGCGGTCTCGACCGTCAGCCCGCCCAGCGCATCGATCGCCGCCACCTTGCGGATCAACCCATAGAGGGCGAAGGTGAAAGCGAGCGTCAGCGAGATCCACAATGCCCCGCCCCCCACGATCGCCAGCGCCGCGACGCCGATCGCCGCCACTGCCACCGCCGCCTTCTGCGCCGCGCCGATCCGCTCGCCGAGCACGATCGTCCCAAGGGCGACGTTGAGCAGCGGATTGATGAAATAGCCGAGGCTCGCCTCCAGCACATGCCCGCTCTGTACCGCGAAGATGTAGACCAGCCAGTTGACCGCGATCAGCGCGGCGGACGCGCACAGCAGCAACAACGTCCGCCCGCGCGCCGCCGCCATGATCGCCGGTCCACGCCGCATCGCCAGCACGATCGCGGCGAGCAGCAGCAACGACCAGATCACGCGATGCGCCAGCACCTGCAACGCCGGCACGCCGGTCAGCAGGTGGAGATAGAGAGGGAGCAGGCCCCAGGACACATAGGCGCCCACGCCGAGAAGCAGGCCGGAACGATGCGAATTGTCGGTCATCCCTGCCCTGTCGCTAGTGAAGCGACGCGATGCAAGGCCGCCGCGACCCGCGGCGATCGGGGAGCAAGGAAACAGTCGCCCTCTCCGCGCTTTGCCCGTACCAGCGTCGCGCCCCCATGCTGTCCCGCCTCGTCCTCACCGATGTCCGCAACCACGAAGCGCTGTCGATCGCGCCCGATGCCGCGCCAGGCTTCGTCGTGCTGTACGGCCCGAACGGCGCGGGTAAGACCAACGTGCTGGAGGCGGTGTCGCTACTCGCACCCGGTCGGGGATTGCGCCGCGCCGCCTTGTCGGAGGTCGCGCGCAGCGACGGGCCGGGCGGCTTCGGAGTCGCGGCGACGCTTGAGGATGGGCAGACGCTCGCCACCGGTGCGGTGGCGTCGGCGCCCGAACGCCGCGTGGTGCGGATCAACGGCGCCGCCGCACCCGCGACCGCGCTCGCCGAGCGGGTCGCGGTGCTGTGGCTCACCCCGGCGATGGACCGGCTATTCACCGAGGCGGCGGGCGGGCGACGGCGTTTCCTCGACCGGCTGACGCTGGCGATCGAGCCCGGCCATGCCCGCGACGGCGCACGCTACGAGGCGGCGATGCGCGATCGCAACCGGTTGCTCGCCGATCCGCTCCCCGACTCCGACTGGCTCGCTGCGCTGGAGGCGCAAATGGCGCAGCACGGTGCCGCGCTCGACTCCGCGCGCCGTCGCACCGTCGCCGCGCTCGATCAGGCACTCGCCTTACAGCCCGCCGGGGAGATCGCGCGCGCGCGGATCGCGCTCGACGGGTGGAGCGGCGATGCGCAAGCACTGGCGGACGCCCTGCGCACCGGCCGCGCCCGCGATGCCGCCGCCGGGCGCACACTGGTCGGCCCACATCGCGCCGATCTGATCGTCACGCACGTCGACAAGGCCCGCCCTGCCGCCACCGCCTCGACCGGCGAGCAAAAGGCGCTGCTGCTCGGTATCGTGCTCGCCCATGCGGAGCTTGTCGCGCGACTGACCGGGCACGCTCCGGTGCTGCTGCTCGACGAAGTGGCCGCGCATCTCGACCCCGTTCGCCGCGCCGCGCTGTTCGCGCGCCTCGCCCCGCTCGGACAGGTGTGGATGACCGGGACCGAGCGTGCCTTGTTCGACGGGATCGACACCGCCACTTGGGTGGCGCTGCACGATGTCGTTACACCCACAACATTTTCGCCTGCGCCGCGTTGAGGGACGAATTGTCGTCCGCTCTCATGGGAAGAAGCCCGCTGACCGATGTTGCCGCTCCTGCCGCCGCCCCGCGCACGCTGACCGAATGGCGGCGCGGCTGGCCGGTGGTGGCGGCCGCGATGCTCGGCGCCGGGTTCGGGCCGGGGCTGTACCAGAACCTCTCCAGCCTCTTCACGCCGGGCCTGGAGGCAACTTTCGGATGGTCGCGGGGCAACATCGCCACCGCTGCCGGGCTCGCTTTGAGCGGCGCGATCGCCGCGCCGTTGATCGGGCGCGCCGCCGACCGCGTCGGGGTGCGACCAGTGATCGTCGCGTCGATGCTGTTGCTGGGCGCGGCCTATCTGTGGCTCGCGGCGATGGGAATGAGCGGCGGCCGGGCGATCTGGCGCTATCAGCTCGGCGTCGTCCTGCTCGTATTGGCGCTGCCGGGGACGAGCAGCCTCACCTACGGAAAACTGATCGCGGCGCGCTTCGTGCGCGGCCGCGGCATGGCGCTGGCACTCGGCACCTCGGGGCTGGCGCTGGCAACGATCGTCGCTGCACCCATTCTGGGCGCCACCATCGCCAACTTCGGCTGGCGCGCGGGGTTCGCTGCCTTGGCAGGCGGCTCGGCCGTACTCGCGCTGCCGCTGATCCTGCTCAGCCTCCGCGCCGTGCCGCTGCCCGCCACCCCCGCGGCGGACCGTAGCGGCCTGCCGGGCACCAGCGCGGCAGCGGCGCGGCGCGACAGCCGCTTCTGGATCATGGTCGCCTCGGCCTGGCTCATCAACGCCGCCACGACCGGCTTCGTGACACAACTCGTTCCGATCGGGCTCGAACTCGGGCTGCGCCCTTCCCAGGCGGCGTTGCTGCTCACCAGCTTCGCCTCCAGCGCGATCGCCGGGCGTTTGCTGGTCGGCTGGCTGATCGATCGATTCCGTCCGCAACCCGTTGCCGCCGCCTTCGCGATCGTCTCGGCGGCCAGCTTCGTCGCGCTCGCCTTCGCGCCTTCCGGACTGGCGCTGCTGCTGGTGCTCGTCTTCCTTGCCGGGCTGATGAATGGCGCGGAGAACGACCTGCTGCCGTTCTTCGCCGCGCGCCTGTTCGGCTTGCGTGCCTATGCCGAGATTTACGGCACCGCGATGCCGATCGCTTTGTCGGGCACCGCGGTCGGGATCATCGGCTTCGGACGCCTGCACGACCTCACCGGCGGCTATACCGGGGCGTTGACGCTTGGTTGCGGCGCGCTGCTGCTCGCGGCAATATGCTTTCTGATCCTCCCCGACCGTGCAGGGGATGACGGCGACCCCACCGCTCGCTAGCGACCGCCGATGCCCGCCCGCTCGCCTGCTCCGAATCACAGCGAATGGCGCAGCGGTTGGCCGATCGTGCTCGGTGCGGTGGTGGGCAGCGGCGCAGGCCCCGCGCTCTTTCAAAATCTGTCGAGCATGTTCGTGCCGGGCATGACCGGCGAGTTCGGCTGGAGCCGCGGTGCGATCGCCGCCGCCAGCGGATTGGGCTTCGCCGGCAGCCTCGCGGTGCCGTTGCTCGGGCGCGTCGTCGATCGCATCGGCGTCCGCCCGATGATTGTCGGCTGCATGGTCGCGCTCGCCGCCGCCTATCTCGGCATGGCGGCAATGACCGGGCGATTGTGGCATTATCACCTGCTCGTACTCACCCTGGCGATGACCGTGCCAGGCACCAGCGCGCTGGCCTATGGAAAGCTGATCGCAGCGCGTTTCGTCGCGCATCGCGGTCTGGCGCTGGGACTAGCGACCTCCGGACTGCCGCTGACCACCTTGCTGTTGCCGATCGCGCTGGCCGAGGTGATCGGGCATTTCGGATGGCGCGGCGGGTTCGTGGCGCTGGCGATCTATTCGGCGCTGATCGCCTTGCCGATCGCCTTGTTCTCGATCCGCCGCGCCGATCTCGTCACTCGCCCGACCGACGACGCGCCCGAGCCTCCCGGCATCTCCGCCGCCGCGGCGCGGCGCGATCCGCGCTTCTGGCGGCTGGGGCTGACCGGCTTCTTCGTCAATTTGGGCACGATCGGTTTCATCACGCAATTGGTGCCGTTCGGGATCGACCGGGGATTGGCCGCGAAGGAGGCGGCGCTGCTGCTGACGGCATTCGGCGCGTCGCAGGTCGCAGCGCGCGTCACGTTCGGCGCGCTGATCGACCGCTTCCCGCCGCAGCGGATCGCCGCCGCCGTCGCCTTCATCTCCGCACTCGGCTTTGCGGCGCTGCAATGGCCGGCCCTGGCGCTGCCCGGGCTGGCACTCTGCGTCTTCTGCGCCGGGCTGATGAACGGCGCGGAGAACGACCTCTTCCCCTTCTTCGCCGCGCGGCTGTTCGGGTTGCGCGCCTATGGCGAGATCTACGGCACGCTGATCGTCGTCGCACTGATCGGAAGCGGCGCAGGGATCATTGGCTTCGGCGCGCTCCATGACCTGACCGGCGGGGATGCCGTCGGACTGACCGTGGCGAGCGGCGCATTGGCGATCGCCGGGCTGCTCTTCGCGGGGCTGCGCGACCGGCCCACCCGGGCCTAGGTTTCGCTTTCGCTACACCGCCCGGCTGCCTATATGCTCCGGCATGGCAGAACCTCAGAATACCAGCGAATACGGCGCCTCCTCGATCAAGGTGCTGAAGGGCCTCGACGCCGTCCGCAAGCGCCCTGGCATGTACATCGGCGATACCGACGACGGCTCGGGCCTCCACCATATGGTGTTCGAGGTGAGCGACAATGCGATCGACGAGGCGCTGGCCGGGCATTGCGACCGGATCGACATCACGCTGAACGCCGATGGTTCGGTGTCGGTGACCGACAACGGCCGCGGGATCCCGACCGGCATCCACCCGGAGGAAGGCGTGTCGGCGGCCGAGGTCATCATGACCCAGCTCCACGCCGGCGGCAAGTTCGAGAACACCAGCGACGACAACGCCTACAAGGTGTCGGGCGGCCTGCACGGCGTTGGCGTGTCGGTGGTCAACGCGCTGTCCGAATATCTCGACCTGACGATCTGGCGCGACGGCGAGGAGCATTACATGCGCTTCGCTCACGGCGACGCGGTCGCTCCGCTCAAGGTGGTCGGCCCCGCCGAGGGCAAGAAGGGCACGCGCGTCACGTTCCTCCCCTCGCCCGCGACCTTCAAGATCGTCGAGTTCGATTTCGAGAAACTCGAACATCGCTATCGCGAGCTGGCGTTCCTCAACTCGGGCGTCCGTCTGTTCCTGAACGACGCGCGCCACGAGGAGCCGAAGTCGATCGAGCTGTTCTACGAAGGCGGGATCGCCGCGTTCGTGAAGTGGCTCGACCGCAACAAGCAGCCGCTGTTCCCCGATCCGATCTCGGTCGCCGGCACCCGCGATCATGTGACGATCGAGGTCGCGCTGGAGTGGAACGACAGCTATTACGAGAACGTCCTCGCGTTCACGAACAACATCCCGCAGCGTGACGGCGGGACGCACATCGCCGCCTTCCGCGCCGCGCTGACCCGCACGCTCAACAATTATGCCGAAAAGTCCGGGCTCCTGAAGAAGGAGAAGGTCTCGCTCACCGGCGACGACATGCGTGAGGGGCTGACCGCGATCGTCTCGGTCAAGCTGCCCGACCCGAAGTTCAGCAGCCAGACCAAGGACAAGCTCGTCTCGTCAGAGGTCCGCCAGCCGCTCGAAAGCCTCATGGCCGACAAGATGGCCGAATGGCTCGAGGAAAATCCGCAGCACGCGCGCTCGATCGTCGGCAAGATCATCGACGCCGCCGCCGCGCGCGAGGCGGCGAAGCGCGCGCGCGAGCTGACCCGGCGCAAGGGCGTCATGGACATCGCCAGCCTGCCGGGCAAACTCGCCGACTGTCAGGAGCGCGATCCCGCCAAGTCCGAACTGTTCCTCGTCGAGGGTGACTCGGCCGGCGGCTCGGCCAAGCAGGGCCGCGACCGCCACTTCCAGGCGATCCTGCCCTTGCGCGGCAAGATCCTCAACGTCGAGCGGGCGCGCTTCGACCGTATGCTCGGCTCGAAGGAGATCGGCACGCTGATCCAGGCGATGGGCACCGGGATTGGTCGCGACGACTTCAAGCTCGAGAAGCTGCGCTACCACAAGATCGTCATCATGACCGACGCCGACGTCGACGGCGCGCATATCCGCACGCTGCTGCTGACCTTCTTCTATCGCCAGATGCGCGAGATCATCGAGGCCGGGCATCTCTATATTGCGCAGCCGCCGCTCTATAAGGCCACCAAGGGCCGCTCGGAGGTCTATCTCAAGGACGATCACGCGCTCGACAATTACCTGGTTGACGCCGGGCTGGGCGCGATGGCGCTGGAGCGTGGCGACGAGAAGCTTACCGGCGTCCACCTGCGCCCGCTGGTCGAGCACGCACGGCGGATGCGGACGCTGATGCGTTACGTGCCGCGTCGCTACGATCCGGTCATCATCGAAGGGCTGGCGCTGGGCGGCGCGCTCGATCCGGAAGCGACGCGCGACACCCGCGCCGCTGCCGTCACGGAGGTCGTCCGCCGGCTCGATCAGGGCGACAACGAGGCGACATGGAGCGCGCGCGTCACCGAGGAAGGCAGCATCCACTTCGAGCGATTGTGGCGCGGCGTGACCGATCATCACATCGTCGAGGCGGCGTTCCTCGCCTCTGCCGAGGCACGCAAGCTCCACACGCTCGCCGCCGAACAGGCCGAGACCTTCGCGCACGCCGCGAAGCTGGTGCCGGTCAAGACCGCCGCGGTCGAGACGCCGGTCGACGCGATCGCCACCGACGAGGAGGGTGAGGAGACCGTCTCCGTCGGCCGTGGCGAATCGCTGGTGGCGCGCCCGTCGCAATTGCTGGAGGCGATCCTCGCTTCAGGTCGCAAGGGACTGGCGATCCAGCGCTACAAGGGTCTCGGCGAAATGAACGCCGAGCAGCTCTGGGAAACCACGCTCGATCCGTCGAACCGCACGATGCTCAAGGTCGCGATCGAGCAGGCCGATGTCGCGGACGAGATCTTCACGCGCCTGATGGGCGACGTCGTGGAGCCGCGCCGCGAGTTCATCCAGGAGAACGCGCTGAGCGTCGCGAACCTCGACGTTTAAGCGGCACCATCACTTCTCGTCGTCCCGGACTAGGTTCGGGACGACGGTGACATAACGCTCCCCACACCCGTCATCCCCGCGTAGGCGGGGATCCAGACGAGCAGGTCTTCGCGAAAGCCGAGACGCCAGGGGTTCTGGATTCCCGCCTTCGCGGGAATGACGAACGCGGGGATGACGAACGCAGGAACGCCGAAGCGGCAGCCAGCAAGACCTAGCCCACCTTCCCGTCCACCCACGCCCGCAACAACGAATGCGCGATCGCATATGGCGGCGGCGCACCGAACGCGCCCGCCTCCCCCGCCAGCGCGGCGCGAACCTCGTCGCGCGTCGCCCAGCGCGCATCCTCCAGCTCGTTGGTATCGAGCGTGATCGCATCATCCTCTGCCTCGGCGATGCACGCGATCATCAACTGCGACGGGAAAGGCCACGGCTGGCTCGCGACATAGCGCACCGCACTCACCCGCACCCCGGCTTCCTCGGCAATCTCCCGCGCCACCGCTTCCTCGATCGACTCGCCCGGCTCCAGAAAGCCCGCCAGCGCCGAATACCGCCCCGCCGGGAACGCCGCCTGTCGCCCGATCAGCGCGCGCCCCTCGTGTTCGGCGATCATGATCACCACCGGGTCGACGCGCGGAAAATGCTCCGCCTTGCAGTTCGCGCAGCGACGCCCCCAGCCGGCGCGGAACGGCGCAGTGCCATGGCCACACCGCGCGCAGAACGGATGCCGCGCATGCCAGTCGATCAGTGCGCGCGCCGCTGCGAACGTCGCGGCCTCACCGCCGCGCAACCGATCGAGCAACGCAAACAGCGTCGGCGACCGGTAGGGCGGCGGCGCCCCGTCGCCGGGAATGACGGCCGCAAAATGCGCGCGTCCCTCTGCAAGCCCCAGCAACACGAATTCGGCCCCGTCCGGCGCGTCGGCGACCACGCCCCACGCAAGCGAGCCGTCCTCCTCGACGACCGGCTCGAACGCATCGAGCCGCAGAAGCCGCGATCCCGGGTTCGCCAGCAGCGCGGCCATCGCCGCCGGATCCTGCCGCAGCGCGTCGGCGCGATCCAGCGTGCCGCCGGTGAACCCGGTTTCGATCACCATTGCCCTCCATGCAGCCGCGCGGCATCGCGCCGGATCGCGGCATAGGTTTCCTTGCCCAGCGGCCACTTCTCGGCCGGGAAGTAATTGACCATGATCGTGCTGCGGAACCGCTTGGCGGGATCGACCAGCGCCAGCGTCCCCGCCGCCCCGGCCCAGCCATAGCTGCCCTTCGACGCGCCGTTCGGATCGTCGTTCAGATACACGACGCCGCCCGCGCCGAAGCCGCGCTGCTGGCCGTCATTGTCGAAAAAGACGCCGGCCGGCATCAGGTTCGACATGGCCAGTCGCGCGGTCTGTTCCTTCATCACGCGACTGCCCTGCAAGCTTCCATAGTTCTGGAGCATATGGAGGAACCGGTCGTAATCTCGCGCGCTGCTCACCAGCCCCGCGCCACCATAAGGGAAGCTCGGCGGCTGCAGCCACGGCGACCGTGCCGCCGGGTCGAGCGGGGTCAGGTTCTCGCCGACGAAGGCGTAATTGCTCGCGAATCGCCCGACATCGCGCTGCGGCACCTGCCAATAGGTCGAGGTCATGCCGAGCGGATCGAGCAATCGCGTCTGGACGAAGCGCTCGAACGACATGCCGCTAGCCTTCTCGACCACCGCCGCCAGCACGTCGAGCCCCATCGAATAATGCCAGGTCGTCCCCGGCTCGGCGACCAGCGGCGCCTGCGCCAAGCGATCGGCGAAGGCGGCGAGCGACGCCGGACGCGTGCGTCGCGCCTGCGCCTCGACTTGCGCGTTCACGGTCGCCGGCACCAGGCCGAGTCGCTCAATTTCCTTGATCAACGGCCCCTTGGCGTTGATCTGATACCCGATGCCGGACGTGTGCGTCATCAACTCGCGGATCGTGATCGGCTTGGTCGCGGCGCGCGTCTCCAGCGACGTATCGGGGCTGGTCAGCACGCGCATCTTTGCGAACGCCGGGAAGTATTTCGACAGCGGATCGTCGAGCGACAGCTTGCCATCCTCGACCAGCAACATCGCCGCCATGCCCGTGATCGGCTTGGTCATCGAATAGACGCGCCACAACGAGTCGGGACCAGCCGCGGCGGCACCGGGGTCGAGCGAGATCTTGCCGGCACTGACGAACACCGTCGGCAACTCACCCAGCCCGAATGCGCCGACGATCCCCGGCATCTTCCCTGCCGCGATATAGCCATCGTACAGCGCCTTGGTCGCGGGCAGCATCGTCCCCGCCACCGCGGCGTCCGGCGCACGCTGGGTTGGTGCGGGCGCGCGCATCTGCGGCTGTGGTTGCTGCGCAGAGGCTGCGACCGTCGCCAGCAGCGCCGCGCTCAGCCCCGCCGTCTTCACCGGCTTCATCATCGTCCACCGCGTCGTCTTCATGCCCGTCTCCTCACCACATCTGCCGCTTTCGCGAACACCGTCGGCAATCCCGCTTCGGCAAGCCGGTCGACCGGCCACCATTCACCTTTGTTGCTCGCGGCTTCCGTGTGCGCCACCGCGACCGCAAGGTCGATCGTGAAATGCGTAAAGCCATGACTCACCGCCTCATTCAGCAGCCGCCAGTCGGCGTCTGCGGGTGCATCGACGAGCAACGGGGGGTCGTCGCACCACGGTCCGGTCGGCAGCGCGCGCATGCCGCCGAGCAACCCCTTGTCCGGCCGCCGCACCAACAGCACCGAGTCGTCGCGCTGCAACCAGAACAATGTGCCGTGCCGGTGGGGCCGCGCCGCCTTGGGCTTCTTGACCGGATAGGCTTCGGGGTTCCCGGCTACCTGCGCGGCGCAGCCGTGGTTCAGCGGACATAGGAGGCAGCGCGGCCGGCGCGGCGTGCAGATCGCCGAGCCGAGGTCCATCATCGCCTGCGCGAAGTCGCCGGCGCGCGCCTCGGGCGTGATCGCATCCGCGGCCGTGCGGATCGGCTTGCGCGCCGCTGGCAGCGGCGTGTCGATGGCAAACAGCCGCGACACCACGCGCTCGACATTGGCATCGACCACCACCGCGCGCCGCCCGAACGCGATCGCCGCCACCGCCGCCGCGGTATAGTCGCCGAAGCCCGGCAAAGCGCGCAGCGCCGCTTCGGTGTCCGGCAATTTCCCGCCATGCTCGGCTGCGATCGTCCGCGCCGCCGCCAGCAGGTTGCGCGCTCGCGCATAATAGCCAAGCCCGGCCCACGCCGCCATCACCTCACCCTCGTCGGCGGCGGCGAGGTCGGCGAACGTCGGCCAGCGCCGCGTCCATTCGACGAAGCGCGGGCGCACCGTCGCTACCGTCGTCTGCTGTAGCATCACCTCGCTCAGCCACACGCGATAGGGGGCGGCAGCCTCGCCCGCCTTCGCGCGCCACGGCAGATCGCGGCGATGGCGATCGTACCAACCGAGCAACGGAGTCGCGATATCGATCCGGTGCTTGGCGTCCATGCCCCGGCTATGGCATGGGCAGTGGAATGAGCAAGCGCGCTGGCGATCCCAAAACCGAATCCCCGCGCCACAATCGCTCGCGGCAGGTCGCCGAGCTGTTGCCCGCGGTCGGCGGCGCAGCATTCCGCCGCTTCGGCTTCGTGCAGTCGGCGATCGTCACGCGCTGGCCGGAGATCGTCGGCGAGCGACTCGCCGCCGCCAGCACCCCCGAATCGATCCGCTTTCCCACCGGCAAGAAGCAGGACGGCGTGTTGACGCTCACGGTCCGCGGCGCTCATGCTGCGATGATGAGCCATTTGACGGCCGAGATCATCGAACGCGTGAACCGTTTCTTCGGCTATGCCGCGGTGGTGCGCGTCGCGATCCGGCATGGCGAGGTCACGCGCCGCCCCGAACGCCGCACGCCGCCGTCGCTCGCCCCGGCCCCGCCCGAGATGGGGCAAAGCCTGCGCACGATCGCCGATCCCGAGTTGAAGGCCGTGCTGGAGGCGCTCGCCTCCGGCGTTGCCGCCCCCGCCCCGTATTGCCGAAGGTCCGATGACCCGCATTCTCCTCCCCCTGCTCGCCGCCGTCGCGCTTACCGCCGCCACCGCGCCCCGCCCCTGGACCGCGGTCGCGACGCCGGTGGCAAGCGGCAGCTATTTGATCGGCAATCCCAAGGCGCGCGTGAAGCTCGTCGAATATGTCAGCTACACCTGCCCGCATTGCGCGCACTTCACCCAGGAATCCGATGCCACGCTCGGTGCGATGGTCCGCTCGGGCTCGACCAGCGTCGAGTTGCGCAACCAGGTCCATGACGGGATCGACCTGGCCGCGGCGACGCTGGCGCGCTGTTCGGGCGCGGCGGCCTTCCCGCGCGTTCATGCCGCTTTTTCCAGAAGCAGGAGCAATGGCTCGATCTTGCCAGCGACTGGGCGCAGGCCAATCAGGCGCGGATCGCCAGCTGGCCGCAACTCGCTCAGCTCTCCGCGATCGCCGAAGGTGCCGGGCTGACCGCCATCGCGCGCGACGCGGGGCGCCGCCGGCGGCGATCAGCGCCTGCTTCGCCACCGATGCAGCGGTGAAGAAGACGATCGCGATATCCGAAAGCACGTCAAAGGTCCCCGGCACGCCCGCGTTCGAAATCAACGGGCGGCTGATCCAGAATGTCGGCTGGACGCAGTTGCAACCGCACTTGCGCGCGGCCGGTGCGAAATGAGCGACGGAGTGACACGATGAAGCGTATGGCAACCCCCTTGCTGGCGGCGATCGCGCTGCTCGCCGGCTGCGGCAGCGGCGCGGGCGACGGTAATGGCAGCACGCCGACCGCACCCGCGGGATCGGTGAAGGCGGTCGCGGCCCCCGCCGGTCAGGACTGGACGCAGGTCGTGTCCGCAACCCCGGAAGGCGGCTTCGTCGTCGGCAATCCCGACGCCAGGCTGAAGCTGGTCGAATATGGCTCGCGCACCTGCCCGACCTGTGGCGCGTTCGGCCAGACCGGAATGCGTCCGCTCGAGGACAATTACGTCAAGAGCGGCAAGGTCTCGTACGAATTCCGCGACTTCCTCGTTCACGGCCCGCCCGATCTCGCCGCCGCGCTGCTCGGTCGCTGCGCCGGGCCGCAGCCGTTCTTCCCGATCCTTGAGCAAATGTATATCGATCAGCCCAAGTTCCTCGATACGCAGATGAAGATCGCGCAGGATCAGGCGTTCCTGCAGCAGACGCAGAACGCCGCCCCCGCGCAGGTCGCGACGGCTTGGGCCGAGAAGATGGGCTATCTGGAGTTCATCAAGCAGCGCGGGGTGCCGGAGGCGCAGGCGCGCGCCTGCCTCACCGATGCGAAGGCGATCGACCAGCTCACCAAGATGATGCAGGACGGCACCGACAAGAACGGCGTCACCGGCACCCCGACCTTCATCCTGAATGGCGCGAAGGTCGACGGCGTCACATGGGCGCAGGTCGAGACGGCGCTGAAGAACGCGGGCGCGTGATGCCGGCGGGCGTCCGCCGCCCCGGACGCCTGTTGCGGGCGGGTGCCGAACGCGCCCGCCCCGCGCCAACCCTTCATTCCCGCCCCACACCGTCATTCCCGCGAAGGCGGGAATCCAGAACCTCTGACCTTCCCGCAAAAGGCGCAGCGTTCGCGCGTCTGGATTCCCGCCTGCGCGGGAATGACGAAGACGACCGGCCCCGCCTGACGCGATGCGGATAAAACGCCTCCGCCTCACGGGCTTCAAGAGCTTCGTCGACCCCGCCGATCTCCGCATCGAGCCGGGCCTGACCGGCGTCGTCGGCCCCAATGGCTGCGGCAAGTCCAACCTCCTCGAAGCACTCCGCTGGACGATGGGCGAGAACAGCGCCCGCTCGATGCGCGGCGCGGGGATGGAGGACGTGATCTTCGCGGGCACCGCCTCGCGTCCGCCGCGCGACTTCGCCGAAGTGGCATTGCTCGCCGAACGCGACGGCCCGGACGGTCCCGAGGAAAGCGAGATCGTCCGCCGTATCGAGCGTGGCGCAGGCTCCGCCTACCGGATCGACGGTCGCGACGTCCGCGCGCGCGACGTGCAGTTGCTGTTCGCCGATGCCGCGACCGGCGCGCACTCGCCCGCGCTCGTCAGCCAGAATCGCATCGGCGCGGTGATCGCTGCGCGCCCGGTCGAACGACGCGCGATGCTGGAGGAAGCCGCCGGCATCGCCGGGCTCCACGTCCGCCGCAAGGATGCCGAAACGCGGCTTCGCGCCACCGAGGCCAATCTCGCGCGCCTCGACGAACTGCTCGCCGACCAGACGACGCGGATCACCGCGCTCCGGCGACAGGCACGCGCCGCCGAACGCTACCGGCTGCTCTCCGAACAGATCCGCTTCGCCGAAGCGCGGATGATCTTCGCACGGTGGCGCGACGCCGCCGCCGCGGCGACCGAAGCCAAGGCCGAAGCGGACGCCGCCGACGCCGCGCTTGTCACCGCCTCCGCGGGCAGCACCGCCGCCCAGGCTGAACAGCAAGCGGCCGCCGAGCGCCATGTCGCCGCGCGTGACGCCGCGCTCGCCGCCCGCAAGGCCGCCGCCGAGATCGCGCACCAGCTCACCCGGCTTCAGGAACAGCGCATCGGCCTCGAACGCCGCTTGTCCGACACACGCAACGCGCGCGTACGGATCGACGACGATCGCGCGCGGGAAGATGCGCTCGCGCACGACGCCGCCGCCGCCATCGCGCGACTGGCGGACGAACGCGAAGCCCTCAAGCAGCGCATCGCGCAAGCTGCCGCCGCGCGTCCCGCGCTCGATGCCGCGCTGACCGATGCCGAACGCCGCGCGCGCGATGCCGAAGTCGCGTTGGCGCAGGCAATGTCCGCCGAGGCCGCCGAGGCCGCCGAACGCCGCGTCGCACTCGCTGCGCAGGCGGCAGCGGCCGCGCGCTACGACCGCGCGCGTCGCGAGGCGATCCAGCTCGCCGGTGCGATCGAGGCGCTCGACGATCCCGCGGTGCTGGAGGAACAACGCGCCATCGCGCAGGCGGCGCTCGCCGCGGCACAGGAGCAGGCCGAAAAGGCGGCGGCGGCGCTGACCTGGGCCGAGACCAGCGAGACCGAGGCGCGCGAGGAACGAGACCCGGCCGAGGCAAGCCGCGCCGCCACGATCGCCGCGCTGGCGGCGCTCGACGGCGAACTCGCCGCGCTGCGCCAGTCGACGGCGCGCGATGGCGATCGGTTGATCGACGCAGTCCGTGCGGAGCCCGGTTTCGAGCGAGCGCTGGCCGCAGTGCTCGGCGACGAACTGGAGACCGCACTGGCCGACTGGACCGGCGCCGCGCTCGACCCGACCGATCCCCCCGCGCCGGTGGGGACGCTGCCGCTTGCCGCTCGCGTTACGGCCCCGCGCGCGCTCGAACGGCGCCTGTCGCAGGTATTCCTGGTGGAGGGCGATTCCGGTCAGGTTCTCCAGGTCGGGCAGCGCCTCGTCACCCGCACCGGGCATGTGCGGCGCTGGGATGGCTATGTTAGCGACATCGGTGGCGTGGCGGCGGCCGAGCGATTGCAGCGGCTTAACCGGATCAGCGCGCTTGAGGCGGCACGCCCCGCCGCCGAACAGGCGGTTGCGGTCGCCACCACGCGCCGCACCAAGCTTGATGAGCGGATCGCGCGTGCCCGCGCTGCGGCCCAGTCATCGCGGACCTTGCTCACCGAGGCCGAGGCAGCGCACCGCGGGGCGCAACGCGACGAGGATCGCGCCACCGCGCTGATCGAGCGTCTGGTGGCGCAACAAGCCGATCTCGCCGTGCGTGCCGCGCGCGTGACCGCCGAGGCGGAGGCGGCGGACCTCGAAAAGGCGCAGGCTGCTCAGGTGGTGGACGCCTTGCCCGATGGAGCCGCGGCGACCGCCGCCACCGCGCGACTGCGTGCCGAGGCCGAGACGGCGCGCGCGCATGTCGCGCTCGCCCGCGCCGATCGCAGCACGCACGACCGGATGCTCGAAGAGGCGCGTTCCCGCGCGTCGGGCGCCAGCGACGAAGCGCTCGGCTGGCGCGCGCGGGCCGGCGAAGCGGCACGGCGGATCGAGGATATGGCCGCGCGCGCCGCCGCGCTCGATATCGAACTGGCCGATCTGTCGGCGCGTCCAGCCGCGCTGGCGACCGACATCGCGACGCTGGAGGCGCAGCACCTCGCCGCGCGCGCCGACGCCGAGGCCACGCACGAAGCCGAACGAGAATCCGATGTTGCCCTACGCGTCGCGGACGCCGCACTCACCGGCGCTGCAGAAGCCTTGGCGCAGGCGCGTGAGCGACGCGCCGGCGCGGTCGCGCGGCTCGAAGGTCACGAACTGCGCCGTGTCGAAATGGGGCGAGTCTCGGGCGAACGCTTCGAATGCCCTGCGCCGGTCTTGCCCGAGCGGATAGGCTTCGACGTGGACTCGGTGGCGAGCCCTGCGGAAGAATCGGCCGCGCACGAGCGGCTTTCCATGGATCGCGAACGGCTCGGCCCGGTCAACCTGGTCGCCGAACAGGAACTTGCCGAGCTGGAAGCCGCCGGCACCGCCACCGCCGCGGAGCGTGAGGAACTGGGTCAGGCGGTCAACCGCCTGCGCGGCTCGATCGGCACGCTCAATCGCGAAGGCCGCCAACGGCTGCTCGCCGCGTTCGAGGCGGTCGACGGCCATTTCCGGCGGCTGTTCACCACCCTGTTCGACGGCGGTCAGGCGCATCTCGCGCTGGTCGACTCCGACGATCCGCTTGAAGCCGGGCTGGAGATCATGGCGCAGCCGCCCGGCAAGCGGCTGCAATCGCTGACCTTGCTATCCGGCGGCGAGCAGGCGCTGACCGCGATCGCGTTGATCTTCGGGCTGTTCCTGACCAACCCGGCGCCGATCTGCGTTCTCGACGAGGTCGACGCGCCGCTCGACGATGCCAATATCGAGCGCTTCTGCGACCTGCTCGATCGCATGGCCCGCGAAACCGACACGCGTTACCTGATCGTCACGCACAATGCCGTGACGATGAGCCGGATGCACCGGTTGTTCGGTGTCACGATGATCGAGAAGGGCGTCAGCCGGCTGGTGTCGGTCGATCTTCAAGCGGCGGAGCTGCTGGCGGCGGAATGAGCGTCCAGCCGGGCGCATCGTCGCGCACCGCGCCGTGGATCAACCATAGCATCGCCACCCCGCGCACGATCGCGGCGGCAAGGATGTCCGATTGCGTCGCCGACGGCCACGGGCCGTCCATTCCCGCGAACAGCCAGAATTCCGCGAAATAGGCGAGCAGGTCGCCGAGCAGGAACAGCGCCATCGCCCGCACCCGCGTGCCGGTCAGCACGATCATCGGCCAAAGCCACAGATCGAACTGTGGCGAATAGACCTTGTTGGTCAGCAGGAACCACGCCAGCACCGGCATGAACAGCAACCACGGTCGCTCGCCGTGCTTGCGCCAGCCCACCGCGACGATCGTCGCCGCGCCACCCGCGAAGAGCACGAACGACCAGAAATTGCGCGTCGGTATGTCGGTGGCCCACCAGCCGAACTGCGCCATCAACTCCCAGGCGCTTGCCGCCGTCCCGCTGCGCTCGCTGGAAAAGGTATAGAATTCACGCCAATTCTCGAACGCCAGCGCGGCCACGGGCAGGTTGACCACGCCCCATGCGACCACCGCGACCACCACCATCGCCGCCGCCGCGCCGATCCGATGCGGCCAGCGCCAGCCGGCGCGGAACAACGCGCCCAATCCGAACAACGGCAGCATCACCACCGGGAACAGCTTCGCCGCGCCCCCCAGTGCCGCCAGCGCGGTCGCCTTCCGGTCCGCCCCGCGCCGTGCCGCCAGCAACGCCGCGACCGCGAAACTCACCGCCAGCAGATCCCAATTATGCCCGAGATACAGCACCAGCGGCGGCGCGAGCGCCCACGCATATTGCCGCCTGATCCCCACGCCGCCGCTGCGCAGGAACTCCAGCACCACGAAGGCGAGGATCGCATTGCCGAGCGTCACCGCATTGAGGAAGTCGGCCGCATCCGCGCCCCGCCCACCGATCACGCGCGCGACCAGTCCTTCGACCCAGATCAGCGCGCCGGTCAGCACCGGATATTCCATCCGCGCCTCGAAGTACGGAACCTGCCCCGCCGCGACCCCCCGCAAGCCCCAGAACGGCACCGCATCGCTATAACAGCCGGTAATATACTGCTCGGACCCGCTCCACCCCGCGCCGCAATGCGCCTTGAACGCCCAGCCGAGCAGGCACGTCAGCGCCAGCGCAAGGTACGGGCCATTGGGGCCGAGCCGGTCGATCAGCTTCTTCACGGGGCTGATCCATGGCAAAGCGATGTGCCCTCGACAAGCCGCCTTGTCGAACATACATCGAACACATGGCGCAACTGGATGTCCGACAGAAGCTGGAAATCCTTGCGGATGCGGCAAAATATGACGCGTCCTGCGCTTCGTCGGGCACCGCGAAGCGCAATTCCGCTGATGGCAAGGGGATCGGTTCGACCGAAGGCATGGGCATCTGCCACGCCTATGCCCCCGACGGGCGCTGCATCTCGTTGCTCAAGATCCTGCTGACGAACAGCTGCATCTTCGACTGCCATTACTGCATCAACCGCAAGAGTTCGAACGTCCGCCGCGCGCGCTTCACCGCGCAGGAGGTCGTCAACCTGACCCTTTCCTTCTATCGCCGCAATTATATCGAGGGATTGTTCCTGTCGTCGGGAATCATCAAATCCTCGAATTATACGATGGAGCAACTGGTCGAAGTTGCGCGCAGCCTGCGCGAGGATCACCACTTCCGCGGCTATATTCACCTCAAGACGATCCCCGACGCCGATCCCGAGCTTGTGCATCAGGCTGGGCTCTATGCCGATCGCGTCTCGATCAATGTCGAGTTGCCGACCGTCGGCGGGCTGAAGCGGCTCGCGCCCGAGAAGGACAACGCCCGTATCGAGGGCGCGATGGGCAAGATGAACGCGGCGATCGTGGACACGACCGAAGCGCGCACCAAGTACAAGTCCGCTCCACGCTTTGCTCCCGCCGGTCAGTCGACGCAGATGATCGTCGGGGCCGATGCCGCGACCGATGGCGACATCGTCACCAAGGCGTCGTCGCTTTACAATCGCTTCGGTTTGCGCCGCGTCTATTATTCGGCGTTCAGCCCCATCCCGGACGCATCGAGCGTGCTCCCGCTGCAACGTCCGCCATTGATGCGCGAGCATCGGCTGTATCAGTCGGATTGGCTGATGCGCTTCTACGGTTTCCAGCCGCGCGAAGTGGTCGCCGCGACCGACGACGCCACGGGCATGTTGCCGCTCGATATCGATCCGAAGCTCGCCTGGGCGCTCAAGTTTCGCGACCAATTTCCGGTCGACGTCAACCGCGCCCCGCGTGAGTTGCTCTGGCGCGTTCCCGGTCTCGGCACGAAGGCGGTCAAGAGCATCCTTGCCGCACGCCGCTGGCGTCGGCTGCGGCTCGATGACGTGGCGCGGCTGACCGTATCGATCGCGCGCATCCGTCCGTTCATCGTCGCCGAAGACTGGCGTCCGGTGACGCTCACCGACCGCGCCGAGCTCAAACCGCTCGTCACGCCCCACCCCTCCCGCCAGCAATTGGAATTGTTCGGCGCGTGAGAATGAATCGCGTGTGAAACGGCGCGCCGCCTCATGCGCTTCGGCCTCGAAGGAGATCGATATGGCGCAGGCAGAAATCTACGCGGACCTCAAGCGCGATCACGACAAGCAGCGCGACATGCTCAAGCGGCTCGACGCGCAGAAGGGCGACAGCGCCGAGCGCCGCGAGCTGTTCGAAACGTTTCGGCTGGAGGTTCAAAGCCACGCCGCTGCCGAGGAGGAGTCGCTCTATGCGACGATGCTCGGCCGCCCCGATTTGCGAGACGATGCACGGCACTCGGTTGCCGAGCACAAGGAAGTCGACGACTTGATCGGCGAATTGTTTGAGATGGAGTTCGGCTCGGACGCCTGGGAGGAGAAGTTCGCCCACATGCGCCACCGCTACGAACATCATATCGACGAGGAAGAGGAAGAGATGTTTCCCGCCGCCGAGGAGAAGCTCGATGACGCAACCGAGGAACGCCTCGCCGACACCTATGAGGAGCGCAAGCCCGCCGAGCTGGACCTGGCACGCGACAACTCGCCCGGCGGCGACGAGCGCGACTAATCACGACCGATGCGCGTCGCGACTCTCTCCGCGCCAGATGACATGGACGCCTGGCGTGAAGCCGCGCGCGCGCTGATCGCCGCCGACGTGCCGCCCGACCGTGTCGTGTGGCAGGTCGGCACGGCGGCGGAGGACTTGTTTGCAACGGCGGCGGAACCCGCCGGAGCGCCGCCGCCCGCCGCCTCCCCGTTGCGCGTGTCGCGCGCATTCATCGCGCTGGCCGGGGACGCAATCCTCCACCGCGATCCGGAGCGGTTCGCGCTGCTCTACACGTTGCTATGGCGCCTGCGCGACATGCCGCGGCTGGTCGAGGATCATGCCGATCCGCTCGTGCGCCGGCTCGAAGGGCTGGCGAAGGCGGTCCGCCGCGACATCCACAAGATGCGCGCCTTCGTGCGCTTCCGCAGCGTCACCGACGATGACGGCGACCGCTATGTCGCGTGGTTCGAGCCTGAGCATCATATCGTCCGCGGCAACGCCGCGTTCTTCGTCAACCGCTTCGCATCGATGCGCTGGTCGATCCTCACTCCCGAGGTCTCGATCCATTGGGACGGCGCGCGGCTGACCGAAGGCCCGGCGGCGGTGCGCGGCGACGCGCCGGAGGGCGATCCGGTCGAGGAAGTGTGGAAGACCTATTACGCCAGCATCTTCAACCCGGCGCGCGTCAAGGTGAACGCGATGCTCAAGGAAATGCCGCGCAAATACTGGAAGAACATGCCGGAAACCGCGCTGGTGCCGCAATTGCTGGCCAGCGCACAGGCACGGGAGAGCGGAATGATCGAGCGAGCCCGAGACCGGGAGGAGATCGGCGGCAATGCGCAACTCGCATGGGAGGCGCTACGCGACGAAGCCACCGCCTGCACGCGCTGCCACCTCCACAAGCATGCGACGCAGACGGTGTTCGGCGAGGGACCGGTGTCGGCGCCGATGATGTTCGTCGGGGAGCAACCCGGCGATCAGGAGGATCTTGCCGGCCACCCGTTCGTCGGCCCCGCTGGTCAGGTGTTCAACCGTGCACTCGCCGCTGCCGGGATTACCCGCGAGCAGACCTATGTCACGAACGCGGTCAAGCACTTCAAGTTCGAGCCGCGCGGCAAGCGCCGCATCCACGCCAAGCCCGACGCGGGCGAGATCGAGGCGTGCCGCTGGTGGATCGAACAGGAGCAACTGCTATTGCGGCCGAAGGTGACAGTGGCGCTGGGCGCGACCGCCGCGCGCAGTCTGTTCGGCAAGTTGATGACGATCGGTCGCGAACGTGGTCGCGAACAACGCCTACCGGATGGCGGTGCGGCCTGGATCACGGTCCATCCCAGCTATCTGCTACGCCTGCCCGACGAGGATGCGCGCACCACGGAGTTTGCGCGCTTCGTCGAGGATCTGAAGCTGGCGCACGCGGCGCTAAGCTGACGTCCGTCATTGCGAGCGTAGCGAAGCAACGACGGAGCAGGGTGCCGATCCCCTTCACATCTCTCGCGGATCGGGTCCCATACGTCCGTCAGGATCATCCATCGCGTCGATCGCCGCGATCTGCTCGTCCGAAAATTGCACCTTCTGCGCGCCCCAATTGCTGGCGAGATGCTCCAGATCACCCGCCTTCGGGATTACCGACAAGCCCTTCGCGAGATGCCAGGCGATGATCACCTGCGCCGGCGTCGCTCCCGCCTCGTCCGCGATTTGCACGACGCGCTCGTCCTTCAGCGTCGCGCCCTGCCCGAGCGGGCTCCAGCTCTGCGTCACGATCCCGTGCGCGCGATTGGCATCCTGTACCGCGCGCTGCTGGAACGTCGGATGCAGCTCGATCTGGTTGACCGCCGGCACGACCCCCGTCGCATCGATGATCGCGTCGAGATGCTCGGGCAGGAAGTTTGACACACCGATCGACCGTGCCAGCCCACGCTCGCGCAATTCGATCAGCGTCCGCCACGCATCCACGAAGCGTTCGCCATCGGGATGCGGCCAGTGGATCAGGTACAGATCGACATAGTCACGACCGAGCAGCGCCAGACTGGCGTCGAGCGCCGCCGCCGCATCGCCATGCTGGTCGTGCCACAATTTGGTCGTCACCCAGACGTCGTCATGCGCCAGCCCCTCACCGACACCGCGCTCATTGTGATAGATCGAGGCGGTGTCGACCAGGCCGAAGCCGAGATCGAGCCCCGCGCGAACCACCTGCGCCACCTGCGCATCGGGGATCTGATAAGTGCCAAGGCCCAACTGCGGCATGGCACGACCGTCGTTCAATGTAAGTTCCGTCATGCGCGACGAACCATTGCTGTCCCGGCGCGGTTCCCGGATTCCCGCTTCCCTTTCTCGCCGCCGTGCCGCAAGCGCAGCAAATGGTCGAGAAGATCCTTGCCGCCCTCGCGGGCTTTGCCATCGCCGTCATTTCTGCCGGCGGTTATTGGGGTATCGCGCTGTTGATGGCGATCGAGAGCGCATGCATCCCGCTGCCCAGCGAGATCATTATGCCGTTCGCGGGCTATCTGGTGTCGACCGGCGAGTTGAACCTGTTCCTCGCCGCGACCGCCGGCGCACTGGGGTGCAATCTCGGCTCGATCGTCGCTTATGAGATCGGGCGGCGCGGCGGGCGGCCGATGGCGGAGAAGTTCGGGCGCTACGTGCTGCTCGGGCCAGGCGAGCTGGATCTCGCCGATCGCTTCTTCAATCGCTGGGGCGGGTGGGCGATCCTGATCGGGCGGATGCTGCCGGTGATCCGTACCTTCATCGCCTTCCCCGCCGGTGTGGCGCGGATGAAGCTGATCCCCTTCCACCTCTACACCTTCATCGGCTCGTGGCCGTTCTGCCTGTTGCTGGCCTGGATCGGGATGACGCTGGGCGACAAGTGGAACAGCGATCCGCGCCTCAAGGCGTTCTTCCACCGCGCCGACGCGGCGATCGGCGTCGTGCTGGTGGCGGCGATCGCCTTCTACATCTGGCACCGCGTCAAGGGCATGAAAGCGAAGGGCTGACACCCCGTTTGTCGCCCCGGACCTGATCCGGGGCCTCGCTGCTTCCGCCCCGGCCTCTACAGCTCGGGCGTATCCCGCTTCGCTTCGGCGCGACGCTCCTTCTTCCACCGCGTCGCACTCTGCGTGACGCAGCCCGTCGCGCTCGCCGCGCCGACCGTCGAGCAACTCCCGACGCCGACCGTCCCGACATCGCGATTGGCCTGTTCGCGTGCCGCCCAATTCTCATTCTCGGGCGTCACCTCGAAGTTGCGCAACTCCTTGGGGATACGAAACTGCTCTTCCGCAGGACGGCGCGTGCAGACCACCACTTCGTTACCGGCATTGTCGGTCGGGCAGCGTTCGTTGCCATAGAGGACGATCACGCCATTCACCGGCGCGCTACGCGACACGCCCTCGGCAGGCGTGGTGCGCGACACCCGCGCGGTGGTCGTCGGTGGCCCACTCTGCGCCGCTGCAGGCAGCGCAGCGAGCGTCAGCAGCACGAGGGGAAAGCGTCGCAGCGGCATAGGTCCTCTCAAATACGTTTGGCAGTGGCGATCGCAAAGCGGCAGCCGAGCCGGATCGCCGCCGACAGCAGCGGATAGGCCGGCGCATTCTCGGCGCCATTGGCGAGCGCGGTGTCGCGATGCTCCAGCTCCTCGGCCTGGAACTCGCGGATAGCATCGGACAATTCGGGATCGCTGTCGCCGAGCGCGACGAGCTGCTCCCCATAATGTTTGTCGATCTCGGTCTCGACCGCAGCGGTGCACGCCATCGCCGCCTCTGGCCCGATTGCGGCGGTGACTGCGCCGAGCGCAAAGCCCGCGACGTCCCAGAACGGCTGGAACAAGGTCGGGCGCACACCCCGCTCGACAATCATACGGTCGAAGAAAGCGCGGTGCTTCTCCTCCTGCAACGCCATCGCGGAGATCTTGCGCGCCATCGGCGAGCGTTGCCCCATGATCGCAAGCTGGCCCGCATAGATGCGGATCGCGCCGAACTCACCGGCCTGATCGACGCGGATCATCGCTGCGGACGGATGCGGACGGTCACCGGGCTTCCAGGTCATCCACGCTTCCTCAGTTGCACCGCGATCAGCACTGCGCCGACCAACGAGATCACCGCATTCCACCCTGCCAGCGACACGCCGAGCAGCGACCATTGCGGCGCGTCACACCGGACGATGGGTGCGGCGAGCAGGTCCTTCAAGGCCTGATCGCTCGACAACCCCGACAGGTTCGTGGTCTGCGTGCAGGCGGTGATCCCCTGCCACCAATGATATTCGACCCCGGCGTGGAATACGCCGATCAGCCCCGACACCGCGATCAGCGCCGCCGCGCCGGCGACCAGCGTCGCCTTGACCCGCGGTCCGCCGGTCACGAACGCCAGCACCGCCATCGCCAGCGCGCCATAATGCGGCCAGCGCTGCCAATGGCACATCTCGCACGGGTATAGCCCGCCGATCAGCTGGAACGCCCACGCCCCGCCGAGCAGCGCCGCCGGGATCAGCAGCGCGAGCAGGCGGGCGTTACGCAGGCCGGTCGCCATCACTTCTTCACCGGTGCCGGCGTGGCGGCGGCGGTCGGCTTGACCGTCATCGCCTGCGTCACCGCCGCGACCTGCGTAGCGCCACCCAGCCGCGCGATCGTCTTGAGCGCATACCAGAGCTGGAAATCCTCGATCCCCTGCTTCTTGAGCGCGTCGGGCGAGGTCGAGAAGCGCGGATCGTCCTTCACGTCCTCTTCGAGCACCGCATTGTCGGGCGACTTGATCTCGTTGATCAGATGGCGGCGCAGATCGGCCTCGCGGAACACCGGCCGCGACTTGTAATCGTGGTCGGAGATCTGCGGCACCTTGATGTCGGGCTCGATCCCGCCCTCCTGCACGCTGCGCCCCGACGGGGTGAAGTAACGCGCGGTGGTCAGCCGCAGCGCGGTGCGCGGGCCAAGCTGGAGCAACGTCTGCACCGATCCCTTGCCGAACGTCCGCTCGCCCATCACCAGCGCTCGATGATGATCTTGAAGCGCGCCCGCGACGATCTCGCTGGCCGAGGCGGTGCCTGAATCTGTCAGCACGATGATCGGCAGCCCGTGCGCATCGTCGCCCGGTCGCGCGAAATAGCGTTCGATATCGTCCTTCTCGCGCCCACGCTGGCTGACGATCTCACCCCGGTCGAGGAACGCGTCCGACACTTCGATCGCCTGCGTCAGCAGCCCGCCGCCATTCTCTCGCAAGTCGACGACATAGCCGAGCGGGCGATGCCCAAGCGACTTGTCGATCGCCATGATCGCGGCGCGCGTATCCGCGCCGGTCTGTTCGGAGAAGGTGTTGATGTTGATGTAGCCCACATCGCCCTTCACCTCCCATTTGACCGGACGCTGCACGATCACTTCGCGCACCAACGTCACCACGATCGGCTTGTCCCGACCGGACCGGATCAGCGTCAGGGTCACCTTCGTGCCCGGCTTGCCCCGCATCTGCGCAGTCGCTTCGTCGAGCGTGCCGCCGTAGATCAGCTTGCCATCGATATGGGTGATGAAGTCGCCGGACTTGATCCCGGCGCGCCCGGCAGGCGTATCCTCCTGCGGCGCGATCACCTTCACCGCGCCATCCTCCATCGAGACGGTCAGGCCAAGGCCGCCATAATTGCCCTCGGTCTGGATGCGCAGATTGTCGAAGTCGGACGCGTCGACATAGCTGCTGTGCGGATCGAGCGCCGCCAGCATCCCGTCGATCGCACCCTTCATCAACTGATCGTCGGTGACCTTGTCGACGTAATCGGCCTTTACGCGATTGTAGACGTCGAGGAACTTGTCGAGCTGGCGATAGGAGGCGGTGTCCGATGCGGCCATCGCCCCGGTGGCGACCGGCACGGTGGCGATGGCGGTGACCAGCGCGACGGCCGGGAGCAGCTTTGACTTCATGACGGGCGAAACTGTTCCTGCGAATGGACGATCCCGCCGTGTAGCGGAATTGCAGGGACGATCAAAGCGCCCGCGCGGCAGAATGGCGGCTGAGCGGCATCCGGTTTCACCCGACGAGCTGCGCGATATCCACGGGCCGGCCGCGCCGTCGCAACTCGACCGTGACGCGCGCGCCGTCGACCGTCGGCGCAGCACCGAGCGCGCCGCCCGCCGCGACACTTGCCCCGCTCTCGACCGCGACGCTGCCAAGCCCGGCGATCAACGACGTCCAGCCCGCGCCATGATCGACGATCACGATCCGTCCAAAGCTGCGGAACGGCCCGGCGAAGCGGACGCGCCCACCGGCTGGCGCAACGATCGCCGCGGCGGCAGGCACCGCCAGCGTCAGCCCGCGCGCCCGGACGCCATTTCCGGAGATCTCACCCAGCCCGGTCACCAACCGCCCGCGCACCGGCAAGCGATAGGCCGGGGTCGCCATGCCAGCCGCCGTGAACGGCATCGCCGGCAACGCCAGCGCCATCGCATCGGCGAGCACCGCCTGCTCGCCGCCGATCGTGCTAAGCCGCTCGGCGGTATCGCGCACCGCCTCTTCCATCGCCAGCGCGCGCTCGTCATCGCCGCCGGTCACCGCCGCAAGCTGCTCACGCGCCTCGACCAGCCGCGCGCGTGCGGTGCGCAACCGACCTTCCGCGGCATCCGCGCTCGCCTGCAACGCGCGTCCGTTCGCCACCACGCGCCGCAGTTCCTCCGATCGCGCGCGGAGGACCGGCATCACCGCCGTCGTCACCGCACGGGCATGGACCAGGTCCGCGACGCTGCCCGGTTGCGCCAGCGCGACCACCGCCGGTCGCCGGGCCAGGGTGGTCAGCGTCGCCAGCAGCCGCGCGACCGGTGCCTCACGCGCGGCGAGCACGCGTCGTTGCGTCGCCAACCGCGCCTTGATCGCGGCGGCGCGGGCCTGCAAAGCGGCGAGATCGCTTTCGGCCGCCGCCACCCGCGCCGCGACCGCCGCCTCGCGCAGCTCCGCGCGCTGTGCCGGGTCTGCGATGCGATCGGCACGCTCTTCGAGCATCTGCGCCCGGCGCTGCGCGGTCGCGGCCGGCTCCGGCGCGGCCCCCGCCCCGCCGCCACAGAGCGCAGCCGCCACGACCATCACCCATGACGCCTGCGCCCGCATCATCCCTCGCGGTGATAGGGATGGCTCGCCAGGATACTGGTCGCGCGAAATAATTGCTCGGCCAGCATCGCGCGCGCCAGCAGGTGCGGCCAGGTCGCGCGGCCGAACGACAGCAGCATATCGGCCTCGCCACGTTCGCTATCCGAAAAGCCGTCCGCGGCCCCGATCAGAAAGCGCGCCTCGCGCACGCCATCGTCGCGCCAGCGGCCGATCCGCTCCGCGAAGGCGGTCGAGCCGAGAACCTCACCCTTTTCGTCGAGCAGGATGCGGCGGCTCTGCCCCACCCGGTCGGGCTCGCGCCCGCCACGATCGGGCAGTTCGCTGACCCGCGTCGGCCAGACGATGCGTTTGAGGTATCGCTCTACAAGCTCGGCCTCGGACGATCGCCCGATCCGCCCCCGCGCGACGATGTGCAGCAACATAACCGCCTTCCGACAGAGCGGCAGAAACCAGAAGCCGCCTTTAGTTCGGCGCGACACTCGGCGCCGGCGCATCGCCGAACGACCACATCCGCTCCAGATTGTAGAAGCTGCGCACCTCGGGGCGGAACAGATGGACGATCACGTCGCCGCCATCGATCAGCACCCAATCGGCGTTGGGCAGCCCTTCGATCCGTGCGGGACGCCCGGTCGCGCCCTTGATCCGCTCCGACAGCTTCTGGGCCATCGACGCGACCTGTCGAGTCGAACGCCCGCTGGCGATGACCATATAGTCGGCGATCGACGACTTGCCCGCGAGCGGGATCGAGATCGTGTCCACCGCCTGATCGTCGTCCAGCGATTGCAGGACCAGACGATGCAGCGCCTCGACATCCGTGGAATCGGGCGAGCGGCGGGCGGGTTCGGTGGCGGGCAAGGTTACTCCTGGGGTTGCCGCGACGACGACGCGGCGGGAATTGAGGTCACAGATATCGGATCGGCGAAGCGAACATGCCAGTCGGGATCGACGGCGCGCAATTGCGTCGCGGATGTCCGGTCGGGGCGGAAACGTAACAGCACCAGGGCTGGCACACTCCACTCGGCCCAGTTCGTTGCCTGGCGCGCGGGCCGCCGATAGCGCCGCAGCCAGCCCATCGCGGGAGCCGCGAGAGCATCGTCGTCATAGCCCGGACGGGTCAACACCGCAATCGGCATCGTGCGCGCGATCGTCCGCCATTGCCGCCACGCATGAAATTGCGCGAGATTGTCCGCGCCCATGATCCAGATGAAGCGATTGCGCGGATAACGCTGCACGATCCGTCGCAGCGTATCGACGGTGTAGCGGGTCCGCAGCCGCGCCTCCAGATCGGTCGCCTTGATCGGTGCGCGGCGTGCCATCGCGCGTGCCGAAGCGAGCCGTGCGGCCAGCGGCGCCATGCCCGCGCGCGGCTTGAGCGGGTTGCCCGGCGACACCAGCCACCAGACTTCGTCCAGCGCGAGTAGCCGGATCGCCTCCAGCGTGACATGGCGGTGGCCACGATGCGCCGGATTGAACGACCCGCCCAGCAGGCCGATGCGCCGGATCGTCAACCGCGGATCTGCCCGCTGCCGCGCCCCAGCCATTTGTAGGTGGTCAGCCCTTCGAGCGCGACCGGCCCGCGAGCATGGAGCCGCCCGGTCGCGATGCCGATCTCCGCCCCCAGCCCGAACTCGCCACCATCGGCGAATTGCGTCGAGGCATTCCACAGCACGATCGCCGAATCGACCTCGCGCAAAAAGCGTTCCGCGACCGCAGGATCCTCGGCGACGATCGCATCGGTGTGATGCGAGCCGTGCGCGGCGATGTGCGACAGCGCGCCATCCAGGCCATCGACGATCGCCACCGCCGCGATCGCGTCGAGATATTCGGTGTCCCAATCGGCCGCCTCGGCGACGTCGATCGAGGGCACCAGCGCCCTTGCCGCCTCGTCGCCACGCACCGCGCAACCGCGTTCGGCCAGCGCGGTGACGAGCGCGGCGGCGTGCGGCCAATCGCGATCGATCAGCAACGTCTCCATCGCGCCGCAAACACCGGTCCGCCGCATCTTCGCGTCGAGCACGATCCGCGTGGCCATCCCAAGATCGGCGGAGCGATCGACGAAGACATGATTGATCCCATCAAGATGCGCGAGCACCGGGACGCGCGCCTCGTTCTGCACCCGCTCGACCAGGCTACGCCCGCCACGCGGAATGATGAGGTCGATCGCGCCCGCAGCCGTGAGCAGCGCACCGACAGCCGCACGGTCGGTGGTCGGGACGAGCTGCACCGCCTCGCCGGACACCCCCGCCTCTTCCAGCCCGCGCACGAACGCGGCATGGATCGCGCGATTGCTCTCCACCGCCTCGGAGCCGCCACGCAGGATCACCGCATTGCCCGATCGCACGCACAGCGCCGCCGCATCGGCGGTGACGTTGGGGCGGCTTTCGTAGATGATCCCGATCACGCCGATCGGAACCCGCACGCGGCTGAGCGCCAGCCCGTTGGGCCGGACCGCCTCGTCGATCACCTGCCCGACCGGATCGGGAAGATCGGCGACCGTCGCCACCGCCGCCGCAACGCCCTCGAGCCGCGCCTCGTCCAGCCGCAGCCGGTCGAGCAGCGCATCGGACAGCCCATTGCCGCGCCCTCGCTCCAGATCGAGCGCATTGGCCGCGAGGATCGACGCGCTCGCCTCACGCAACGCGGTCGCCGCCGATCGCAACGCGCTCGCCTTTTGCGCGTCGCTCGATCCGCCGAGGTGGTGCGCCGCCGCGCGTGCGCGCGCCGCCATCGTGGCGATCAGGGTCGTGGGCGTATTCGTGTCCAACATGGCCGTGGGCGTAGCACGCAAGTCTCGGAACTCCCAAACCCACGGCGGCGCGCACCGGCGGCGGCATTCACGTCGACAAATTTGATTGCGCACCCCGGCGGGTGCTGGCGGCTGGCCCGACGCGCACCATATCACCGCAATGACCGATACAGCCTTGGACCGTCGTCGCTTTTTTGCCGTCGCTGGCGGCGGGCTTCTCGCCACGACCTTGTTCGCCTGCGGGTCGCGCAGCGCCGACGCGGCGGAGCGTTTCCCCGTCACCCGCACCGATGCGCAATGGCAGGCGCAACTCGGTCCGGCGGCCTTCGATGTGCTGCGCCGCGAGGGCACCGAACGTCCGTACAGCAGCCCGCTCAACAACGAACATCGCGCCGGCACGTTCGCGTGCAAAGGCTGCACCCAGCCGCTGTTTTCGTCGAAGACCAAGTTCGAAAGCGGCACTGGCTGGCCGAGCTTCACTGCGCCCTTGCCCAACGCGATCGGCTATCATCGCGACTCGACGCTGGGGATGGTACGGACCGAGGTACATTGCAGCCGCTGCGGCGGGCACTTGGGTCACGTCTTCGACGATGGGCCGCGCCCGACCGGAAAACGCTTCTGCATGAATGGCGTGGCGATGATCTTCCGCCCCGCCTGATCGCGTCTCAACGCTCGGCGGGCAATACCCCGGCGACCGGCACCACGGCTGCGGTCGCAATCGTCAGCGGCGCGAGCGGCGCGACATCCTCGTTCGTCGTCGGTGCCTTGCCCGCATAGATGAAGCCGGCGAGCGGATAGCTGCTCGTGCCCAGATCACCCACCTCTGCGAACCACACCCGCACTTCGCTCCAGTCGCCCGCCGCCGAGACGTCGACCGCGCGCACGTCGCGCTCGATCCCACCACGACGCGACCAATTGGCGTGGGTGAGCAGAACCTCGCGATCGCTGACGATCCGGCTGACCATCGCCACATGCCCGACCGGCATCGCGTGCGTCGCCTTGAACGCCATGACCGCGCCGACCTGCGGCGAGGTGCCACGATCATAGCGGCCCGCTGCCTGGCCCCACCAAGTATTGGCATTGCCACGAATATCGATGCCGGAGACTTCACGAGCAAACGGCACGCACTGCAGATAACGCGCCTGTGCCGGCGCAGTCGTCATCAGGACGCACGAAACCACCAGCGCAAAGCGCGCTGTCCAAACCTTGACGTTCACGGGCGACCCCCGGTCAACAGGACTGATGGAAGTCGGCTAACCAGAAAGATCTGAATCAACAAATGCCGCGGGAACCTTTTCGGATGAACCGAAGATGACCGACGACGAACCGAACATTGCGCCGGAAATCACGTCAGCGTTGCTGACCTTGAGTGTTATCGAGGCGTTAAAATCAACCTGATCCGAGGCCGACTGACGATTCGCACGAAGCTACAACCGGCTTTTCGGCCGACCAGTACGGGCAGCAACAACAAGCGGATCGCGAGCTTTTCGAATGTCAGGTATCGCTCTCGGCTTGCCGACCCGTCGGTCTGCACCTAAGCCGGCCTCTGTCTACGGAGAGGATGAGGCTGTCACCATGGCGCTTGATTCGGAAACGTTCGAAGCCCTGATTGCGACGGTGCGCCGCTTCGTGGCGGAACGGCTGCGCCCGCTGGAGGCGCAGGTTGAGACCGACGATGCCGTGCCCGATGCCGTCATTGCCGAGATGCGCGAGCTCGGCCTGTTCGGACTTTCGATCGCCCCCGAATACGGCGGGCTCGGGCTGACGATGGGCGAAGAGGTTCGCGTTGCGATCGAACTCGGGCGAACCACCCCGGCGTTCCGCTCCGCCTTCGGCACCAATGTCGGGATCGGCAGCCAAGGTGTGGTGATCGCGGGCAACGACGAACAGAAAACCGCATGGCTTCCGCGGATCGCCAGCGGCGAGATCATCACCAGTTTCGCCCTTACCGAACCCGACGTCGGAAGCGATTCGGGTAGCGTCACGACGCGCGCGGTACGCGACGGTGACGTCTATCGGCTGACCGGCACGAAACGCTACATCACCAATGCCGATCGTGCCGACCTGTTCACCGTGATGGCACGCACCGGAGAGGAAAAGGGCGGGCGCGGCGTCTCGGCCTTCCTCGTGCCGCGCGATCTGCCCGGCGTCACCATCGGTGCGCCGGAAAAGAAGATGGGGCAGAAAGGCGCGAAGGTCGCCGACGTCGTGTTCGACGAGGTGCCCGTCCCGGTCGCGAACCGGCTGGGTGCCGAGGGCGACGGCTTCCGGATCGCGATGCAGGTGCTCGATCGCGGGCGGCTGCACATCGCCGCGGTCTGCGTCGGCGTCGCCGAACGGTTGATCGCCGATGCGGTCGCTTACGCCACCAGCCGCCGCCAGTTCGGCAAGGCGATAGCCGAGCATCAGCTGATTCAGGCGATGATCGCCGATTCGAAGACCGAGGCGCTCGCCGCTCGCGCGCTGGTGCTCGACACCGCCAGCAGGAAGGATGCCGGCGACGATGTCATTCTGGAGAGCGCCGCCGCCAAATATTTCGCCAGCGAGATGGTCGGCCGCGTTGCCGACCGCGCGGTGCAGATCCTCGGCGGCGCGGGCTATATCGCCGATTACGGCGTCGAACGGCTGTACCGCGACGTGCGGCTTTTCCGCATCTACGAAGGCACCAGCCAGATCCAGCAATTGATCATCGCACGCGAGACATTGAAGCGCGGCGGATAAGGGAGAGGGTTCATATGGATACCGGCAAGCTGTTCCGCCTCGACGGTCGCGTCGCGCTGGTCACGGGCGGCAGTCGCGGGATCGGCAAGATGATCGCCGCCGGCTTCGTCGCGCAGGGCGCGCGCGTCTATGTCTCCAGCCGCAAGGCGGAGGCTTGCGCCGAAACCGCCGCCGAACTCGGCGAGAATTGCATCGCGCTGCCGCAGGACGTTTCGACCGTCGACGGCTGCCGCGCGCTCGCCGCTGCCCTGGCGGAACGCGAGGACCGGCTCGACATCCTCGTCAACAATGCCGGGGCGGCGTGGGGCGTCGCGTTCGAGGAGTTTCCGGAGAGCGGCTGGGACAAGGTCATGGACCTCAACGTCAAATCGCCCTTCTTCCTCACCCAGTCGCTCCACGCACTGCTCAAGGCCGGTGCGAACGCCGAGCGCCCGGCCAAGGTCATCAACATCACGTCGGTTGATGGGCTGCGGCTCAATCCGTGGGAGACCTACAGCTATCACGCCTCCAAGTCGGCGCTGATCTATCTGACCAAGCGGCTGGCCGCGCGGCTGATCCGCGACGGCATCAACGTCACCTCGATCGCCCCCGGCGCGTTCGCCAGCGAGATGAACCGCGCCGCGCGCGACCATGGCGATGCGGTGGCCAAGGCGATCCCCGCGCGCCGCATTGGCACCGACGAGGACATGGCAGGCACCGCCATCTATCTCGCCAGCCGGGCGGGAGACTATGTCGTCGGCGAGACGATCGCAGTCGATGGCGGCCTCGTCCATGCCTCGCTGGGTGGCAGCATCGACGGCTAGGCGCCTGCCCTCCCCGTCATCCTCCTCCCACATGATCCCGGACCTGATCCGGGATCCCGCTTTTGCGGCCGCCGCCAAACAACGGGGCGACGTCCCGAATAATTGGCAACGAAGATGTGGGATGACGCAGGTTAGAACCTCATGCGTCATTGCGAGCGTAGCGAAGCAATCTTGGGAAGGACCGGGACGCCCTGGATTGCTTCGCTACGCTCGCAATGACAAAACGGGTGCCGGTCATTCCGCTCTGTCGCCCCGACTAAGGCAAGGAACGCCCGCGCAAGGCAGTCCGTTGATCCAGCCAGAGGAGACGACGCGATCACCGACGATTCGATCCGCCCCACGACCGAAACCAAGCGCCCCAACCTGTCGACGGAGCATCAGCAGGACGGCGACGCGCGCCGCCCGTCTGACCAGCTCGACAAGGGCCAGCCCAACGAAGAAACCATCCCGCGCAAGTCGTCGCTGCTTGGCGACGACTAAGCCGCGGCGGCCAATCGCTTGCAATGTAATCTAAAAGTGGGGAGCTTCTGTTGCCCGGTGCTCCCCGTACCGCTGGAATCCCCTTCTGTTGCCCGGTGGGGTCCAACCGCGCTATTTTGGTGTAACGTCAGGCCGTTAGGCCATCAGTTACGCCGCAATCGCGAGTGCTTCGTTATCGTTGGCACTTGTGTAATGGGCCGTTGCGGTGGTCCCATTCCGAGCGAAAACAGCGCCTTTCAACACACGTCGATCCTGGTTCGGCCCCGTCAGAAACGGTGTCCAGATACACCACCACTTATGGTGGAGCCGCCGGGTACTGCCCCCGGGTCCGCTGCGTCTATTTTACGCCGCAGTTTATCGCCATAGCCGGGTAGAACCCGACAAAGGGCGATATAGGGCACCCGAAGCGATTGGAAAAGGGGCATGCGGCCATTTGCCCGCCACAATATCCCTGTATATAGTGGGTCATGCTTACCCAGCGCTCCCGTTATGCCCTACGATCGATGCTGTTCCTGGCCACCGCCCCGGCCGGTGCGCCCCCGACGCCGATGACGCGCATTGCGGCGGAGGCGAACGTGCCGCGCAAGTTCCTCGAGCTGATCCTCGCCGATCTGCGCGACGCCGGGCTGCTGCACAGCTATCGTGGCAAGATGGGCGGCTATGTGCTGTCCCGTCCCGCGCATTTGATTTCGCTGGGCGAAGTGATCCGCGTGATCGAGGGGCCGCTTGCGCTCGTCCCCTGTGTCAGCCGCACCGCCTACCGCCCCTGCAAGGACTGCAAGAGCGAAGCCGATTGCGCGATCCGCCTTGCGATGATGCGCGTGCGCGATGAAACCGCACGCATCCTCGACGGCACCAGCCTCGCCGATGCGACGGCGGAGAAGCTCGCCGCGGCGTGAAGTGATGGACGCTGCCGCGCGGGTTTTCTAACCCGTTACGATGACCGACGCGCCGCTGCCCGAGAACGACACCGCCGCCGCTGCCGAGCTGGCGCGGCTGGCCACCGAGATCGCCTACCACAACCAGCGCTATCATACCGAGGACGCGCCCGAGATCAGCGACGCGGCGTATGACGCGCTGGTTCGGCGGAACCGCGCGATCGAACAAGCCTTCCCCGCGCTGGTCCGCGACGATCTCGCCGAGCGGCCAGATCGGCGCCGCCCCCGCCGCGCACCTCGCCAAGGTCGCGCACGCCCGTGCGATGATGAGCCTCGACAACGCGTTCTCCGATGGGGACGTCCTGGAGTTCGTTGCGCGTGTCCGGCGCTTCCTGCGGCTCGGTGCCGAGGAGCCGGTCGCGCTGACCGCCGAGCCCAAGATTGACGGCCTGTCCTGCTCGCTGCGTTACGAGGATCGCCGGCTGGTACAGGCACTGACCCGCGGCGACGGCGCGGTTGGCGAAGACGTGACCGCCAACGTCCGCACGATCGCCGACATCCCCGCGACGCTCCCCGCGGCGCCCGATGTGCTCGAGGTACGCGGCGAGGTCTATATGGAAAAAGCGGCCTTCACGGCGCTCAACCGCCGGCTCGCCGACGAGGCCGCAGCGACGGGTAAGGACGCCCGCCAATTCGCCAATCCGCGCAACGCCGCGGCCGGATCGTTGCGCCAGAAGGACCCGGAGGTCACGCGCGCCCGCCCGCTCCGCTTCCTCGCGCACGGCTGGGGCGAGGCCAGCGCGATCCCCGGCGACACGCAAACCGCGGTGGTTGCCGCCTTGCGCGACTGGCGCTTTCCGATCGCCGACGCCTTCGCGCGCTGTGACGATGCGGCGGGCGCGTTGGCGGTTTATCGCGCGATCGAGGCACGGCGCGCCGACCTCCCCTTCGACATCGACGGCGTCGTCTACAAGCTCGACCGGCTCGACTGGCAGGAGCGGCTGGGCAGCGTCGGCCGCGCGCCGCGCTGGGCGATCGCGCACAAATTCCCCGCGGAACAGGCGCAGACCACGCTGGAGCGGATCGACATCCAGGTCGGCCGCACCGGCAAGCTGACCCCGGTCGCGCGGCTCACCCCGGTGACGGTCGGCGGCGTGGTCGTCACCAACGCCACGCTCCACAATCGCGACGAGATCGCGCGGCTCGATGCGCGCGAAGGCGACCGCGTGATCCTGCAACGCGCCGGCGACGTCATCCCGCAGATCGTCGCGGTGCTCCCGCGCTCCGCCGACCTGCCGCCGTTCGCCTTCCCCGATCACTGCCCGATCTGCCACAGCGAGGCGGTCGCCGAAGAGGGGAAGTCGACGTCCGCTGCACCGGCGGCCTCGTCTGCCCGGCGCAGCGGCTCGAACGGCTCAAGCATTTCGTCAGCCGCGGCGCGCTCGACATCGACGGGCTCGGCGAGAAGACGCTCGTCGAATTGATCGACCTCGGCTGGATCACCGAGCCGGCCGATATTTTCCGCCTCGCCGCCCACCGCGACGAGCTGGTCGGGCGTGAGGGCTGGCAGGCGCGCTCGGTCGATGCATTGCTCGACGCGATCGAGGCACGCCGCGCACCCGATGCGGCGCGGCTGCTGTTCGGGCTCGGCATTCGCCATGTCGGGATCGTCACCGCACGCGATCTGCTCAAACGCTACGTCACCCTCCCCGCGCTCGCCGACAAGGCACGCGAGGTCATGTCGCTCCGCGAGGCGCTACCCGCGGTGATCGGCGAGACACCGGAGCGTCACCGCACCCGCCTCGACAAGGCGATCGCCGAGCTGATCGGGGTCGAAAACGTCGGCGCGGCGGTCGGTCACGCGCTCGCCGACTTCTTCCACGAGCCGCACAATCAGGCGGTCTGGGACGATCTGCTCGCGCAAGTCTCTCCCCCGTCGTTCGTGGTCGAGACCCGCGGTTCGGAGATCACCGGCAAGACAGTGGTGTTCACCGGAAAGCTCGAAACGCTAAGCCGCGACGAAGCGAAGGCGCAGGCCGAACGGCTCGGCGCGCACGTCGCGGGCTCGGTGTCGAAGAAGACCGACCTGCTCGTCGCCGGCCCCGACGCAGGGTCCAAAGCGACCAAGGCCGTCGAGCTGGGGATCACGGTAGTCGACGAAGCCGAATGGAACGCGATCGTCGCCCGCGCGGGCGAATAACGCTCACCCCCAACGTCATCCCCGACCTGATCCGGGATTTGGCTTCTTACCTCCTACTTCCCAAGAAAGAAGCGGGGCCCCGGATCAAGTCCGGGGCGACGAATGAAGGAAGCGGCTCGCACCGTCACTGATAGCGCAGCAACCGCGAACGTCATTGCGAGCGCAGCGAAGCAATCCAGAGCGTCCTGGTCCGATCCTCGATTGCTTCGCCACGCTCGCAATGACGAGCTCCCAACCGCGCACAAAAAAAGGCGACCCGCAGGCCGCCTCCTTCATCACCCAATCACTACCGAACCCTCAAGCCCCGGCAGGCGACGGATTCCCGAACGGACCCGACGGCCGCTTCGTCTTCGGGATCGATGTCCCGACCGCCGGCATCGAAGGCGTCTTCGGCCCATGATCGCGACGATCGAGTTCCTCGCCCGCGATCAACCGCTTGATCTCGTCACCACTCAGCGTCTCATACTCTAGCAGCGCACCCGCGAGCGTGTGAAGCTGGTCGAGATGCTCGGTCAGCACCTGCTTGGCGCGGTGCAGACCGCCCTCGACGATCGCCTTGATCTCGTCGTCGATCAGCTGCGCGGTGGCGTTCGACATCCGCACCGGCTGACTCGACGAATAACCAAGGAAGCTCTCGCCTTCCGGCTGCGCATATTCGACCGGGCCGACCTTGTCGGACATGCCCCATTTGGTGACCATGTCGCGCGCCAGGCCAGTGGCGTATTGGATGTCGCCGCTCGCGCCGCTCGACACCTTGTCATAGCCGAAGATCACCTCCTCGGCGATCCGCCCGCCCATCGCCACGGCGAGGTTCGCGTACATCTTGTCGCGGTGATAGCTGTAGCTGTCCCGCTCCGGCAGGCGCATCACCATGCCCAACGCGCGACCACGCGGGATGATCGTCGCCTTGTGGATCGGATCCGATGCCGGCTCGTGCAGCGCGACGATCGCGTGGCCCGCCTCGTGATAGGCAGTCATACGCTTCTCGTCCTCGGTCATGACCATGCTGCGACGCTCGGCGCCCATCATGACCTTGTCCTTGGCCTCTTCGAACTCGGCGTTCGCAACCAGCCGCTTGCCCTTGCGCGCTGCCATCAGCGCCGCCTCGTTGACGAGGTTGGCGAGATCGGCACCCGAGAAGCCCGGCGTGCCGCGCGCGATCGTGCGCGCATCCACGTCGGGCGCCAACGGCACCTTCTTCATATGCACTTCGAGGATTTTCACGCGACCGTCGATATCCGGGCGCGGCACAACGACCTGTCGATCGAAGCGGCCCGGACGCAACAGCGCGGGGTCGAGCACGTCGGGACGGTTCGTCGCCGCGACGATGATGATCCCTTCGTTGGCCTCGAAACCGTCCATCTCGACCAGCAGCTGGTTGAGCGTCTGCTCGCGCTCGTCATTGCCGTTACCCAAGCCGGCACCGCGATGACGACCGACCGCGTCGATTTCGTCGATGAAGACGATGCACGGCGCGCTCTTCTTGGCCTGTTCGAACATGTCGCGGACGCGGCTCGCGCCGACGCCGACGAACATCTCGACGAAGTCCGAACCCGAGATCGTGAAGAACGGCACGCCTGCCTCGCCCGCGATCGCGCGCGCGAGCAGCGTCTTGCCAGTGCCGGGCGAACCGACCAGCAGCGCGCCCTTCGGGATCTTGCCGCCCAGCCGCGCGAACTTCGTCGGGTCCTTCAGGAAGTCGACGATCTCGACCAGTTCCTCACGCGCCTCGTCGATGCCGGCGACGTCGTTGAAGGTGACCTTGCCTTCCTTCTGCGTCAGCACCTTGGCGCGGCTCTTGCCGAAGCCCATCGCGCCGCCCGCGCCGCCGCCCTTCTGCATCTGGCGCAGCACGAAGAAGGCGATCCCGAGGAACAGCAGGAACGGCAGCGACTGGTACAGCAGCACCATCCACACCGACGGCCCCTCTTCGGGCTTGCCTGCGACCTCGACGCCCGACTTGCGCAGCCGGTCCATCAAGCCGGAATCCTGCACCGGATAGGTGCGGAACTTGTCACCGCTAGAGAAGCTGCCCGAGATCATGTCGCGGCTGACGTTGACGCTCTTCACCGTGCCCTCGTCGACCTTGTCGAGGAAGGTGGAGTAAGCGATCGTATTGCCCTGCGCGGTGCTCGTCCGACCGTCGAACAGCGTCACCACCACCGCGAGCGAAAGCAGCACGCCGACCCAGATCAGCAGGCTCTTCATCCACGGGTTCGGGCCACCCGAACCGTTATTGTCGTTGCCGCCGTTTCCGGGCTGCCTGTCGTTGTCGTTCATCGGCTACCTTTCGTCGGCTATAATGTAGGCTCGGACAGGTTAATGGCAATGGAACAACGTCGGTCAGAGTGATCGACGCGGTGGTGCCGCACGAAAGATCCAGCCTTGCGGGACGCTGCGGACCATAATTCCGCCCTGCGTCGCGCTTTTCCCGGCCTCCAGAGCGTCAAGCAGCGCCTCGACATTGGCCGAATCACCGTCGAAGGCCGGCAGGACGATCCCGAGTCGCGCGCGCGTTTCCGCCAGCGCGCGGCGGACCAGACGCCGCCGCAGATCGCGCGGTTCGTCGGCGATCGCCAGGCCGCGATCCGGCCCGAGCCATCGCTCGGACCAGATCCGCTCGGCATGGCGGACGAGCACGTCCTCCGCCTCGGCAAGAAAGCCCGCCGACGCCGCCAGCGCCACCGGGTCCAGCGCCGGTGTCGCGGCCAGCAACTCGCGAACCCGAGTGCGATCATGCCGCGGGTCGAGGTTCGACGGATCGTCGACGAACGGCGTTGCGCTTTCCTCGGCAATCGCCCGCAATTCAACGCGCCGCCACCCGAGCAGCGGCCGCAGGACGACGCCGACGCTGTCGAAGCGCACCGCGCGGATCGCCGAAAGCCCCGACAGCCCGGAGCCGCGCTGCAACCGCATCAGCAACGTTTCGGCCTGGTCGTCGGCATGATGCGCGGTCAGCAGGAACGACACATCCGCCGCCGTCGCCCACGCCACCATTGCGGCATAGCGCGCGTCCCGCGCCCGCATCTGCACGCTGTTGCCGACGATCGGCTCGGCCGGTGTAAGAGTTTGATGCGGAACGCCAAGCATCGCGCACACCCGGCCGACCATCGCCGCCTCGGCGGCAGACTCCGGACGAAAACGATGGTCGAAGGTCACGGCGATGATCCGTCCCGGAAACGCCGCCGCACTCAGCCGGAGCATCACCATGCTGTCTGCGCCGCCCGACACCGCCAACGCCAGCCGCGCCGTCTCAGACAGGCTTGCGCCGTCGAACGCACGCCCGACCAGCCGCTCGACGTCGGTGCGAAACCTTGCGACCGCCGCCGGAGGCAGCGGACGCAGCGTCACCTCACTTGCACTTGGCGGCGGCACGGGCCTTGACGATATCGGCCTTCATCTTGGCGGAGATCGTCGCGCCATAGACATCGGACAGCTCGCCATAGACCTTGCACGCGTCCGCGGCCTTGTCGAGCTTCACCAACGCGCTGCCCAGATAGAACAGGCTGTCCGGCGCGCGTTCGCCATCCGGCATCTTCTTGTAATTGTCGTAGAAAGCGATCGACGCGAGGCTGGGCTTGTTGTCGTCCAGATAGGCACGACCGATCAAATTCTGCGCGTAACTGGCGCGGCGCGACTTGGGATTATCGGCGACGACCTTCTTGAGCACCGTCACCGCCTCGCCATAGCGCTTCGCCTCCCACAACCGGAAGCCATAGAGATACCCGTCCTCGGCCGGATCGCCGGTGCTCGGCTTGGCGACCGCGGCGGTGCTGGCAGGTTCGGGCGCTTCGGGGACGGTCACATCGGGACCGCCGACCGGGGCGACCGGCGTCGCGACCGGCGGCGCGGCAAGCTTCGCGTCGGTCGCCTTGCGATAGTCGGCGAACTGCGTCTCGAGCTGCCGGACGCGATAATCGTTCTGCTCGATCTGCCCGGTCATCGACGCCAGTTGCTGCTCGAGCGAAGCGACGCGCGCGGACAGATCGGTGATCGCGCTCGTCGCAGGAACGCCCGTGGCCTCGACCGAGGTCGGCGCGCTCGGCGCGATCTGCGGCTCGACCATCATCCCAGCCCCGCTGGGGAACACCTTGCGCTGCACCGCGCGCATCTCGCTCTCCAGCTTGTCGACGCGCGCCTCGACCGGCGCATCGCGCTGCGCGAGCGCCGGGCTCGCGAGTGTCAGGGCGATCGCAGCGCCCACTAGAAACTTCGTCATCTTCCCGTCCCCCGATGCGTCGGCACCGGATAGTATTTTGGAGTATCAAGCCTGTCGCCAGCCTGAAGCAGGCGACGCAGCAACGTCACAGGCCAGTCGCAGACGGCGTCGCGGGCGGCACCAGCGGGCTGGCGGACGCCGCGGGTGCGCCCGCGAACCGCGCCGCCAACGCCTCGGCGCTGACACCGACATCCTTCATCGCACGCTTGCCATCGCCGAGCGGCGGGAGCACCCGGCCATCGACCGCGACCTGCAGCTGATCCGGCCGACCGATATTCAGCATCGGCCGATCAATCCCTGCCGGTACCTCGAACGTCTGCCCCGGCTGCAACGTGCCCGTGAACAAGGTCTTGTTCGCACCGTCATAGACGCGCATCCACACCTCGTTCTTCGCGGTCATCACCACCTTGCCGGCCGCTGCCGTCGGGCTGGGCGGCGGCACCGGCGCGCTGCGCGCCACGACCGTCGGGCTCGCCGCCGTCTCGGGTGCTTGCTGCGTGCCGCGGAACATCCCCGTCGACAGCCACAGCACCCCGAGGATCAGCAACGCCAGCGCAATCCCGGCCGCGACGATCACCGTGAAGCGCGACGGCCCGCGCGAGGGATCGGCGATCTCTTCGATATGGTGCTGCCGCATCGGCATCGCGCCGCGCGCCAGCTCGCCGCGAATGCCGCGCCCGATCTCGGCCTGGTCGAGCCCGACCGCGCGCGCATAGGCCCGCGCGAACCCCGACGCATAGGTCGGCGACGGCAACAGATCGAGCCGATCGTCCTCCAGCGCCTCCAGGAAGCGCTGCGTCACGCGGGTCCGTGCCGCGACCTCGGCCACCGACATCCCCTGCGCCTCGCGAGCCGCACGCAAACGGGCACCAACCGTCCCGGGCTGCGGAGCGCCGCTCGGCGACGTCGCCTGCGCCGAATGCTCGCCTTCGCTCATTCCTGTCTCCGACCCCTGCGTTTGCCGCGATGCGTGACCATCGTCTTTCAAAGCGTCACGGACGTGTCAACCGACCGTACCATGTGACGCGCGTTCGATGCGTCCGATCGCTAGGCCAGTTCGACGCCCTGCTCCGCCGCCCAGCGCGCCAGCGCGCCGCGCACGTCACGCGGCGGATGCGTGAGCAACTCCTCCATGAACGCGGTCAATGCGCCGCGATCGAGCGACCGGATCATCGCCTTGACCGGCCCGACTGCCGCGGGGGTGATCGACAATCGCTCAATTCCGATCCCGATCAACGCCATCGCCTCGAGCGGCCGGCCACCCATCTCGCCGCACACGCTGACCGGCACGCCCGCCTGCGCCGCTGGCACCGCCACGTGCCGCAGGAAGCGCAGGATCGAGCTAGAGAGCCAATCGTAACGCTCGGCGAGCTTGGGATTGGCGCGGTCCGCCGCAAACAGGAATTGCGTCAGGTCGTTGGTGCCGATCGACAGGAAGTCGACCGACGGCAGCAGCAGGTCGAGCTGATAGGCGAGCGCCGGCACCTCCAGCATCGCCCCATAGCGAACCTCCATCGGCAACCTCTTCCCGCGCGCCGCAAGGAAATCGCGCTGCTTCTCGAACAGCGCACGCGCCTCGTCGAACTCCCACGCCTCCGACACCATCGGGAACATGACGTTGAGCGTCCGCCCGGCCGCCGCCTCCAGGAGTGCGCGCGCCTGCGCCTTCATCAATCCGTCGCGTTCGAGCGCGAGCCGTAGCGCCCGCCAGCCCATCGCCGGATTTTCCTCGTCCTCGGCATGGATCAGATACGGCAACGCCTTGTCACCACCGATGTCGACGGTGCGGAAGATCACCGGCCGCGATCCCGCCGCATCCAGCACCTCGCGATACAGCCGCTGCTGGCGCTCGCGCTGAGGCAGCGTCGCGGAGACGAGGAACTGGAATTCGGTGCGGAACAGCCCGATCCCGTCGGCACCCGTCACGTCCAGCGCCGCGACATCGTCGCGCAACCCGGCGTTGACCATCACGGTCAGCCGATGGCCGTCCTTGGTCTCCGGCGCGACATCGCGCAGCGCGGCATAGGCGGCCTTGCGCTTTTGCCGCGCGGCCAGTTTGGCCTCGAAAGCCTCTTCCATCGCGCCGGTCGGGCGCACGGTCAGCGTCCCCTCGTTGACGTCGAGCAGCAGCAGGTCGCCCTCGGCGATCAACCGCCGCACGTCGCGGACGCGCCCGAGCACCGGCACGCCCATCGCGCGCGCGACGATCGTGACGTGCGCGGTCAGCGATCCCTCCTCCAGCACGACGCCCTTCAGTCGACGCCGGTCGTACTCGAGCAATTCCGCCGGCCCGAGGTTGCGCGCGATCAGGATCGTGTCCTGCCGCAATCCCATCTGCGCCGCCGTGCCCATCTGACCGGAGACGATGCGGAGCAGCCGGTTCGACAAATCCTCCAGATCGTGCATCCGGTCGGCGAGCAGCGGATCGTCGATCTCGCGCATCCGCTGGCGCGTGCGCTGCTGGACGCGCTCGATCGCGGCCTCGGCGGTCAACCCGCTGTCGATGGCCTCGTTGATGCGCCGCGCCCAGCCTTCGTCATAGGCGAACATCTTGTAGGTGGCGATCACCTCCTGATGCTCGTCACCGACGCCGAATTCCGCCTCGCGCGCGATCCGGTCGATCTGATCGCGCATCTTGTCGAACGCGGCATAGACGCGGTGGCGCTCCGCCTCCGTGTCCTCGGCGACGGTATGCTCGATATGGATACGCGGCTGGTGGAACACCGCACAGCCCACCGCCATGCCGTCGACCAGCTTCTGCCCGGTGATCCGCGTCGGCGCCGTCGATTGCGGCCGGTCGCGCGGCCCCGCCTGGTCGATCAGCCCGGCATTGGCGATCAGCTCGCTCAGCACCATCGCCACCGTCTGCAACGCCTCGATCTCGACATCCTCGTAGCGGCGCGGATCGGCGTGCTGCACGGCCAGCACCCCGACCGAGCGCTCGCGCCGGATGATCGGCACGCCCGCGAAGCTGTGATAGCGATCCTCGCCGGTCTCCGGCTTGTACGCGAAATCGGGATGACTCGCCGCCTCGTCGAGGTTGAGCACCTCATTGTGCTGCGCGATCGTGCCGACCAGCCCCTCGCCCATCGCCAGCTTCGTCACGTGCACCGCGGCCGGATCGAGCCCGCGCGTCGCGAACAGCTCCAGCACGCCCTCGCGCAGCAAATAGATCGAGCAGACCTCGCTATCCAGCGCCTCGCCAATGATCTCGACCACCGAATTGAGCTTGGCCTGCGCGTTCGAGCGCGCGGCCATCACGTCGTGCAGATTGACCAGGATTTCGCGGGCGGAGCGGGCGGCAGACACGGGCATGACCGCGTGGCTATCAGACCTGTGGCTTGGGTGCCACGCAGCAAAATATTTTTGTCCGCCTCCCGTCGCGTCGCTCCTTGCCAAACGGGCGACGCGATGTTGAGACGAGTCATCGGGAAAAGGGGATAGTGATGCGGGGGCAGGTTCTTGGCGTCGATACGCGCAGCGGGCATGGCTTGGTGGCGGGCGACGACGGGCAACGTTATACCTTCCTGCCCGAGGATTGGGCGCAGCGCGGCGAACCCGCGATCGGCCAATCGGTCGATTTCGAAACCTCGGGCAGCCGCGCGCTCAACATCTTTCCGCTCGCCGCCGCGCCGGCCTCGATCGCGGCAACCGCCGTCCCGCACAATGATCGCAACAAATATGTGGCGGCGGCGCTCGCCTTCCTGCTCGGCACGCTCGGCATCCATCGCTTCTACCTCGGGCGCACGACATCGGCGATCGTGATGCTCGTGCTGACGCTCACCGTGGTCGGGCTGCTCGTCACCGGCATCTGGGCGCTGGTCGATACCGTTCGCTATCTCATCATGTCAGATCGCGAGTTCGCCGCGCGCTACCCACGCCGGCCGTAAGTCAGAGATGATTCAAGCCTCTCCCCTTCAGGGGAGGGGTTGGGTTGGGGCCCGTCCACGAGCACGCCTTTGGTAAGAGCCCCCCTGAACGGCCAAGCAATCTCTCTCAAGTCCCACCGTTCAGTCGAACAACCCGTCCTGCGCCCCCGCAGGCGGGTTGAGCCTCAAATGCTTCCACCCGCCCGCGTTCAGCACGCGCCCACGCGCGGTGCGCGCGACCAGCCCGAGCTGGATCAGATACGGCTCGATCACTTCCTCGATCGTATCGCGCGGCTCGCTGAGCCCGGCGGCGAGCGTCTCGACCCCGACCGGCCCGCCGCGATAGATGTCCGCGATCATCATGAGATAGCGCCGGTCCATCGCATCGAGCCCCAGCGAATCGACCTCCAGCCGATTGAGCGCGCGGTCCGCAACGGTCGCATCGACGACCGGCGAACCCGCGACATTGGCGAAGTCGCGCACGCGCCGCAGCAGCCGCCCGGCGATCCGCGGCGTCCCCCGCGCGCGGCGCGCGATCTCCATTGCGCCGTCGCGCGCGATCCCCAGGTCGAGCAGCTGCGCCGCGCGTGAGACCACCCGCTCCAGTTCCTCGACGGTATAGAATTGCAGCCGCACCGGAATCCCGAACCGATCGCGCAACGGCGTCGTCAACAATCCCTGTCGCGTCGTCGCACCGACCAAGGTGAAGCGCGGCAGGTCGATCCGCACGCTGCGTGCCGACGGCCCTTCGCCGATCATCAGGTCGAGCGCGCGGTCCTCCATCGCCGGATACAGCACCTCCTCCACCGCGGGCTGGAGCCGGTGGATTTCGTCGATGAACAGCACGTCGCCGTCCTCGAGATTGGTCAGCAGCGCAGCGAGATCGCCCGACTTGGCGATCACGGGGCCGGAAGTCGCGCGAAAGCCGACCCCCATCTCGCGCGCGACGATCTGCGCCAGCGTCGTCTTGCCGAGCCCCGGCGGACCGAAGAACAACACATGGTCGAGCGCGTCGCCACGCCCCTTCGCGGCCTCGATGAACACGCGCAAATTCTCGCGCGCGGCCTTCTGCCCGACGAAATCGTCGAGCGTCTTGGGGCGCAGCGCGGCATCGACGTCCTCGACGCGGCGCGCGGGCGAGATCAGGCGGTCGTCATCGGTCACGCTTCGTTCCGTAGCGAAGCACGCGCGCGGGGCAAGTCCTGCCGAGGCCTTGGGTGCTCGCCTATCCGAGCCGGTCGACGATCTGCCCGGTCTGCCCCGCCGGCGCACCACCGCCATAGGTCGCCGCGCCCGCGCCCATGCCCGCCCGCAGCTTCTCCATGACCCGATCGAATTGGTCGAGCTGCTCGCTCGCGGTACGGATCAGGCTGCCGGTCGACGCCGCGCCCGGTTCCTTCGCCGTGACCGAAGCCACCGGTGTCGCCGGAGTCGCAGGTGCCGCCGCCGGGCGCACGGCCGGGAGCGACCGAACGGTCGAACCAGCACCGGCAAGAGGAGACAGGCTGTTCACGTGTTACTTCCTTCGGCCGCGTCATAACGACGACGGATCAGCTGACGTACACGGCCGATCGTTACCTAAAGGTTGAGCCTTCGCGCCAATCGGTGCGTCGGACGAAAATATTCGTCGGCGGCTCAGCGCGTCGCGTTGTAACGCAGCTGATCCTGCGTCAGCTGAAAGCCCACCAGCGCCTCGAACGATGACGAGGCGACGGCCGACCGCACCTTCGGATCGGCGAGCGGATCGACCGCCGCGTCCTCGTCGCCGGCCTTGCGGCGGCGCGTGAGGCGGTCGCGCACTTCCTGCGGCAACGTCGCGGCACTGCGCGCGACCGCGCTGCTCGCCTCGGCGCTGGTGGAGGCGACCCCCTGCCCCGCATCGAAGTGCAGCCCGACCTGCGACACCCGCTTCGCGACCACCTGGCTGCCGCCGCGCGTCACGACGATGAAGTACGGCAAGGTCACGTCACGGGCCCCGTCGGTGCGGGTGCGGCGCGCGCGGACGTCGAAGGTGACGCGCGTCGTCACGTCCGCGCCCTGATCGTCGCAGGTCGAACGCACGTTGCTGATCGTCGCGACCACGTCGATCGCGCTGGCAGCACGGCTGTTCGACGGATCGAACAGCGTCACGTCGCCGGTGCCCGCGGGCACGCCGACCGTCGGGCAGACGCTGCGGACCGCGGTGATGCCGGCACCCCCGCCGGAAACATCGATCTCCCCGCTCTTCGCGCATCCACCCACGAGCAGGAGGATCAGCGGAGCGGCGATATGGCGAGCGTTCACAAACACAATCCCGGGCAATGGGGCACAGATGATACGGCGCCGCGTAACGGCCCCGGGTCGTCGCCAGCATAGGAACCGTCTATCGCCGGAGCAAGCATTCGCGTAGAGCCGCCGACATGGCCGATCCCGTCACCGACCCCGCCGCCACGCCCCGTCGCCCGCTGGAATTGCTGATCGCCGCACCGCGCGGCTTCTGCGCCGGGGTGGATCGCGCGATCCGCATCGTCGAACTGGCGATCGAGAAGCATGGCGCGCCGGTCTATGTCCGGCACGAGATCGTCCACAACAAATTTGTCGTCGATTCGCTCAAGGCGAAGGGCGCGGTGTTCGTCGAGGAACTGACCGAGGTGCCCGATGGTGCGCCGGTGGTGTTCTCCGCGCACGGCGTTCCCAAATCGGTTCCCGCCGAGGCGCAGGACCGTGGCCTCGACTATCTCGACGCCACCTGCCCGCTCGTCTCCAAGGTTCATCGTCAGGCCGAACGCCTCGTCGAGGCCGGGCGGCACATCCTCTTCATCGGCCATGCCGGGCATCCGGAGGTGATCGGCACCTTCGGTCAGGTCCCGACGGGCGCGATGTCGCTGGTCGAGACGGTCGAGGACGTCGACACCTTGGTCGTTCCCGATCCGCAGAACCTCTCGTTCCTGACCCAGACGACGCTGTCGGTCGACGATACCGCCGCGATCGTCGCCGCGATCCACCGCCGCTTCCCCGCCATCCAGGCCCCGCGCGGCGAGGACATCTGCTACGCCACCTCCAACCGTCAGGCCGCGGTCAAGGCGATCGCCGACGCGTGCGACGCGGTGCTGGTGATCGGCGCCCCCAATTCGTCGAACTCGGTGCGGCTGGTCGAGGTCGCCGAGCGGCAGGGCATCCGCGCGGCGCTGATCCAGCGCGCCGCCGATCTCGACTGGTCGTTCCTCGAGGGCGTCGGCACCCTGGGGATCACCGCCGGCGCCTCGGCGCCCGAGCTGCTGGTGCGCGAGCTGGTCGACCGGCTGGCGACGCGGTTCGACGTGACCGAGCGCGAAGAGGAGACGACGCGCGAGACGATCGCGTTCAAGCTGCCGCGCGGGCTCGACGCCGCCGCCTGACGCACGAACCATGGCTGTCTACACGCACGTCTCCGCCGAGGCGCTCGCCGCTTTCCTGCTTCGCTACGACGTCGGTGAACTGGTGTCCGTCAAGGGCATCGCCGAGGGGGTGGAGAATTCCAACTACCTCGTCGACACCACGACGGCGCGCTTCATCCTGACGCTCTACGAAAAGCGCGTCGCGGCGGACGACCTGCCGTTCTTCATGGCGCTGCTCGACCATCTGGCCGGGCGCGGGCTGGCGGTACCCCCGGCGATCCCCGATCGCGACGGCGCCGTGATCCAGATGCTGGAGGGCCGCCCGGCGTGCCTGATCCGCTTCCTGAACGGCGTGTCCGTCTCGCATCCGACCCCGGCGCAGGCCCAGGCGGCGGCGACCGCGATGGGCGACATGCACGCCGCGCTCGCCGACTTCCGCCGGACGCGCGTCAATTCGATGGGCGTCGCGACGTGGCGGCCGCTTCTGGAGAAATGCGGGCGCGACCTCGACACGATCCAGCCCGGCCTGTTCGACCGCATCGATATCGCGCTTCGGGACGTCGAACGCGCCTGGCCGTTGGGTCTGCCGGTCAGCGCGATCCACGCCGATCTCTTCCCGGACAACGTGCTGATGCACGGCGATATCGTCACCGGGCTGATCGACTTCTATTTCGCCTGCACCGACGTGCGCGCCTACGACCTTGCGGTGATGCATTCGGCGTGGACGTTCGATGCGCGCGGAGAGAACCCCGATGCCGCGGTCGGCGCGGCGTTGCTGACCGGCTATACCACGGCGTTCGGGCTCAGCGATGCCGAGCGGGCCGCGCTGCCGCTACTGGCGCGCGGCGCATGCATCCGTTTCCTGCTCAGCCGCGCGTGGGACTGGCTGCACACGCCCGCCGATGCGTTGGTGATGCGCAAGGACCCGCTCGCCTATTTGCGACGGCTGGACTGGTACGAAGCCCACCCGGAGGCGTTCGCATGACCGAGCTGACGCAGGTCGAGCTGTTCACCGACGGCGCGTGTAAGGGCAATCCTGGCCCCGGCGGCTGGGGCGCGGTCATCCGCGCCGGCAAGCACGAGAAGGAACTGGCCGGCGGCGAGCCGCTCACCACCAACAACCGCATGGAGCTGACCGCCGCGATCGCGGGCCTCAACGCGCTGACCCGTCCGTGCCGCGTGACGCTGTCGACCGACAGCCGCTACGTCATGGACGGGCTGACGAAGTGGATCCACGGCTGGCAGAAGAACGGCTGGAAGACCGCCGACAAGAAGCCGGTCAAGAACGCCGACCTCTGGCAGGCGCTGCTCGCCGCCGCCAAGCCGCACCGCGTCGACTGGAAATGGGTCAAGGGCCACGCCGGCCACCCCGAAAACGAACGCGCCGATCGCCTGGCGAGCGACGCGGCGGTCGAGGCGGGGCGGACCAAGGCGACCGTTTGATCTCGTAGACCAAAGCCCCATCGTCACCCCGGCGAAAGCCGGGCCCCAGTTGGGGGACGCTGATGATGTGCGTTGCGCCTCATTCCTTTGGCCTTCCCAACTGGGCCCCGGCCTTCGCCGGGGTGACCGTGGGAACCGGTTCAAGTCGAGTGGATCAAGTCCGCCCGGGCAAATCCTCGCCCACCGCCCCCGCCGCCAGCCCCCGCACGTCGACGCGCGCCTTCAGCCGCGCGGCGAGCAACGCCGTCCCGCTCACCTTGCGCTGGACGAACAGCGTCTCGACGTGCGGCACGTGCCACGTCGCCCGATCCGCGACCAGCGCCTTGGCCTCCTCGCGCACCACCGGCACGAACGCCCGGTCGCCGAAGTCGAACGAACCCGGCCGGTTGAGCGCATCGTCGATCGCCGCGATGATCCGGTCGATCGCCGGACGATGCGCGTCCGCTGCCGCCTTGCCCAAAAACCCGACCTCGACGGCGGTATCGCGGATCGCGTCACGATCGCGCGCCAGCCCCGCCTCGATCAGCCGCCGATACCCCGCCGCGGTTTCTGCAGGCACCCGCCGCGTCGCGCCGAAATCGAGCAGCACCAACGCGCCCGTCTCCGGCTGCCAGCGATAATTGGCGAAGTTCGGATCGGTCTGCATCACCCCGAACTCGAACAACTCGCGCAGCACCAGGGTGATGAGCGACGTCATCGCCGCGTCGCGCTCGTCCTGCGACGCCTCCGCCAGCGCCTCGATCGGTCGCCCGGCGACGAACTCCATCGCCAGCACGCGCTTGGTGGTCAGCGCCTCCTCCAGCGTCGGCACCACGTAACGTGCATCGCCCGCCAGCCGCTCGCGATAGGCACGCAACTCCGCGCCCTCGCGGACATAGTCGGCTTCCTCGGCGAGCTGCCGTTTGGCCTCGTTCAGCAATGGCTTGAGATCCAGCGTCGCGGGCAACAGCCCCGAGACGCGCAGCAGCGTCGCGACATTGTCGACATCGGCGCCGATGCTGTCGGCGACACCCGGATATTGCACCTTGATCGCCAGCATCCGCCCATCGGGCAGCGTCGCGCGATGCACCTGCCCGATCGACGCGGCGGCGACCGGCGACGCGTCGAAATGCCGGAAGCGCCGCCGCCAGTCCGCGCCCCATTCCTCGCGCAACACGCGGTCGAGCTGTTGCGGCGGCATCCGGTACGCCTGGTTGCGAAGCTGTGCGAGGATCGTCTGCAACTCGGGCGGCAACACATCGCCCGCGTCCATCGAGATCATCTGCCCCAGCTTCATCGCCGCGCCGCGCAGATGCGACAACCGGTCGGCGACGCGCGCCGCATTGCCGGGGGTGAGGATCAGGTCGCCGACCTTCGGCCGCTCGCCCGCCGCCAGTCGCCGCGCGCCCTCTGCAAGCATCCCGCCCGCGACACCGCCCGCCAGCCGCCCGAACCCGCCGAGCCGCGCCAGCCGCCCGCTCGGCACCGCGCGGTGGCGGGCCTTGGAAAGATCATCATCCTGCATCACCACAGAGCGCGGGAGAATGGCGCGCGGTTCCGCGCCGAGCCCGTCATTGCGAGCGGAGCGAAGCAATCCAGAGCCGGACCAGGACGCCCTGGATTGCTTCGCTCCGCTCGCAATGACGAACCGCCTTAAACCCGCGCCAGCAACCGTCGCGCCTGCACCAGATGCGGCGCATCGATCATCTTGCCATCGAGCTGCAGCACCCCGGCCCCCGGCGCCGCCCCGAACGCCGCGACCACCGCCCGCGCGTGCGCAACGTGTTCGTCGGTCGGAGTGAAAGCGGCGTTGATCGTCGCGACCTGCGCCGGGTGGACAGCCATCATCCCCGTGAAGCCGTCGCGTGCCGCTCGCGCAGCATAGGCCGAAAGCCCCGCGTCATCCCGAAACGCCGGATAAACAGTCTCGATCGCCGCTACCCCCGCCGCATGGGCAGCGAACAACGCCAGCGACCGCGTCATTTCGTACGGCGCCGTAAACCGACCATCGTCCTCGCGACTGGTCGCCGCCCCGATCGCTGCCGGCAAATCCTCCGCCCCCCACGTCAGCCCGGCGAGCGCCCCCCGCACCCGGCATAGCTACCAAGCTGGAAGATCGCCGCCGGAGTCTCGGTCGCGATCGGCAGGATCGGCGCGTCGATCCCCACTGCCGTCAGCCGCGCCGCCAGATCGCGAACGCTCGCCGCCCCCTCCGCCTTCGGCAACACGACCGCATCCGGCGACAATCCGCCGAGCGCCGCCAGATCCTCGTCGAGCAACGACGTGCCCAGCGGATTGACCCGCACGAATACCGCCACGTCCCCCGCGCCGTCCGCAATCGCGCCCCAACCGCCGCCCGCGCCGCCGCTTTGCTTCCCGGCGCGACCGCATCCTCCAGGTCGAGGATCAGCGCGTCCGCGCCGCTCGCTGCGGCCTTGTCGAACCGCTCCGGCCGGTCGCCGGGCACGAACAGCAGCGAGCGCAACTTCATGCCGCGCGCCGCTTCAACAATGCGGTGCGCAAACACTGGCAGACGACCTCGTCGCGCTGGTTGAGCAGCCGATGCAGGAAGGTGACGATCCCCGCCTCCGGCCGCGAACGGCTGTCCTTCAACTCGTGCACTTCGGTCTCGGCGCGCAGGGTATCGCCGATGAACACCGGCTTGGGCATCACCAATTTGTCGTAGCCGAGGTTGGCGACCAATGTTCCCAGCGTCGTGTCGCCGACCGACAGCCCAACCATCAACGCGAAGGTGAAGGTGCCGTTGACGAGGATCTGTCCGAACTCGCTCGCCTTCGCCGCCTCGGCATCGAGGTGGAGCGGCTGCGGATTGTGCGTCATCGTCGTGAACAGCAGATTGTCGGTTTCGGTGACGGTGCGACGGATCTCGTGGACGATCCGATCGCCGACCTGCCATTCGTCATAGTGCCGCCCGGCCATCATTCGTCTCCCGCGGCGATCCGCGCCAGCAACATCCCCTCGGTCACCTGCGCACCCTCCACGACCTTCAACTCGGCGACCACCCCGTCGAACGGCGCGAGCAACGCCTGCTCCATCTTCATCGCCTCGAGCACCAGCAACCGCTCGCCGCGCGCGACGCGCTGCCCCTGCGTCACCGGCACCGCGATCACACGCCCCGGCATCGGCGCGAGCAGCGCACCGTCACCCTCGCTCGCCCCGCCGAGATGATCCGCCCGCCGCGCCCCGAACGGCCACGCCTCGCCGCCCGCGAACAGCACGCCACCGGCAATCTCGGCACCCGGCAGTGACGCAGGCTCGGCGACATATGGCTGTCCCGCCACCTCGACCGCCACCTCCATCACCGGCGCGGCGTTGGCCCGAAACCCGCGCAACGCCGTCCACGGCGTCTCGCCAGCGGCGGGCAACAACGCTTGCGCCGCCGCCGCGACCACCGCCTGCGTCGGTTCCGCCGCCGGGATCAGGGTGTCGGCATGACGCGCGATGAACCCGGTATCGACGCGCCCCGCCACGAAGTCGGCATGCGCCGCCGCGCGCGCCAGAAACGCGGCGTTGGTCCGCACCGGCCACACCTGCGTCCCCGCCGCCGCTTCCGCCAGCCGCTGCGCCGCTTGCGCGCGCGTCGCGCCGTGGACGATCAGCTTGGCGATCATCGGGTCGTAGAATGGCGTCACCGCCCCGCCCTCCTCGACCCCGCTGTCGACGCGCACGCCTGCCGGGAAACGCAGTCGATCCAGCGGCCCGGTCGACGGCAGGAACCCCGTCGACGGGTTCTCGGCATACAGCCGCGCCTCCATCGCCCAGCCGTGGATCGCCAGTTCGTCCTGCGCCTTGAGCAGCGGCTCGCCGCTCGCGACGCGCAACTGCCATTCGACCAGATCCTGCCCCGTGATCGCCTCGGTCACCGGATGTTCGACCTGCAACCGCGTGTTCATTTCCATGAACCAGATGCGATCGGCGCGCAGCCCCTCGGAGGCGTCGGCGATGAACTCGATCGTCCCCGCCCCGACGTAATTGACCGCCTTGGCCGCGCGTACCGCCGCATCGCACACCGAAGCGCGCGTCGCCGCATCCATCCCGGGGGCGGGCGCTTCCTCGATCACCTTCTGATGCCGCCGCTGAAGCGAGCAATCGCGCTCGAACAGGTGCACCACCTCTCCGTGCGTGTCACCGAACACCTGCACCTCGATATGGCGCGGCGACAGGATGTACTTCTCGATCAGCACGCGATCGTCGCCGAACGACGCCGCCGCCTCGCGCTGGCAACTCGCCAGCGCCTCGACGAACTCGGCGGGCGCATCGACCTGCCGCATCCCCTTGCCGCCGCCCCCCGCGACCGCCTTGATGAGCACGGGATAGCCGATCGCCTCCGCCTCGGCCTTGAGCCGATCGGGCGACTGATCCTCGCCCAGATAGCCCGGCGTCACCGGCACCCCCGCCGCGATCATCCGCGCCTTGGCGGCGTCCTTCAGCCCCATCGCGCGGATCGCGGCCGGCGGTGCGCCGACCCACACCAGCCCAGCCGCGACCACCGCCTCGGCGAACTCGGCATTCTCGGACAGGAAGCCGTAGCCGGGATGGATCGCCGCCGCGCCCGTAGCGCGCGCCGCATCGAGCAGGCGGTCCTGCCGCAGGTAACTGTCGGCCGCTGCCGCCGTCCCGATGCACACCGCCGCGTCGGCTTCGCGCACGAACGGCATCTCGGCATCGACATCGGAGTGGACCGCGATCGTGCGGATGCCCAGCGTGCGCGCGGTGCGGATGATCCGCCGCGCGATCTCGCCGCGATTGGCGATCAGCAGCGAGGCGATCATGGCGTGCACCCCGTCTCGCGCGCCGAATAGGTGACGTTCAGGATCCTCCATCCCGCCGCCCCGCGCACCACGTCGAACAGATTATACCCGCATTGCACCGGCTTGCCCGCAACGGTGACGGTATAGGGCGCCCATACCATCGCGGCATTGTCGTCGATCTCGATCGCGGGCGTTCCCTGCTTCTCGACGACCTGGCCTTGCTCGGGGGTGAGCTGCGCCGCCCAGTCGGCCCAGCGCAGCGTCCGCCGCTGGGGCGAGCCGTCCGGCCCGGTGCGCGTCGCGGTGATCGTCCCCTCGGGCAAGGTCACGGCGAGCGCGGCGCTGCGGTCGCTGGTCTCGATCGCGCGGAGCAGCGCCTCGACCGGCGCCATCACTTGCGCCTCTTCGGTGCCCGGCGGCGGCAAGGCGGTGCCCTTGACGATCGGGGCGACGGGCGTGGTCTGCGCCAACAGCATCAGCAGGATCATCATCGTCTCTCCTGGGATCACATCCGGAACACGCCGAACTGCGCGCGTTCGGGCACCGGCGCGTTCAGCGTCGCGGCAAAGGCGAGCCCCAGCACGTCGCGGGTCTGCACCGGATCGATGATCCCGTCATCCCACAGCCGCGCGGTGGCGTAATAAGGATTGCCCTCGTCCTCATATTTCTGGCGAATCGGCGCCTTGAAGCGCTCGGCTTCCTCGGGTGTCCACGTCTCCGCGTCGCGGTGGACCGTCGCCAACACGCTCGCCGCCTGCTCGCCCCCCATCACCGAGATCCGCGCGTTCGGCCAGCTGAACAGAAAGCGCGGCGAATAAGCGCGCCCGCACATCCCGTAATTGCCCGCCCCGAAGCTGCCGCCGATCAACAATGTGATCTTCGGCACCGATGCGGTCGCGACCGCCGTCACCAGCTTCGCGCCGTTCTTGGCGATCCCCTCCGCCTCATACTTTCCGCCGACCATGAAGCCGGAAATGTTCTGCAGGAACAGCAAGGGGATGCGCCGCTGGCACGCCAGCTCAATGAAATGCGCGCCCTTCAGCGCCGACTCGCTGAACAACACGCCGTTGTTGGCCAGGATCGCGACCGGCATCCCCCAGATATGCGCGAAGCCGCACACCAGGGTGGTGCCGTACAGCGCCTTGAACTCGTGAAACTCCGAGCCGTCGACGATCCGCCCGATCACCTCGCGCACGTCATACGGCGCCCGCACGTCCTGCGGCACGATCCCGTACAGCTCCCGCGCGTCGAGCAACGGTGCGCGCGGCTCGGCAAGCGACACATCGGGCGCGCGCGCCTTGCCCAACGTCGCGACGATATCGCGGACGATCAGCAGCGCATGTTCGTCATTCTCGGCGACATGGTCGACAACCCCCGACCGTCGCCCATGCGTCTCCGCCCCGCCCAATTCCTCGGCCGAGATCACCTCGCCCGTCGCCGCCTTGACCAGCGGCGGTCCGGCGAGGAAGATCGTCCCCTGGTTGCGCACGATCACGCTTTCGTCCGACATCGCCGGCACATAGGCGCCGCCCGCGGTGCAACTCCCCATCACGCACGCGATCTGCGCGATGCCTTCCGCCGACATCTGTGCCTGATTGAAGAAGATCCGCCCGAAATGCTCGCGATCGGGGAACACCTCCGCCTGATGCGGCAGGTTCGCCCCGCCGCTGTCGACCAGATAGACGCACGGCAAGCGGTTTTCGCGCGCGATCTCCTGCGCGCGCAGATGCTTCTTCACCGTCATCGGAAAATAGGCGCCGCCCTTCACGGTCGGATCATTGGCGACGATCATGCACTCGCGCCCCGATACGCGCCCGACGCCCGCGATCATCCCGGCGCCCGGCGCGCCATCTTCGTACATACCGTTCGCCGCCAGCGCGCCGATCTCCAGGAACGGCGCGGCCGGATCGAGCAGCCGGTCGACCCGCTCGCGTGGCAGCAGCTTCCCGCGTGCGACATGCCGCGCGCGATGCTGCTCGGACCCGCCCAGCGCGCTCGCCGCCGCCTTCTCGCGCAACGCCGCCGCCAGCGCGCGGTTGTGCGCGTCATTGGCCGCGAACGTCGCCGCGCCCGTATCGACCAGCGAGCGGATCGCGGTCATTGCGCCCTCGGCGCGTCGTGCCCGATCAGCTCGCGCCCGATCAGCATCCGTCGCACTTCGTTGGTCCCCGCGCCGATATCGAGCAACTTGGCGTCGCGCCAATAACGCTCGACCGGCCAGTCCTTGGTATAGCCCGCGCCGCCCAGCGCCTGGATCGCCTCGCCTGCCACCTTCACCGCGCTTTCGGAGGCGAGCAGGATGCACCCCGCCGCATCGAAGCGCGTCGTCCGCCCCGCGTCGCACGCCTTCGCCACCGCATAGACATAGGCCCGCGCCGAATTGAGCGCGACATACATGTCGGCGACCTTCGCCTGCATCAGCTGGAACTCGCCGATCGCCCGCCCGAACTGCTTGCGTTCGCGAACATAGGGCAGCACCGTGTCGATACACGCCTGCATGATGCCCAGCTGGATACCCGACAGCACGACACGCTCGTAATCGAGCCCCGACATCAACACCTTCACCCCGCCGTTCAGCGGCCCCATCACCTGCGCATCCGCGACGAAGCAATCGTCGAACACCAGTTCGGCGGTCGGCGATCCGCGCATCCCCAGCTTGTCGATCTTCTGCCCGATCGAAAACCCGTCGAAGCCCTTTTCGATCAGGAACGCGGTAATCCCCTTCGACCCCGCCTCCACATCGGTTTTGGCATAGACGACCAGGGTATCGGCATAGGCCGCATTGGTGATCCAGAACTTGGTGCCGTTCAGCCGCCACCCGCCATCGACCTTGGTCGCGCGCAGCTTCATCGACACGACGTCCGATCCCGCACCAGCCTCGGACATCGCCAGGCTGCCGACATGCTCGCCCGAGACCAGCTTCGGCAGATACTTGGCCTTCTGCTCGGCCGAGCCCCAGCGGCGGATCTGGTTGACGCACAGGTTGGAATGCGCGCCATAGCTGAGCCCGATCGCCGCCGAGGCGCGGCTGACCTCCTCGCACGCAATCACATGCTCCAGATAGCCGAGCCCCAGCCCGCCATCGGCCTCCTCGACGGTGATGCCGTGCAGCCCCAGCGCGCCCATCTCCGGCCACAACTCGCGCGCAAAGCGATCCTCGGCATCGACCTGCGCCGCGATCGGCGCGATCCGATCGGCCGCGAAGCGTCGCACCGTCTCGCGGATCGTGTCCGCCATCTCGCCCAGACCGAAATCGAGGTCCATCGCTCTCTCCTATCCGTCCTTGCCCGTCTTGCCGGGCTTTTACGATCATCACCCCCGTTCGCCCTGAGCTTGTCGAAGGGCGTGCCCCAAGGCACGTGCTTCGACAGGCTCAGCACGAACGGCGTGGGTGACGCCGCTTGATAGAACACTCTGTAGAGTGTCGAGGTCACCCGGCAAAATTGAAACGCGCCGAAACTGGGTATAGATGTCGTCTATGATCGACCGCTATCACTTGCGCTATTTCCTCGCGGTGGTCGACACCGGCAATTTCTCGCGCGCCGCCGCCGCGTGCAACGTCACGCAACCCACGCTGTCGGTCGGCATCGCCCGGCTGGAGGCGTCGCTCGGCCGCACGCTGTTCAACCGCACCAACCGCCGTGTCGCGCTGACCGAGGCGGGTGCCGGCCTGCTCGCCCACGCGCGCGCGATCGAGAGCGGGTTCGCCGCCGCCGAGCGCGCGGTGACCGGCTCCGCATCCGCCCCACTGCTGCGGGTCGGCGTGCTGACCACGATCCCGCGCCACTGGATCGAGCGCTGGCTGGCGACGCGCACCTGCGAGCGCGTCGAACTGGTCGAGGGCAACGAACGCGACCTGCGTGCCCGGCTCGCGCGCGGACGGATCGACGCCGCGCTGACGATCCTGCGCGACGGCGACGATCGCAGTGCCGGGCAGCATCTGCTCACCGAGGGCTATGCGCTGGCGATCGGCGCGACGCATCCGCTCGCCGCGCGCGCATCGCTGCGCGCCGAGGAGATCGCGCACGAACCGATGATCGTCCGCCGCCATTGCGAGATGCTGTCGGAGACAAGCCGCTTCTTCACCGCACGCGGCGTCCGTCCGTTCTTCCCGGCGCGCACGACCAGCGACGATCGCGCCCTGTCGCACGTCCGTGCGCGGTTGGGCATCACGGTGATGCCGGAGAGCTTCCAAGCCGACGGCGTCGCGCGCGTGCCGCTGGAAGATTTCGACGCGAGCCGCGACGTCGGACTGGTCTTCGCCGCACACCTGCCCGCCGACGCCGCCTTGATCGCCGGCTTGCGAGAAGCGCTGCCCTAACCCCGTCATCCCGGACCTGATCTCACCAGCAACGAAGAAAGACGGTTACCCGACCCACCCGTCATTGCGAGTGTAACGAAGCAATCCAGAGCCGGACCAGAACGCCCTGGACTGCTTCACTTCGATCGCAGTGACGACCGTCACCCCGACCTCACGGCATGATGATCTACCACTTTCCCCGCGTCATCGGGTCCGGCTTCCGCGGCGGCTTCCACCCCTCTGGCGGCACCACCTGCTGGCGGCTCGTCCCCAACCCCATCGCACCCGGCTGCTGGCGCGTGAGCCCATCCGCCGCCGCCGCTTCCTCGATCGTCGCGCCATTCCGCAACAAGCCGATCACGTCGCGCAACCGCCGCGCTTCCTCGTAATCGAGCGCCGCCGCAGCCGCCTCCATCCGCGCTTGCAACCCATGGAGCGTCGCTGCTCGAGACTCGCCTTGATCCATCCCACCACAACCGGCAGGCGGACAGCGCGTTCCGATCAGCCGGGCGGCGTGCCGCTATGGTATGATCCATCCAAGCCGAGTGCACCCCGGCGAACGCCGGGGCCCAGTTGGGGACGCTGCTGATGCGCGTTGCGCTCTATCTCGCAGACCTATCCACCCGGGCCGCGGCCTTCGCCGGCGCGCAAATAGCGATGGTTCAAGCCAGCTGGATCAAACTCTAAGCCAGCTACCGTGGCCACTCGTGCGTCGATCCGGCCGCATGATATGGTCGATCTTCGTCTCGCTCCGTGCGCGCGCGTCAAATCGCGCCGTCGCTCCGCAACCGATAGCCGACCCCCAGCTCGTTCGCGATCACGCTACCGACCGGCGCGGGCGCCTCCAGCTTCTGCCGCAGGTTGCGGATCACGATGCGCAGATATTCGATCCGCGCATCCTCGTCCCCGCCCCAACAGGCATCGAGCAGCTTGTCGTGCGTGACGATCCGGCCGATGTGCCGGACCAGCATCGCCAGCACATCATGCTCCTTGCGGGTCAGATGCACTTCAGCGCCATCGCGTCGCACGATCCGTCGGTCGAGATCGATGTCGAGATCGCCACGCGTCACGCTCTTCTGCACCTCGACCGCCGGGCCGCGATGCCGCAGCGCCACACGGAGCCGCGCCAGCAATTCCTCGGTGTCGAACGGCTTGCCGACGAAATCATCCGCGCCGAGGTCGAGCGCAGCGACCTTCTCGTCGACCGCGTCGCGTGCCGAGACGACGAGGATCACCACCTCGCCACCCGCATGAAGCAACGGGATCAGGCTCAGCCCGTCGCGGTCGGGCAGCCCGAGGTCGAGCAGGATCGCCGCCGGATGCTCGGCCGCCGCCTGCTGCAACGCGTCCTTCGCGTTCCCCGCCTCGACCACCTCATAGCCCGCGCGCGACAGCGTATTGCGCAGCAACCGCCGGATCGCGGGCTCGTCGTCGACGATCAGGACCTTGGCGGGCATCAGGATCGACCTTCCATCTCGGCATCGCGCACGATCGACGCCGCCGGAAAGACCAGGGTGAACGCCGCCCCGCCCCCGTCGCCACGATTGCTCGCCTCGACCATCATCCCCATTGCCTCCGCAAACGCCTTGACGATCGCCAGCCCCAGCCCGGTGCCGCCGATCGCGCGGTCCGAACCCTCCAGCCGCGTGAAGGTCTCGAACACCTCCGCCTCCCGCCCCGGCGGCAGGCCCGGCCCGTGATCGAGCACGACAAGCCGCAACTCCCCGAACCGGTGCCGTCCCTCGATGACGATCTCGCTGCCCGGCTCGCCGTAGCGTCCGGCATTGTCGAGCAGGTTGAGCAGGCAATGGTGGAGCAATTGCGGGTCGGCGCGCACCAGCGGCAGGTCGGGCGGCACGTCGAGCCGCATGCCATGTCCCTCCAGCGCGCGACGCGCGTCATGCGCCGCGCCGGTCACCGCATCGCTCAGGTCGATCGCCTCGACGTTCAGCCGGATCGCACCCGCCTCGACCCGCGCCATGTCGAGCAGGTTCGCCACGAAGCGATTGAGCCGCGCCGATTCGCTTTTGATGGTGCCGATCAGTTCCGGCGTCGCGCCATGGTCGAGCTGGTCGGCGGCGGCGATCACCGCGGTCAGCGGCGTGCGCAGGTCGTGGCTGACCGACGACAGCAGTGCCGCGCGCAGCCGGTCGCGCGTCCGCACCACGTCCAGATCGCGCATCTCCGCCTGCAACCGCAATCGCTCCAGCACCAGCGCCGACTGGTCGAGCAGGCTGCTGAGCAGCGGCAATTGATCGGCGCGCACTGGATTGGTGCCCCCGTCGTTCGCCACCCCCAGCACCCCCAGCGTGCGCGCGCCGGCCTTGAGCGGCTGGAACAGCCATTCGGAGGCGGTCAGCGTCCCCGATCCCTTGCCCGCCGGGCTGCCGGTGTCGAACGCCCAATTGGCGGCGGCATTGTCCATCGCGTCCAGCCGATAACCGGGATCGCTCGCCGCCAGCACCTCCAGCGGCCCATCCGCCGCCGCACCCAGCAGCACGACATGCACGTCGAGCAATCGCCGCACGTCGTCGCAGATCATCCGCGCCGCCTGATCGGCGTCGTTGACCGCCGCGATCTGGCGCAGGAACCCCGCGAGCGTCGCGTTGGTGCGCGCGCTGGCGGCGGCGAGATCGGCCTGCGCCCGCACCCGCGCGGTCAACTGGCTGGTGGCGAACGCGATGCCGAGCAGGACCACCACCGACATGACGTTCTCGGGATTGTTGATGCTCAGCGTCCCCACCGGCGGCAGGAAGAAGAAATTATAGGCCAGCGTGGAGGCGAGCCCCGCGAACAATCCGGTGCGCAGCCCGTAGAGGCTCGCCGCCGTCATCACCGGCAGCAGATAGAGCAAGGCGACGTTGCCGAGGTCGATGACATGGACCAGCGCGCTTCCGGCCGCCGTCACCCCAGCGACCATCGCGCTCGTCACCGCATAGCCCGACGGTGCCCCCCATCGCGCCGGCCGCCGCTTGCCGCGCTCGGTCCGCCCCGCGCCCGCCGCGACCGGCAGGACGTGCACCGTCACGTCGGGCGTGTCGCGCACCAGCCGATCGACCACCGACCCGTGCCGCAACTCGAACCAGCGGGACCGCGGCGACTTGCCGAGCACCAATTGGGTCGCGCGCGCATCCGCGAGGAAGCCTTGTATCCCCTCCACCACATGCGTCGCGGGCACGGTGGCGACCGCCGCGCCCAGCTGCGTCGCCAGCGTCATCGCCGCCGCCACCCGCGCGTGCTGTGCGTCGGTGAAGTGCGCGGCGCGCGGCGTCTCGACGAACAGCGCGGTCCACGGCCCCCGCAGTCCGTCGGCGATCCGCTTGCCCGCGCGCACCAGCACGTCGCTGCCCGGCAGCTCGCTGATCGCCACGACGATCCGGTCGCTCCCCGCCCAGGTCCCGCCGAGCCCGAGCGCGCGCACGTCATCCAGCATCCGCGCATCGACCGCCTGCGCCGCGCGCCGCAGCGCCAGCTCGCGCAACGCCGACAGGTTCGAGCGCGAGAAGAAATGCCCCAGCGCGCGCGTCGCCTCCTGCGGCAGATAGACCTTGCCCGCCTTCAACCGCTCGATCAGTTCGTCCGGCGGGATATCGACGACCTCGATCTCGGCCGCCTCCAGGACACTGTCGGGCACCGTCTCGCGCACCCGCACCCGCGTGAAGCTGGCGACGATGTCGTTGAGGCTCTCGACATGCTGGATGTTGACCGTCGAATAGACGTCGATCCCGGCGGCGAGCAGTTCCTCGACATCCTGATAGCGCTTCGGATGCCGGCTGCCCGGCGCATTGGTGTGCGCCAGCTCGTCAACCAGCACCAGCCGCGGCGCGCGCGCCAGCACCGCGTCGAGGTCCATCTCGTGCAGCAGATGCCCGTCGTGGTTCACCGCCCGGCGCGCGACGATCTCCTGCCCGCGCGTCAGCGCCTCGGTTTCGGCGCGGCCGTGCGTCTCGACGATGCCGACGACCACGTCCACCCCGTCGCGCCGCCGCGCCTTGCCCTCGGACAGCATCTCATAGGTCTTGCCGACGCCCGGCGCCGCGCCGAGGAAGATCTTCAGCCGCCCGCGCCCTTCCTGCGCGGCGGCGCGCAGCAGGGCGTCGGGATCGGGCCGGGCGTCGCCGTTGGGCGGCATCAGCGCGCGGTGGCGTCCAGCGCGCGGTTGAGCGCCAGCACGTTGACGTGCGCGTCGCCGAGCAGCGACGTCTCGGTCTGCGCCGTCACCAGCGCACGCACGAGATCGACCGGCAGGCCCCGCACCCGCGCGACCCGCGGCGCCTGCGCCAAAGCGGCCGCAGGCGACAGATCGGGATCGAGCCCCGACCCACTCGCGGTGACCAGATCGGCGGGCATGTCGCCCGTCACCCCCTCGCCGCGCCGCGTCGCGACGTCCTGCGTCACGCGCTCGACCAGCGCCTTGCTGGTCGGCCCGAGGTTCGACCCCGACGAGGCCAGCCCGTCATAGCCCTTGCCCGCCGCCGAAGGCCGCGTCTGAAAATAGCGCCCGGCGACGAACGCCTGCCCGACGACCGTCGAGCCGATCACGCGCCCCGACGCGTCGCGGACGAGGCTGCCGTTCGCCTGCGCGGGGAAGATCATCTGACCCAAGCCTGTCATCGCGACAGGATAGACCAGACCGAGCAAGATCGCGAACAGGATCGTCATGACGATCGCGGGCCGCACAGCGGTTTTGATATCGGTATTCATCTCTGTTTCCCTTCGCTCCACTCCCCTTGAGGGGAGGGGCTGGGGGTGGGGCGGAGAGGGAACGGACCCGCGCCACAACCACCCCGCCGCCCCCCCCGAGGGGGAGAGGCTTCCAAATCACGCCAGCCCCAGGCCGCCGACGACCACATCGATGATCTTGATCCCCACGAACGGCGCGAGCAGCCCGCCCAGACCATAGACCGCCAAGTTGCGCGCCAGCAGCGGCCCGGCCGCCATCGGCCGATACGCCACCCCCTTCAGCGCCAGCGGCACCAGCAACGGAATGATGATCGCGTTGAAGATGATCGCGCTCAGGATCGCCGATTGCGGCGACGCCAGCCCCATCACGTTCAGCACGCCCAGCCCCGGATAGAGCGCGACGAACATCGCCGGGATGATCGCGAAATATTTGGCGACGTCATTGGCGACCGAGAAGGTCGTCAGCGCCCCGCGCGTCATCAGCAACTGCTTGCCGAGCCCGACCACCTCGATCAGCTTCGTCGGATCGCTGTCGAGGTCGACCATATTGCCCGCCTCGCGCGCCGCCTGCGTGCCGGTGTTCATCGCCACGCCGACATCGGCCTGCGCCAGCGCCGGCGCGTCGTTGGTGCCGTCGCCGCACATCGCGACCAGCTTGCCGCCCTGTTGCTCCTTGCGGATCAGCGCCAGCTTGTCCTCGGGCGTCGCCTGCGCGAGGAAGTCGTCGACCCCCGCCTCGGCGGCGATCGCCGCGGCGGTCAGCGGGTTGTCGCCGGTGATCATCACCGTACGGATCCCCATCGTCCGCAGCTCGCCGAAGCGCTCGCGGATGCCCGCCTTGACCACGTCCTTCAGGAAGATCGCGCCCAGCAACCGCCCGTCGCGCGCCACCGCCAGCGGGGTGCCACCCGCCCGCGCGATCTCGTCGGTGATCCGCCGCAACTCGGTCGCCGCCGCGGTCGCACCGCTGCCTTCGTTGGCGCGCAGGATCGAATCGACCGCACCCTTCTGGATCAGCGCGCCGCCGGTCTTCACGCCCGAGATGCGCGTCTGCGCGGTGAACGGGATCACCTCGGCATCGTCGGGCAGCCTTGCGGTCGTGACGTGGAACGCCTCGCGCGCCAGCACCACGATCGAGCGTCCTTCGGGCGTCTCGTCGGCAAGGCTGGCGAGCAATGCCGCCTCGGCCAGCTCGGCCACGCTCGCGCCGCCGACCGCGCGGAACTCCGACGCCTGCCGGTCGCCGATCGTGATCGTCCCGGTCTTGTCGAGCAACAGCACGTCGATATCGCCTGCCGCCTCGACCGCGCGTCCGGACTTGGCGAGCACGTTGAACCGCACCAGCCGGTCCATCCCCGCGATCCCGATCGCCGACAGCAGGGCGGCGATCGTGGTCGGGATCAGCGTGATGAGCAACGCCGCCAGGATCGCCACCGGGATGCTGCCCCCGGCATAGCTGGCGAAGCCGGGGATCGTCGCGACCGCGATCAGGAAGATGATCGTCAACCCGACCAGCAACAGCGTCAGCGCGATCTCGTTCGGCGTCTTCTGCCGCTCGGCGCCCTCGACCAGCGCGATCATGCGGTCGAGGAAGCCCTTGCCGGGCTCGACGGTCACCTTGACGCGGATCTCGTCGGAGATGACGCGCGTCCCCGCCGTCACCGCCGAGCGATCGCCGCCCGCCTCGCGGATCACCGGTGCGCTCTCGCCGGTGATCGCGGCTTCGTTGACCGAGGCGACGCCTGCGATCACTTCGCCGTCGGACGGGATCAGGTCGCCCGTCTCCACCAGCACCACGTCGCCGATCTTCAGCTGGCTGGCGGGCACGTCGTCATAGTCGCGCCCGTCGCGCTTTAGCCGCTTGGCGGTCAGCTCGGCCTTGGCGGCGCGCAACGACGCGGCCTGCGCCTTGCCGCGCCCTTCCGCCAGCGCCTCGGCGAAGGTGCCGAACAGCACCGTCAGCCACAGCCAGATGACGAGCTGCACCTTGAAGCCGGTGCCGAGCCCATCGTGACCGATGACCAGCAACACGGTCATCAACGCCGCGACCGCGGCGGTGACGAACATCACCGGATTGCGCACCAGCTGCGCCGGGTTGAGCTTGAGGAACGATGCCGAGATCGCCGGCAGGACGAGGTCGGCGGTGAAGAGGCTTTTGGTCTGCTTGGCCATGATGCGCCCGATCAGAAGAGCTGGCCGCGGATCATCGCGAGATGATCGGCGATGGGACCGAGCGCGAGGCTCGGCAGGAAGGTGAGACCGCCGAGGATCAGGATGATGCCGACCAGCAGCCCCACCCAGAGCCCGCCGGTGGTCGGGAACGACCCCGCGCTTTCCGGCGTGTATTTCTTCGCGGCCAGGCTGCCCGCGATCGCCAGCATCGGCACGATGATGAAGAACCGCCCGACCCACATCGCGACGCCCAACAGCCCGTTGTAATAAGGCGTATTGGCCGTCAGTCCGGCGAAGGCGGAACCGTTGTTCGCCACTGCGCTGGTGAAGGCGTACAGGATCTCGCTGAACCCGTGCGGCCCCTTGTTGAGCGGCCCCGCCAGCCCCTGTTGCAGGACCGACGAAAGTGCGGTCAGCCCCAGGATCATCAACGGCAGCACCGCGATCGCCAGCACCGCCAGCTTCACTTCACGCGCCTCGATCTTCTTGCCGACATATTCCGGCGTGCGGCCGACCATCAACCCGGCGACGAACACCGCCAGGATCGCGAACAGCAGGAAGCCGTAGATGCCTGCGCCGACGCCGCCGATCACGACCTCGCCCAATTGCATGTTGAACAGCGGAACCAGCCCGCCCAGCGCGGTGAAGCTGTCGTGCATCGCATTGACCGCGCCGCACGAGGCCGCGGTGGTGACGACCGAGAACAGCGCGGAGGCGGCGATGCCGAACCGCACCTCCTTGCCCTCCATATTGCCGCCCGCGACGCCGAGCTGGTGGAGCACCGGATTGCCCGCCGCCTCCGCCCAATAGGTGACGGTCGTGCCGGCGAGGAACAGGATCATCATCGCCGCGAGGATCGCCCAGCCCTGCCGCGTGTTGCCGACCGCCTTGCCGAACGTCCACGTCAGCCCGACGCCGATCATGAAGATCGACAGCATCTGGACCAGGTTGGTCAGCGCGGTCGGGTTCTCGAACGGATGCGCCGAATTGGCGTTGAAGAACCCGCCACCGTTGGTGCCGAGCATCTTGATCGCTTCCTGGCTGGCGACCGGGCCGAGCAGGATCGACTGGCGCGCGCCTTCCAGCGTCTGCACGTCGACCACCCCCGCCAGCGCCTGCGGCACGCCGCTGGCGATATAGAAGAGCGTCAGGGCGATGCAGAGCGGCAACAGCAGGTAGAGCGTGATCTCGCGTCACGTCCGCCCAGAAATTGCCGACCGACTTGGCCTCGCGCCGCGCGAACCCGCGGAACAGCGCGAATGCCAGCGCGATCCCGGTCGCCGCCGACAGGAAGTTGTGGATCGTCAACCCCAGCATCTGGCTGAGGTTCGACATCGTGCTCTCGCCGCCATAGCTCTGCCAGTTGGTGTTGGCGGTGAAGCTGATCGCGGTATTGAACGACAGATGCTCGCTCGGCGCGGCCAGCGCCTGCGGATTGCCCGGCAGCACTGCCTGCAAGCGCAGCACGGCATAGGTGAACAGCATCAGCGCCGCGTTGAACAGCAGCATGTGCACCGCATAGCGGCGCCAGCCCTGCTCTTCGGCGGGATCGATGCCCGACAGCTTGTAGAAGCCGCGCTCGACCGGGCCGAGGACGATGTGCAGCGGCGTGCGCCGCCCTTCGTACAGCGCGAACAGCCACAGCCCGACCGGCTTGGCGAGCGCCAGCAAGATGCCGACGAAGGCGAGGATCAGGAACCAGCCCTGAATGGTCATGGGATCGCCTCCTTCTAGAAGCGTTCGGGGCGGATCAGCACCGCCACCAGATAGATGAGCAGCCCGGCCGCGGTCAGCGCGGCGAGCCAGAGATCGAGGGTCATCGCGTGGCTCCTCAGGCGTTGTCGCACAGCCGGACGAAGGCGAGCGTCGCCGCCACCAGCCCGATCATGATCGCGATCCACAGCAGGTCCTGCATGGTGTCGGCTCCCGGTTCAGAAGGCAGCGGTCAGCGAGGCGACGACGGTGCCGCCCGCGATCGATCCGGTCCCGTCCTGCCCCTCGCTGAAGCTGGGTTGCAGGTAGCGGGAGGCGCGGCGCGTGATGTCGGTGTCGACGTAGCTGACGTTCAGGGTCAGCTTGTCGAAGGTGACGTCCGCACCCACCGACCAGTCCCAATAGGCGCCGGTCGGCGACACCGCGGTGGCGTTCGGCCCCAGCCCGTCCTGTCCCCAGCTATGTCCGATATGCGCCTTGGCGGTAACCGGCGTCCCCGCGACCGCGACCGCACCGTCGCCCCACAGGTACAGATTGTCGTCCTTGCTGCCGGGGCTGGTGTAGGTGCCCGCTGTGGCATCGGCGCCGGTCGCATACCATTTGCCGATCGCCTGCTGCTTGGGCGCATAGGCCGCGCCGGCGGTCAACGTCGCCGGACCGGTCGTACCGCTCAGCTTGACATAGGGTTCGGCGAAGTCGGTCTTCGCGGCACCGCCCGGATACATGTACCAGGTGAGCCCGACGTCGAGCGTTGCGGCGTCGTTGAGCTTCGCCTTGTACCCCGCGATCAGGTCCAGCTCCATATTCGCGCCGCCGAACGTGCCCCAGCCGGCCAGGTTCGATGCCCAGGTGCCGACATAGACGCCGCTTTCGTGCGCGATCGTGATCCCGCCCTGCACCGCCATGTTCCGGTCGGACTGCGATACCCCGCGAAAGCGATAGTCGGATGCGATCGTCGCCGACCCGCTCACCGCCACCGCCGGCTGATCCTCCGGCGCCGCCTGCGCCTCGACCGTCGCCGGCACTGCGCAAAAAGCTGCCGCGATCACAAAACGATAGAAATACATTCGCGCCCCCAAGGCGTAGCGGCCGCTTCATGGCGGCGCCTTCAGGGAAGCGCGATTAGGCCCGTGGCGCGTAGCAATTCGAGATCGATTCCCGGCAATCGCATATAGCGCGCATATAGAACGCCATTTCTCAGCACCTTAGCGCGCGCGGCGCCCTGCCTTCGAATCGGCATTCCCTCCCCGTCACGAGCGCGAAAGCACATTTTTACACGCCGAGAACGGCACCTTCGCGAGCAACCGATTGAACGCCCGAAAAGATTTGCCATCATTTGAAAAATGGGCCAATTTGGGACGAAACGTGGTTACTCGACGGTGAATTGGAATTAATTCCGAGTGAACGGCGTCGCCGTTGTGGTTACGCATAATGGCCAATGACTTAGGGGAACTGAGATGCGCGTACTTTACACTGCGGTTGCCGCCCTCGCTGCGGTTGCGGCCGTTCCGGCGGTTGCCGCTCCGACGATCGGTAACACCGGCATCGACACCAACTGGAAGGTCGCTTTCCTGGGCGACACGGCCACCACGCCGACGAACGCACAGGCGAGCGCGACCGGCGGCCTGACCACCGCGACCGTCGTCACCACGATGGTGAACAACTGGATCGCCAGCGATTCGGTTTCGAAGTGGGTGTCGACCTCGGCCCGCGCTTCGAGCCAGCCGGGCTACTACGTATACAGCAACACGTTCACTGCCAGCGCAGCTGACATGCTGAGCTTCAACTTCGCGGTCGACGACAAGGTCACCCGCGTTCTGCTGAACGGCAACACCGTCAACGGCGTGTCGGGCGGCGGCTATCAGTCGTTCACCGCCGGCAGCGTCAGCGGCCTCAGCAACGGCCTGAACACCCTGACCTTCCTGATCTCGAACAACTTCCCGGGTCAGAACGCGAACATCAATCCGTCGGGCTTCCGCTTCCAGACCACCGCTGCGGTTCCTGAGCCGGGCACCTGGATGATGATGCTCGGTGGCTTCGGCGTCATCGGCCTGACGATGCGCTCGCGCCGCACGACGTCGAAGAAGGCGATCGCATAATCATTCAGGCGCTTTGCCTGAATTGATACTGCCTTTCGTGCACGTTACGAAATGTTCGCTTCAGTTTTCGGCCCTCGGTCTTCCGAGGTCGAAAACTGGGGCGAACTTTCATGAGTGGCCGACAAGAACATAAGATCGGCGTAGGCCGGCATAGAGCGGGATCGGCTCGGCACCACGACCTGCACGATCGTGTAACTCCGTCACCACCGAGGCCGAACGCCGGAATTTTGCGCCGATGCGATCATTGGCGCTACAGCGGGCCCACGCGCTTTGATAGCGTGACATCGAATCGTCCGAAGAGTTCAAGAATGAACCTTCCGGCTGCGCAACGCGCATTACACGCGTCGGCTCTATCGATGCTTCCACTATAGCAAGCCTCAGGGGACCTTTATGTCAGATCTCGAACAACGCCCCGCGGGCAAGTCCTTGGTCATCGTGCACGTGCAAACGCGCATGCTGACCGGCGGAGCGGAAGAGAATACCTGGGGCTCGTGCCTCCATCAGCTGAGATCCGGCCACGTCGTTCACCTCATCTGCGGTCGCGATTCGGACGTCGACTTCTATCGCGCGAAAAACACCGCCGTTCAGGTCCATCTGCTGCCAGAGCTTGTTCGCCACGTCTCGATCAAGGACGACATGGCGGCGTACAAGAAGCTGACGAAGATGTTCGTGGAGCTGAGCGCGGACATCGTCCACACCCACACCAGCAAGGCCGGGATCCTCGGGCGCCTCGCCGCGCGCCGCGCCGGCGTGCCCGCGATCGTGCACGGCGTCCACATCCTCCCCTTCAGCAACGTCGGCGTGGCCGAGAAGGTCACCTACCTGCTCGCCGAACATGCGGTCGCCCCGATCACGGATCATTTCATCCACGTCAGCCATGGCACGCATCAGGCCTATCGCGATGCGCGCGTCGGAATGCGCCGCGCGCATTCGGTCGTTCGCTCCGGGATGGAAATCGATCGCTTCCCCGGCGCGAGCTGGCCGGACGATTGGCGCGAAATCGTCGGCGTGCCTGAAGGCGGCGAGAAGCCGAAGGTCATCCTGATGCTCGCGGCGCTGGAAGCGCGCAAGCGGCACGACGAATTCATCCGCGCCTTTGTGGAGATGGTGAAGCCGGGCGAGAACATCCGCTTGCTGCTCGCCGGCAATGGTCCGGAGGCTGCGAATGTCGCCGCGCTGGTCGAAAGCCTTAACGTCGCGGATCGCGTGCGATTGCTCGGCCACCGCAGCGATCCCGAGAAGCTCATCGCGCTCGCCGACGTCTGCACACTGGCATCGCTGCGTGAGGGATTGCCGCGCGTCATCGTGCAGAGCATGGGCGGCGGCCGCCCCGCCGTCGTCAGCTTCGTGCCCGGCATCGACGAGATCGTCACCGACCAGGTAAACGGCGTCATCGTCCGCGACCCGAGCGCCGCCGCCGTCGCCAGGGAATGCGTCGCGCTCGTCCGCGACCAGCAGCGACTGTCGGACTTCACCGCCGCCGCGGGCAGGATGTCGGTCAGCGAATGGTCGTTCAAGTCGATGTTCGAGCAACTCGACACCGCCTACGCCGAAACGTTCGCACGTCCCGAAGTGCGCGCACGGATGCGCGTGAAGGGCGAAGCGCGGCAGACCGACAAAAGCTCGCTGGCCGCTTAGGTCGTTGCCCGATCCGGTGCGCGTCGCGTCCCGGATCGGACCGGGCCTCAGCCTAGATTTTGGCCGGGGTCGAGAGTAGGTGCATTGAAACCGTGGGCGTAATGAGCGGAGACACTGTGGCTGGACGTGCATTGCGAGGTGTGACGCGGGCGCTCGCCGTCCTCGGCCTGCTGTGCACGGCCGGCGGGGCGGTGGCGCAATCGACGCTGCCTGCCGACGCGCAAGCCCGTGGCCCCATGCCGCCTCCCCCGTCACCGCCGGGCAAGCCGCAGCGTTGGAGCGAAAGCAACCGCGGCACTCCGCTCGATCTCGGGCGAAGCCGGCTCGTCTATGCCGAAGACTTCAATCGCCCGCTGAGCCTCGACGGTCCGACGCTATGGGCCAAGCAACATGCCAATTACGGTCGCGCCAAGTTCGATCCGGCCGGTGGCCAGTCGTATGCGTTCCGCGACGGCTATCTCGCATTGACCGCTTATCAATCCGGCGACGACATACGCGGCGGCAACGTCCAGTCTCTGAGCATCGATCAGGCGGCACGCGGCGCTCCGGTCGATCCGGGTCGCAACGGTTTCACCTGCGCCGGCTGCTATTGGGAGGCGCGTTTGCGCCTGCCCGTCGCGGAGGGCACATGGGCGGCGTTCTGGCTGCTCACGCGTGACGATCCGCTCAAGCGCGGGCACAGCGAGCTGGATGTCCTCGAATATTACGGCATCCGCGACAAGAACGGCCATCACCACGCGACCCACCTTTGGCCGCGCCGGCCCGATCAACGCGGGGTCGGCGGCTATAGCAAGGTGCCTGCGCTCTCCGACGGGCAATGGCACGATTACGGTGTCGACCTCCGTCGTCGCGGTCCTCCTGGGCAACCGCAGGTGGCGGTGATCTACGTCGATCGGCAGGAAGTCGCGCGGGCCACCCTCCCCGCCAACTTCTTCGAAGATCCCTTCTATTACCTGGTGAGCCTTACCATCAACGGTAAGGAAAAGTCCGTGACGCTCCCGCAGACGCTGCTCGCCGACTACGTACGTGTATGGCGCTAGACGGTGATCGTGCGTCCCTGCTGCGATCTCGCCTCTCCTGACTCATGGAACGACTGATATGACGGCGAGCAACGAACCCCTGCCGCACGTGGCGGTCATTATGACCTGCTATAACGAGGGGCCGTACATCGGCGACGCCGTGCGCAGTGTCCTCGACCAATCGCGCGCCGACCTGATCGACCAGATCGTCATCGCCGATGACGGCTCTGCACCGGAGACGGTCGCCGTGCTGCGCGACATCGAGGCATGGGACGATCGCATCACGATCATCTATGGCACCGGCGGCGTCGGCCTGCCGGGGCAGCGCCGGCTGGCGATCGGCCGGACCGACGCGCCGTTCCTCGCAATCCTCGACGGTGACGATTTGTGGAGCGCGGACAAGCTCGAGCGCGAGATGCCCGTCTTCGCCGATCCGGCGATCGGAATGGTCTATTCGGACTATTTCACGTTTGCCGATGGCGCGATCGACAGCGCACGCCGGGCGGGCGTCATCGACATCACCGGCGCGCCGGACCTGATCCGGCAATATTTCCTCAACGATCCGCCGATCATCCCGTCCACGACGGTGATCCGCCGCAGCGCCTATGACGCGTGCGGCGGGTTCGATGCCGCGGTGCGGATTTTCGAGGATACCGATTTCTACCTTCGGATCGCGCGCGTCACTCGCTTCGCGCTGGTCGATGCGCCGCTGCTCTACAAGCGCAACCGCAACACCAGCATCACCGGTGGTCGCAAGGACCTGATGGCACATCATGCCTTCGTCGCGCTCAAGGCGGCGGCGGACACGCCCGCTCTGCTCACCCTCGTTCCGAAACGCCTGAGCGAACGCGCGCGCAAGCTCGGCAACCATCGTTTCCTGATGAACGACGTGGACGGTGCGCTGGGGCTGCTGTCGTTTGCGGTACGTACGCATCCGCTCAATCGACGGGCATGGACGTCGTTGATCGCGGTACGGTTTTTCCCCAAGCTCGCTATGAAGATGTTGGGATCGCGAGGACGGGAACGCCAGATGGCTATGGGAGTCGCAAGTTGACGCGCCACGGTGCCGCATCGCCGCCGGTCATGATCGTGACCTGCGAATATCCGCCGTTCCCCGGTGGCATCGGCACTTATGCGGGTGAGATGGCGCGCGCCGGTGTCGATGCCGGCGCGGCGGTCAGCGTCATCGCGCCGCGCTACGAAGGCATCCCCGGTGAGCTGCCGGCGGGTGTCCGGCATCACCTCGTCCTGCGTCACCACAAGATCCCGCCCGCCGCGATCCTGCAGGTGCTGCGTTTGGTGCGTGGCGCGCCCGCCGACACGTTGCTGCTGGCCGCGGACGTTCGCACCGTCCTGCTGCTCAAGCTCCTCCAGCCGCTGCATCGCCGCGCCTATCGGGTGATGGTGCACGGCAGCGAGGCGGCCAAGTTCAAGCCGGGATCGATCCTCTTCAAGCTGATCCAGAAGGCGTATCTCGGCGCCGACCTCGTCGCGTACAATTCGCGCGCGACCGGCGACATCTTCCGCGCTCAACTCGGCACGCCGAAGCACGAAGCGATCACCTATCTGGGGGTCGACCGGCAATGGTTCGATCCCGCGGAACGGGACGCGTTCGAGCATCCCGAACTCGCCGATCTGCCCGCCGACGCGCCGGTGTTCTGCAGCGTCGGCCGGCTCGAGGCGCGCAAGGGTCAGGTCGAGACGATCCAGGCTCTGGCGCGCGCGCGCGATCAATATGGTCTCGCCGATCCGGTCTATGTCGTCGTCGGACGCACCGAAGACGAGGCTTATGAGCGCGCGATCGTAGCGGAAGCCGCTGAGCGTCGGGTACGAACGCTGCTTCCCGGCCGGCTGTCGATCTCCGACATCAAATTGCTCTACCAGCGCGCCGCCGCGCATCTGTTGTTCGCGCGCGAACTGCCCGGCAAGATCGAAGGCTTCGGGCTGGTGCTGATCGAAGCGGGTGCGCAGGGTTGCCCGTCGATCACGACGGCGGTCGGCGGTATTCCCGAGGTGCTGGGCGATACCGGCGCCGTCGTGCCCGCCGACGACGTCGACCGTTTCGCGGCACAGGTCGCCTCCTATGGTTCAGACGCCGCATTGAGTTCGACCCAGGGCGCGCTGGTGCGTGAGCGGGCGTCGACCTTCACCTGGAAGCGCTGCTTCGCCGAAACCTTTCCCGAGGCCGCCCATGCCAAATAACGCCGCAGCGACAGCACGTCGCACCCCGCTGGCGATCGGCACGACCGCCGCCGTCCTTTCGCTGCTGGTGCCCGGCATCGCGCGGGCGCAGCAATATGAGGTGACGGTCGACGCTTCCAGCCGCGCCGACACGAATATCTACCGCGTGCCGGATTCGGTCGCCAAGACCTACCCCCACGAGGGTGCTGATTTGTTCAACTTCATCGGCATCGAAGCAAGTGGCAGCGACAAACGCGGCGATCTGTCTGCCGAGTTGACGGGCAGCCTAGGCCAGTCGCTATATGCCTACAATTCGACGCTCAATCGCTTCCAATATGGGGGATCGTCGCAGGTCGATTACGCCGCCCCGCGAACTGGTGTGACGTTGTACGCGGAGCATCGCCTGCGACCGGTCGCCTTCGAAGACAGTCGCGCGGTGCGCAACGTCCTGCAATCCTTTACTCGCCTGACCACCGATGCGTCGCGTAACGTACTTGGCGACATTCGCGCGGTCGGTCGGTTGAACTACACGCGCAGCCGCGCCGCAGACGACACGCTGCAACGAAACGACAACGCTCGTCTCGGCTACGGCGGCGGACTGGGCTATTTCTCTCCAACCGGCAACAGCATCACGCTGGAGGTCGCGCGACTTCAAACAACGACCTTCACCGACAGTCAGGTTCGGCTCGGCGACGGCTTCTTGCGCTACAGACCCGAGTTCGTCGAGAACTCGATCGTCTCGCATCTGCTCTATGCGCCGACCGCGCTGACGAAGATCACCAGCAGCGTCGGTTATACGTGGCACAACGATCGATCAGTGTTGAACGCGGACTTCAAAGGCGTCACGGCCGACGCGGCGATCGAATGGTCGCCGTTGCCGACCGTCTTCGTCACGCCCGCCTTCCGCCGTGCGTTCTCGACCGAAAATGGGCTGTTTTCCAACGGCGTGGAGGTCACGAGCTATGGCGTGTCGGCCACCGCGGTCGTGCTCGGTCGGTTGAACGTCGGCAGTCGCCTCAATCGCGTGCGCCGCAACTTCCGCTACGATCTGCAAGCCAACGATCCGCTCAACTTCGCCCGTGTGGAAAATACCACCCGGTTCAATGCGAACGTCTCGCTGGTCACCGGCTCGCGCTTCGTCGTCCAAGTCGCCTATGATCACATCGGCCGGTCGGCGACGCTCAGCCAGTTTCGCTTTGCTTCAGATGCTGTGACGCTGTCGCTTTCGCGGAAGTTGAGCTACTGAAGACCCGTTCATCGATGGCTTCCTTACAGCCGCCGATTGCCGTTGCTCGACATCGCGGCCACCGTGATCCCACCTTGCGAATGCCGGCCGGCGATAGTTGGCCGGCGCGCTTGATGATCGACGATCACCAATGCCCGCGTGCTGCCCGGTCGCGGTACAAGCTGCCATTCATGCCACATCGACACCTCCACCGCCGCCGGGACTAGGACCAGCGCGGTGAAGATTCGGTTATCTGCCCCGAACCGCCTGACCGGACGGCACGAGGCAGGAGCCGAAGCGCGACCACGTCAGCCGTGCGTCAGCCGCCGCGCCAGGTCGGATGCGCGGCGCAGCGCGTCCTTGAGACCGGCGACCGCGCGGTCGAGGTCCTTGTCCTCGCTCAGATAGCTTGGGCGGTTCGTCAGCGCCTTGAGCGCCTTGGCCGCGCGTGCGACCATGATCGCGTCGATCGGGCTCCACAGCAGCTCGAGCCGCGACTTGCGCATGAACTTGATGACGTTCATCGCGCGCTTGTACCGACGCTTCTGGTGCGCGGTTTGCAGATGTTCGGGCGAGAAGTTCTTCGCGAAATTGTCGAGCAACACCTGCTGCATTCGCTCGCGATCGTCGCCGATCTCGGCCAGCAACTGCTCGTCTAGGCAGTGTGGCTTCCCAAACCGACGGACGATCCGATCGCGCGCATATTCCAGCACGCTGCTGAACGGCAGGAAGTTGGGCCGATACGGCAGCCCGACGCTGGAACTCCAGTCGGTCCACTTGAAGCTGCTGATCTCGGCGGAGGTCACACACGGCACCCACGGCACCCGCAGCGCATCGGCGCAGATCGCGGCGTGCATCGCGTCGGCCAGAACCAGGTCGGCCTGCTCGATGCGGCTCAGCAACAAGTGGCTATCCCACTGCGGGTTCAGGAATTCGATGCCCGCGCGCTTGCACACCGCTTCCCACTTGCCCAGCCGGGCGGAGAGATGCGGCATGAAGACGATCCCACCGGTCCGCTCCCCGGCCGGCTTGCCATATTGCGGCAACGCGCGCAGTAGCGCGGCGCCGTCGGTCTGCGCCAGTGCCGGATCGATACCCAGCGCACGCGCGCTCAGTGGGCCGCGCACCGCAAGGATATGCCATTTGTCGTCGAGCGGCGGGATCGGATCATAGCCGACCCCGGTGCCGATCACGATCTTCTCGGCATCGGCGGGCGGCGGATGGAGCCCGAAGATCGTTCCGATGCCGACGAGCACCAGATTGTCGTTCGTCTCCTCGCGCGGCTTTTCGGGCCACGCTTTGTCCCACAACCACTCGTTTAGATCGTCACCGAAGTTTCCGGTGCTGTCGCGGTAATAGAGGGTACGCATGTGCAGCCTTTAATAAGAAGGAAGCGCCCGCACGCGTCGCCGCGCCGGATCGATCTTCGGGGAAAGTATTTGTCATAGAATCCACTACGCGGCCGACTTCGGCCGAAATCGCTTCGTCAGCGCGCCAGCCGCTCGCGCCAGCCCGAACACGCGCGCCAGATCGAGCAGCGACTGGCGCGACCCTGCAAAACAACAACCGACCGCCACGGTGCCGGCGCTGCCGGCCGCGATGTAGATGAGCGACAGGATCGTCGCCGAAAGGTTCTTGTCGCGAGTGAGCAGCATGACCGCGACGCAGCCGACCAACGCGCCCACGAACAAAGGTATGCTGGGGATCACGGCGCGAAGCTGATCCGCTGCCGTCACCGGTCCGCGACGCCCTGCCACAAACAGCCGCAGCAGCACCACGGCCAGCGTCGCGGTCGAGAAGGCGATCGCGACGCCGATCACGCCGAATTGCACGCCGAACAGCACCGCCCCGACGCGGATCACCATTTCGAACAGCCCGAGCGTCCGCATCTCTGCCGAGCGATCCTGCGTGATGAAAAGGTCGGCGATCGCATAGCCGAGCCCAACGCCGGCAAGCGCCGGTGCAAGCGCCGCCAGGATCTTGCCCGCGATCACCCACTTGGGTCCGAGCAGCCAGATGGCGATGCTCGGTCCGCCAAAGGCGAGGATCACTGCCGCCGGGGTCAGGATCGCGCACAGATTTCGCACGAGGCCGACGTAGGTCGCGCGATATTCTTCGGGCTGCGACCGCAACCGCCGCAGCAGCGGGATCGTCGCCTGCGAGATCGGCTGGACGAGGTTGGTGCTCGGCAACGCAAACAAAGTTTGCGCACGATTGAACTGCCCGAGCAGCGCCGACCCAAGATAATGGCCGATGGCCACCACCGATACGTTGCCCGACAGGAACACCGAGATCGAGAAGATCGAGGTGTTGGCGCCGAACTTCAGCAGGTCACCAAGGTTCTCGGGACGCTTCGGCCTGTCGGGGCGCCACTTCGAGATGAAGAGGAACAGGCTCGATCCGACGACACTCTGGACGACGGTGCCGGTCACGATCGCCCAGACGTCGTGCCGGATGAACGCCAGCGTCAGCGTCGTGATGAAACCGATCAGCAGCGCGAAGATGTCGACCGCGGCGACGACGCCGAAGCGAAATTCGCGGTTGAGCAGCGCGACGTGCTGTAGCGCCACCCCTGAAGCGACGAAGCCGATCACCGAGAATTCGATGACCCACAGCACCGCCGGCTCTTTATAGAAATCGCTGATCGCCGGGGCTGAGACGACGATGATGGCGGAGATCAGCAACGTCGCGGCGACGTTGAACCAGAAGATGAACGACAGCTCGTCGCGGTCGATCTGCTCCTTGCGCATGACCGCATTGGTCATGCCGAAGTCGCGGAACACCTGCCCGAACGCGAGGATGACCGTTGCCATATTGGCAAGACCATATTCCCGGGGCGCCACGAGGCGCGCCACCGTTACCGTCGACAGAAGCGTGATCAGCAGCATCAGCGCGCGCCGCATCAACAGAAGAAGCGGCCCCTTGCGGGAACGCCGCCGCGCCTCGTCGATGCCGATTTCCGTTGGCGACGCTTTTGCGCTCACTCCTGCCCTCCGCCGAGCGCATTCACCGCGCTTGAAACATTCCGCATCGTCGTCCCCTTTGGCCGAGCCATGATCCGCGCGATCCGCCACCGGCAGGCACGCTCGTTGCTGCCAAACAGTTGATCCCGAGGCGTCAGCAAATACCTTCGCCCGGTCGCCGATCCACGCGCGGCAAGGCAAACCTGCTGTCGGACGCGGACGTCGCGCCTACGCTCCGGCTCACCGGGGTGGCGTCCCGACCATATCGAGCGATCCCGCCCGCCAGTAACGAAGAGCGGCGACCGCTGCCGCACACGGCAACATGTCCCGCACAAACGATTCGCGCCCTCCGATCGAGCGCCCTGAGGCGAGGGATGGCGTGCATGTGAATGATTTACCCAGATTATGCTGCACCGCGCAAGCGGCGGCTGTCATCGGGACATCACCTTTCGCTTAGAGTATCGAGGAGATTAGGTGCAGACTCGCCAGGCGGCACCAAGAAGCGAGGACCCCGTGTCTCAGAATGAACGCCTTCGAAAAGCGTCGGGGCCGATTGGCCTTTGCGGAACTTCGATAAACCCTTACACGCCGGGAAAATGAAGCAGGCGAAGTCTGCACGGATAGTCGGCCGATCAACGGCCGGTCGGGGGAAAGCATAGGATCGGAATCGAGGCGGCGGCAGCTCGACGGCCGCACGGCAGGCGGACGCCGCGTCGATTGTAAAGAGTTACACCCGCAGGTAGTGGAAAGCTCATGCTATCTTGCACAAAGCTGACAATATTCCCCTCGTGACCCAACGCCGCTGGCAAGGAGATCATTCCGCGATGTTACTGCCGAAAATCGCATGCGCGTTGGCACTGGGTGCGGTCGCCGTGACGTCGACCTTCACGCCCGCGCTCGCGGGACAGGCTCCCGCGACGGAGAACCGGTCGTATCAGATCGGCCCGGGCGACATCCTGTCGGTCATGGTCTATCGCGCGCCCGACTATACTTCGGTCGTCGAGGTAGGTGCCGACGGCACGATCCCGCTCGGCTCGGTGGGCAACGTCCGCGTCGCCGGCATGACCGCGCCGGAGGCCGGTGCCGAAATCGCACGGCGTCTTCGCGCGGCGGACATCTTCAAGGCGCCGGTCGTCAACGTGCTGGTGCAGACCTATCGCAGCCGCACGGTTTCGGTGCTCGGCAACGTCACCAAGCCGGGCGAATATCCGCTCGAACGCGGCCAGATCGGGATCAGCGACGTGCTCGCGCGCGCCGGTGCGGTGCTGGGCGCCGGTGGCGGAACGATCGAGCTGATCTCGGAACGGCGCGGAAAAGCGCACCATTCCCGCCCAGGACGTCCTGCTCGGCCGAAGCAACGTGGTGCTGCAACCCAGCGACACGCTGATCGTCAACGACGCGGCGACCTTCTACATTTCCGGCGAGGTCCAGAAGGGCGGCTCCTATCCGATCGAGCCCAATCTGACCGTCGGCCGCGCGATCGCGATTGCCGGGGGCCTCACCCCGCGCGGGTCGTCCGGGCGGGTCAAGGTCACGCGGAATGAAAATGCCGCCGATCGGACGTTCAAGGCGAAGACTGGTGAGCCGGTCAAGCCGCGGGATCTGATCGTCGTCGGTTCGCGCATCTTCTGAATAGGATCATTGCCGTGATTGCGCATATCTTGAAGGTCCTGCGGCTCCGCTGGCTGGTCATCGCGCTGTGCGGTGCGCTCGGTCTGACGCTGGCGGTCTTGTACGCCCTGCTCTGGCCATCGACCTATGAGGCGACCGCCTCCGTCGTCGCGGTCGTGCAGTCACCCGAAACGCTCGGCTCCCGGACGATCGCCGAGCAGCTTTCGTCGGACTATCTGCTGACGCAGGAAGACATTCTGAAGAGCGAGCGGGTGGCGCGTCAGGTCGTCGCGCGCACCGGGCTCGCCAAGGCACCCGGCGCCGCCGAACGCTTCGGATGGGATCCGAGCAACGGCCCGCTCGACGAAGTGATCGCACGCCAGATCAGCGGCGGGCTCAACGTCGCGTCCAGCGCCGTCAATTCGCGCGTGATCGACATCAGCTACGCCAGCAGTGATCCCGTCTTCTCCGCGCAAATGGCGAATGCCTTCGCCACGGCCTTCATCGATGTGAACGTCGACCTGCAGGGCGAGCCGGCGCGCCGCACCGTCGCCGCCTACACCAAGCAACTCGACGCGATCGCCAAGCAGATGACCGAGCGCCAGAAGGCGCTCGCCGCGAAGGAGCGGCAGCTCGGCATCGTCTCGTCGAAGGGCGAGAGCGATCCCGACTCCGCGCAACTCGCCGCATTGTCGTCGGGCCTGGCGACCGCGCAGGCGCAATCCGCTGCGGCGGCCTCACGCGCCGGCGGCGCCGCGCTGCCCGACGCGCTGTCGAGCCCGGTCGTGCAGTCGTTGCAGACCGAGATCGCGCGGGTCGAGGGGCAGCGCCAGCTGCTCCAGACGACGCTGGGCGCCAACCACCCCGACTATAAGCAGCTCGTCTCGCAGCTGGCGGGGCTGCGCGGACAGTTGGCGGCGCAACAGCGGCTGATCCGCCAGAGCGCCGCCGCTGCCGCCGCACAGGCCCGCGCGGCCGAAGGCGGCCTGAACTCGGCGGTCAATCGGCAGCGTGACCAGGTCATCCGCGCGCGCGCCGACCAGAACGAAGTGTCGGTGATGGAGCAGGATCTCGCCAACCTCCGCACGTCCTACGATCAGGTCGCGCAGCGTCGTGCGCAGTTGCTGGTGCTCGGCAACAATGCCGAGAACAACATCTCGCTGCTGTCGAAGGCTACGGTGGATACGACCCCGGTCGCACCGCGTCGCCTGCGCAGCGTGCTCGCGGGATTGATCCTGGGCCTGGGCCTCGGGGTCGCGATCGTGCTGGCACTCGAGTTCCTCGATCGCCGCATCCGCTTGAGTTCGCAGCTCGAAACGCTGCTCGGCATTCCCGATCTGGGCAGCATCCGCCCGCAGGGGCATCGTCAGACGCAGCTGCCGCGGTTCGTCGCGGGTCTGTTGCCGTCGGCGAAGCACTAGCCAAGGCCGGCTGCCCGCTACGATCGGTCGCGGGCAGCCGGAGTGACGCAACGAACACATGGCCCCGAAGACCTGACGAACGACAGGTCGCTCGAGCGGGACCGCCGCACTCAAGTCGAGGTGAGCAGTGGACACGAATATAGCCTTCAGCCCGAACCCCGGGACCCACGTCGCCGAGGTGAGCGACGACATCGTCGTGCTGCGCAATCCGCATTCGTCGCGCGCCGCCGACCTGCGCCGGCTCGCCCAGACGCTCGCACTCCGCTGGTTCGGCGGCGACAACGGCCATCGCGCACTCGCGGTCATCAGCCCCGATCGCTACGAGGGGCGCTCGACCGTCGCCGCCAATCTCGCCTGCCTCTTTGCGACCGGCGGGGTCCCTACCCTGCTGATCGACGCCGACATGCAGAACCCCAGCCTGCATCACAAATTCGGCTCGATGACGTCGCAGCCGTCGCCGATCGGCGGGCAGCGTATCCGCGGGCTGGATCATCTGACCGTGGTCCCCGCGGCGGATCTGCTGAAGGTGGAGCAGGCTCCGCTGATCCACAGCCCGCTTCAATCGCTGATCGAACGTCGGCGCGCGGAATTCGGTGCGATCTTCATCGACACGGGCGCGGCCGCGACGTCGAACGATTACCAGGTCGCCGCGCTCGCCGGGGGCGGCGCGTTGCTGGTGACGCGCGACGGGGTCACGCGCGCGCGGCGCGCATCGCGGATGCTGGACAGCTGCGACGACGCCGGGCTGTCGGTGGTCGGCGGGATCATGCTCACCGCCTGAGGCGCACGCCCGACAATCGTACCTATGATGCGTGAAGGCGATCCGCGAAGCGCTTGCCCGTTCGGCGGGAACCGCCCTAAACGCAGGTCGGTTGCGCTTCGGATTAGTCAATTGGGGGCTTGGTGACGGAATCGACAGTCAAGGTCAGCGTGGTCATCGCCGCCTATAAGGCCGCCGCGACTCTCCCACGCGTGATCGACAGCCTTGTCGCGCAAACGCTGACCGACTGGGAAGCGATCATCGTCGAGGATGCCTCGCCGGACGATACGCTGGAGATGGCGCGGTCGCTGGCGGCGCGTGACAAGCGGGTGCGGGTCATCCCGCTCGAACGCAACAGCCGGCAGAGCGTCGCGCGCAACCGCGGGATCGAGGATGCCCGCGGCGATTGGGTGGCGGTGCTCGACGCCGACGACGCCTTCACGCCCGAGCGGCTCGCTACTCTGGTCGCCTATGCCGAGCGACACGCGCTCGACATCGTGGCCGACAATCAATTGTTCTACGATGCCACCGCGCAGCAGATTTCGCGCGCCTCGTCGCGGCCCGATGCCCCCGACCGCGAATGGACGCTCGCCACCCACCTCGTCGAGGAACGCGTCGGGCGAAGCTTCAAATGGGGCCTGCTCAAGCCGTTGATCCGTCGCGCGTTCCTGACGCAGACCGGCGTACGCTACCGTCCGGAATACCATATGGGCGAGGATTCGCTCTTCTACATGGAGCTGCTCGCGCACGGCGCGAAGGGGCGCGTCATTGCCCAGCCGATGTACATCTACACCACCGCCCGCGGCGAAATCTCCGGTCAGGCCTCCGCGGCATCGACCTCGCGCTATCGCTTCGACGAGCACTTCCCGATCTATACGTTTTTCGGCGACCTGTACGGCGCGAAGCTGAACGCCGCGGAAAGCGCCGCATTGCGCACCGCGATGCGTGCGACCATCGCCTCTGATCAGAGCGTTCAGTTCAAGTCGGACGTCAAAGGCGGCCGGCTGACCGCGGCGGTGGCGCGCTTCGCACGGCATCCGGGCCTCAGCTACTTCCTCTACAAGGGGGCGGATCGCTATTTCCGCCACCGCCTCCCGCACAAGATCAAGGCCCGGCTTGCGAGCCGTCGAGGCAATTCAGCCGCCTAAGAATCCTTGTGCCCTCTCCCCTGGACAGGGGAGAGGGATAGCGAAGCTTGCCAGCGTGCTGGCTAGCGCAGCTTGGGTGAGGGGTCGAGCGAGCCAACGGCTCGCTTGGCGAGCGCTTACCTCGCACACCTCGCCGCTTGCACTCACCCGGCCGCACCAGATCAGGTGGCTCGCTCCGCTGCTTCGATCAGCAAAATGCGCGGCCATGCCCGCCGCATCAAAAAGACCGCACCGTCGCACCCCCTCAACAGCTTTTTAAGTAAGCCTGTTTAGAGGCAGCGGGACAGAAGCGAGCGGCCCGCGCCGCCATCTACAGGAATAAGGCGTTGTTCGAAAACGACGGAGCGTCGCTGCCCCCGTGCAGCGAGGCAGAGCAGCCGTGCGTCCAGCTGGGCGGCACCACCGGCGCAACCAAAACGGCGCCAGCGCTGGCGGCGATGCTGTTGCTCGAAGCATGTGGCGGCGGTGGAAGCGAGGCGTCCCCGGCACCGGTGGCATCGACGCCGTCGGTCGCCGGCCCGACGACCCCGGTCGTGGTCGTCGAGGCGAAGCCGACCGCAATGGAGGCGAGCCGCTTCCTGCAACAGGCCACGATGGGGGGACGCGCGCATCGATCGACGCGCTGATGGCGTCGGGCTATTCGGCGTGGCTCAAGGAACAGTTCGCGATGCCTCGTGCGACCTCGCACTGGGATTGGCTCACCGCCAGCGGCTATGGCGTTCCGGCGAATGAGGGCAATCAAGCCGGCTTCGACGCCACGATGTGGCGGCAATTGGTCTCCGATCCCGGTCAGCTTCGCCAGCGCGTTGGCATGGCGCTGCTCGACATCCTGGTCGTCGGCATCGGCGGACTGGTCAGCAGCTTCAAGCAGTTCACGATGGCGGCCTATGTCGATGCGCTGCTCGACAACGCCTTCGGCAATTATCGCGACATCCTGAACGCCGCCACCTTCAGCCCGGCGATGGCGATGTTTCTGACGTACATGGGCAATCGTAAGGCGAACCCGACCACCGGCGCGCAGCCCGACGAAAACTACGCGCGCGAATTATTGCAGCTCTTCACGCTCGGCACGCAATTGCTGGCACCGGACGGTACGCCCAAATCGACCAATCTCGCGGCGTCGGAGACGTTCACCGTCGCCGACGTGTCCGGCCTGGCGCGCGTGTTCACTGGCCTTAACTGGGCATCGAACGTCTCGGCGACCACGGAGCGCACCCGCCTGCCGCTCCAGATGAACGCCGCTTTGCATGAAACCGGCGCGTCCAGCTTCCTTGGGACGACCGTTTCCGGCGAAGGCATGGCCGCCATTAAGGCCGCGCTCGACACCATCTTCGCACATCCGAACCTTCCCCCGTTCGTGTCGCGGCAGTTGATCCAGAAGCTGGTGACGTCGAACCCCTCGCCCGCCTATGTCG
>NZ_JASPFK010000001.1:302500-402500 GCF_036855935.1 Sphingomonas sp. LR60 | reverse complement strand
CGGTATCGGCTTCGGCCTGCAGGCCATCACGTCCAATTTCGTCTCCGGGCTGATCCTGCTCGCCGAGCGCCCGATCAAGATCGGCGACTGGATCCGCGTCGGCACCGACGAGGGGGACGTCAAGCGGATCAGCGTCCGCTCGACCGAGATCGCGCTCGCCGATCATTCGACGCTGATCGTCCCCAATTCCGAGCTGATCACCAAATCGGTGCTCAACAAGACGTTGTCCGGACCGCTCGGCCGCATCCAGATCCAGTTCTCCGTGCCGCTGGAGATCGATGCCGACCGCGTGAGCGCCATCGTCGCCGAAACGTTCGCCGCCGAGCCCGACATCCTCGACGATCCCGCGCCCAAGGTATTCATCGATTCGATCGCGGACGGCCGAATCTTCTTCAACTGCTTTGCCCATGTTGCCTCGCCCCGCGTGGCTTACGGCGCGCGCAGTTCGACCCTGACCGTGTTGCTGCGGCGGTTTCGCATAGAAAACATCGACATAGGGACGAGGCCGCAAAAGATGGAACTTATTTCTTACAGTAGTAACCCGAGTTGATGCCTTAATAACCAACATACGATAAACTCGCAGGCGGGGAATTTCACTGCGGGGGAAGCGCGTGCTGGGAAAAAACTTCGTCGATTGTACCGATGGTACGCCGACGTCGGGAGCAACCCACGGCTTGCCTTCGCCCAAGCCACCGCTATTCAACGACAATTGCCCTTCATGTATGCGGTGCTGCTCATCAATTCATTGGTGATCGTCACGACCCACCGCGTTGCCGCCCCCATCTCGCTCAGCACCTCGGTCCCACTGGCGCTTTGCGTGTTCAGCATCGTGCGGCTGATATATTGGACGCGCCGGGCGCGCGGCGGCGAGACGCTGACCCCGGCCAAGGCGCGGGACCAGCTGCGCAGGATCACGATGGTCGGGACCGGCCTGGCGCTCGCCTATACGGGTTGGGCGATCGCGCTTCTTGGGTACGGTGACGCGGCCCAGAAGGCGCATATGATCATCTATGTCACGACCACCGCGATCGGCTGCATGTTCTGCCTCAGCGCGCTGCCACAGGCCGCGATGTTGATGGGCCTGATCGTGATGCCTGCCTTCGTCGGCGTCTGCCTGGCGCGGCAGGACCGGATGTGCACCGTCATGGCGGTGTACGTCGCGGTGGTCCTCACCGTGTTGCTGCGCGTGCTGTTCAACGGCTTCGACCAATTCCGGCGGCAGGTGATCTCGCAAACCCGCTTCAAACGGCAACACGAGGAGCTGATCCGGCTCAATCGCGAGAACGAGCGGCTGGCGCATACCGACAGCCTGACGGGGCTTCCCAACCGCCGCCGCTTCCACGACGATCTCGCCGAGCTGGTGACCGGCGCGAATGCGATGCCCTTTGCGGTCGGGCTGCTCGACCTCGATCGCTTCAAGCCGGTCAACGACACCTTCGGTCACCATGTCGGCGACATCCTGCTGGTGCAGCTGGCGGAGCGGGTGCAGCGCCTGCTCGCGCCGGGTGCGACCTTGTATCGGCTCGGCGGGGACGAGTTCGGGCTGTTGGTCGCGGGCGGCCCGCATGCGGCGGCGATCGTCGGCGAAAGACTGTGCGGCGCGATGACGGCGCCCTTCGTCATCGGCGAGCTTACCGTGACGGTCGGCGGCTCGCTGGGGATCGCGTCCTTTCCGGAGGCCGGGCTGGCCGCGACCGAATCGTTCGATCGCGCCGATTACGCGCTCTATCATGCCAAGCGCGTCCAGGGCGGGGGGATGTGCATCTTCACCCTCGATCTCGAAACCGCGATCCGACGCGAACGCGCGATCGAGGCGGCCTTGCAAGCCTGCGTCTTCGACGAGGAATTGCGACTCTATGGCCAGCCGATCGTCGGCGCGCGCACCGGACGGGTCGAAGCGGTCGAACTGCTGGCACGGTGGCACAGCCCGCTGATCGGCGAGGTGTCGCCGTGCGACTTCATCACGATCGCGGAGCGGTCGACCCTGATCCACGGGATCACGCTGGCGATGTTCCGCAAGGGGCTGGCAGCCGCGCAGCTGCTGCCGCCCGACATCGCGCTGTCGTTCAATATCTCGGCGTGCGACCTTCATTCGCCGGCCACGCTGACCGAAATCAAACGCCAGTTGCTCGCGTCGGGGGTCGCGCCGACACGAGATCTGGATCGAGGTTACCGAAACCGCCGCCATGCGCGATCCCGCCGCCGCGCGGCGGGCGCTGCAGCGGCTGCGTCGGCTCGGCATGAAGATCGCACTCGACGATTTCGGCACCGGGCATTCCAGCCTCAGCAACCTGCGCCAGCTTCCTCTCGACAAGGTGAAGATCGATCGCAGCTTTATCAGCGACCTTCAGCCGCAGCGCGGCCGCGCGGTGGTGGAGGCGATGATGGGGCTGTGCCGCGCGCTCTCGCTGGAATGCGTCGCCGAGGGGGTGCAGACCGCCGACCAGCTCGAAACCTTGTTGCGGATGGGGTGCGAGCACATGCAGGGCTATCTCTTCTCGGAACCCCTGCCGATCGCGCTGCCGCCCGAAGCGGTGCGGATCATCGGACGACGCGCCGCCTGATCCACCGCAGCGCGGTTTCGGGGCCGTGCGCATCCATGCTAGCGCGCGCCGCTGATGCCGCGTGCTTTCTCTCCGACCTACCGGTTACTCGCCGCCTTTTCGCTCGCCCATGCCGGGGCGGTAATCGGCTATCTGCCGTTCCTGTCACTGCTGCTCCCGCTCAAGATCGACCGGCTGGCGGGCGAGGCGCGGATCGGCTGGCTGACGGTAGCGATCGTGCTTGGCGCGGCGACCGCCAGCGGCGCGAACATCCTGTTCGGCTGGTTCAGCGACCGGTCGGTGGCGCGCGGCGGCGGTCGGCGCGGGTGGATCGCGGGCGGGCTGGTCGCGCTATTGCTCAGTTACGCCGCGATCGCGGTCGCCGCGCAGCCAGCGTTCCTCATCGCAGCGGTGCTGGCGTTCCAATGCGCGGTCAACGCGGTCCTCGCGCCGATGATGGCGATCATGGCCGACGAGATTCCCGACGATCAACGCGGGTTGGCGGGCGGATTGCTCGCGATCGGACCGCCAGCCGCAGGGGCGGTTTCGGCATTCCTGGTCGCCGATGCGGGGCGGAGCGAGGCGGCGCAGCTGGTACTGATCTTGGGGCTGACGGTTGCGGCGGTGTTGCCGCTGTTGTTCGTCCGGCGCGCGCCTGTGCCCTCCCCGCCACGAGCACCCGACCCAGCGCCCGCGCATCGCCTGTGGGTCGCGAGCATCGCACGGCTACTGGTCCAGCTCGCCGGGGGCGCGTTGTCGCTGTACTTGCTCTATTATTTCCAGAGCATCGCCGGCAGCGTCCCGCCCCGGACGCTCGCCACGCGCGTCGGCACGTTGCTGACGATCAGCTACATCCTGCCGTTACCCGTCGCGGTGATGGCCGGGCGGCTCTCCGATCAGGCGGCGCGGCGCACGCCGTTTCTGGTCGGCGCGGCGGTGGCGGCGACGCTCGGGTTGCTGGCGATGGCCATGGTCGCACATCCGGTGGTCGGGGCGATCGGGTTCGTCACCTACTCGGTCGCGGCGGCGGTGTTCCTCGCGCTGCATCAGGCATTTGCGGTGCGACTGCTCCCCGACCCCCGCCATCGCGGGCGCGACCTGGGGCTCATCAACCTGTCGAACACGGTACCGTCGCTGCTCGGTCCGTTGTTGACCTGGGCGCTGGCGACGCCGGGTGATTTCACGCTGCTGCTGGTGGTGCTCGCCGCGTTGACTCTGGCGGGCGGGGTGCTGATCGTGCCGTTGCGGCGGGGGCGGGATCGTCCGTCATTGCGAGCCTAGCAGCGCGCCTGCCCGCGCGCTTCGATACCGCTGGAGCGCGATGACTTCATGTGGAACCGGACTCGTCATTGCGAGCGTAGCTAAGCAATCCAGAGCGTCCTGATCCGGCTCTGGATTGCTTCGCTACGCTCGCAATGACGGACGTAGGTCGCTTCCCATGTCAACGTGACCTAGCGCCCGAGCGCCTCGACCAGCACCTGCACCTTGCGCTGCCGCCACTGCGGGGTCGGCGCGACCAGCCAATAGCCCAGCCGCGACGGCTGCGCCTCGCCGACCACCACAACGCGACCGGCGGCGATGTCGCGCGCCGCCAGCATCTCGGGCACCGTTGCGCGGCCCAGCCCGGCGGCGGCGGCGTCGATCGCCAGCCCGGCGTCGCCGACCCGCACCTGCCCGGCGCTGTCCGGCTCGGGCGCGCCCGGCCAGAGGATCGCGGTGTCCGCCGCGCCACCGGGGCGCGCGATGGTCACCAGCCCTTCGCTCTCGATCGCCTCGCCCTCATGCGTGCCGGGGCCCTCGCCCCAGCGAATCGCGAGGTCGAGGTTGGCCTCGGTGAAGTCCATCCCCTCGTCCGCGGCGACCAGCACGAAGCGCAGATCGGGATCGGCGGCGGCGATCTCGGCCAGCCGGGGGAGCAGCCACTTCTCGGTCACGTCGCGCGGCGCCGCGATCGTCAGCGACTTGGACGATTGCCCGGCCTGCATCGCGCGCACCGCCTCCTCGAATTCGAGGAACGCCTGGCGCAGCGGCGCGAGCCCCGCCTCGCCCTCGGGAGTCAGCTCCAGCCCCTTGGTGGTGCGACGGAACAGCACCACGCCCAGCGTATCCTCGAGCGCGCGGATCTGTTGACCGACCGCGGCGGGCGTCACCGCCAGTTCGTCGGCGGCGCGGGTGAAGGACAGGTGACGGGCGGCGGCGTCGAGCACGCGCAGCCCGTTGAGCGGAAGATGCGTCCGCTTCACCGAGCTACTCCGCCACCGCCGGCGCATGGAGCGCGAAGCGCGGGATCGCGACGTCGAACACGCGCCCGTCCTCGGCGACCATGCGATAGCTGCCCTGCATCGCGCCGCTCGGCGTCGAAAGCGGGCAGCCGGAGACATAGTCGTAGCTGCCCTCGGGGCGGATCACCGGTTGCTCGCCGACGACGCCCTCACCCTCGACGGTGTGGCGCGCGCCGCCGCCGTCGGTGATGATCCAGTGCCGCGTCAGCAGCTGCACCGCGCCCGCGCCGTCATTCTCGATGCGGATGTGATAGGCCCAGAACCAGCGCCCGCGCGCCGGCTCGGACTGTTCGGCAAGATAGCTGACCGAGACGCGCACGGTGACGTCCTCGGTCGTGGCGGCGTCGGTGAACAACGCCTCCATTCCGGTGGTGATGCTCACAGCCCGACCTGTCGCAGCGCCCGGTCGAGGTCGTCGATCAGGTCCTGCGGATCTTCGAGCCCGACGTTGAGGCGCAGCAACCCCTCGGTAACGCCCATCTCGGCACGCGCCTCGGCCGCGACGCCGTAATGGGTGGTCGATGCCGGATGAGTCATCAGCGAACGCGAGTCGCCGATATTGTTCGAAATGTCGATCAATTCGAGCGCGTTGAGCAGAGCATGTGCCTGCGCACGGTCGGCGACCTCGAACGCGAAGATCCCGCCGACCGCGGCCATCTGCGACATCGCCAATTCGTGCTGCGGGTGGCTGGGCAGGCCGGGGTGGAGGATGCGCGGAACGCGGGCCTCGAGGAAGCGACCGACCGCCAGCGCGTTCTCCGATTGCCGGCGGATGCGAAGATCAAGCGTTTCCAGCCCCTTGAGCACCACCCAGGCGTTGAACGCGCTGAGCGTCGGGCCGGTGTTGCGCGTGAACGGCAGCAGCGTGTTATCGATGAAGTCCTGCGTCCCGCACACCGCCCCGGCGAGCACGCGGCCCTGCCCGTCCATCATCTTGGTCGCGGAATAAGCGGTGACGTCGGCGCCGAACTCCATCGGCCGCTGGAGCGCGGGGGTGGCGAAGGCATTGTCGACCACGCTGGTGATCCCGCGTTCGCGCGCGATCCCGCAGACCGCACGCAGGTCGACCACGTCCATGGTCGGATTGGCGGGGGTTTCGAAGAAGAACACCTTGGTGTTCGGGCGCACCGCATCCTCGAACGCCTGCGGATCGCGCGCGTCGACGGTAGTGGTCTGGATACCGAATTTCGGCAGCAACGTATCGACCAGCCAGCGGCACGAACCGAACGCCGCGCGCCCGGCGACGACGTGATCGCCCTGTTGCAGCTGGCACAGCAGCACCGCGGTCATCGCCGCCATGCCGGTCGCCATCGTCCGGCACGCCTCGGCACCCTCCAGCAGCGCGATCCGCTGTTCGAGCATCTCAACGGTCGGGTTCTGGAGCCGCGAATAGGTCATGCCGGACTGTTCGCCGGCAAAGCGCGCCGCCGCATCCTCGGCCCGATCGTAGCAATAGCCCGAGGTCAGGAACATCGCCTCGGATGTCTCGCCATATTCCGACCGGGCGGTGCCGCCGCGAACCGCAAGGGTCGCTGGGCGCCAGTTCTGGGTGATCGACCGATCCTGTCCGCTGTGCCGCTTCATGCCCCCGCTTAGCCTCCGCGCACCCGCCAGAACAAGTCAAACCGTCACCATCGGGCTTGTCGCCGCCGCGTGCCTGTCGCAAGCGGACGCGGGGCGTGGCGGAGGATTTGCGGCGGTGACGAGGGTGGGACGACAGCAGGGAACGCCGCGACTGCTCATGCTCGGCATCGCCGTGTTCAGCTGGCTGATGTTCGTCTTCCGCCTGTCGGTGCCGGCCAAGCCGGTGTTCGACGAGGTCCACTACCTCCCCGCCGCGCGTGCGCTGCTCGCGCTGTCGGGGCCGACCAATATCGAACATCCGTTGCTGGCCAAGGAGTTGATCGCGGCGGGCATCCATCTGTTCGGCGACGTGCCGTTCGGATGGCGCATCGCCTCGACGCTGGCGGGCGCCGCGACGGTCGCGGGCGTCTCCGCGCTGACCCATTTGCTGACGCAGCGTGTCCGACCGGCGCTGCTCGCTACCGTCTTCGCGCTGCTCGGCTTCACGATCTATATCCAGGCGCGGATCGCGATGCTGGACACCTTCATGGTCGCGTTCCTGCTCTGGGGCATCGTGCTGCTCAGTTCCGCGATCCGCGACGGCAGCGTCGTACGCTGGAGCGCGGGCAGCGTGCTGATGGGGCTGGCCACCGCCTGCAAATGGACCGCCGCGCCCTATGTGGCCGCAGCCGCGATCACCTTCGTGCTGATGCGCCGCGAACGGCCGCAGCGCTGGCCAGGGCTTGGCACCGTCCCGGCGCTGGCGCTGCTCGGCGGCCTGTCGGTCATTACCTATTTCCTGACCTTCGCGCCCGCCTTCTTCTACGCCAATGACGCGCTGACGCTGCATACGCTGCCGCATTTTCAATGGGATATGTACCTGCGTCAGACGCAGAAGCTGCCGCCGCACACCTATCAGTCGGCATGGTGGACATGGCCGTTCCTGATCCGCCCGATCTGGTATCTCTACGAACCCGTCGACGGCGCGCAACGTGGCATCCTGTTGCTCGGCAATCCGGCGGTGATGTGGGGCGGGCTGGTCGCGGTGATCGCCTGCTATCAGGCGTGGGTGCGGACCGGCGCGGCGCGGCTGCTCGCCCCGGCGGCGCTGTGGACCTTCTCGGTGGCGATCTTCGCGATCATCCCGAAGTCGCTCGGCTTCTATTATTACTACTATCCGTCGAGCGTGCTGCTGTGCGTCGTGCTGGCAGTGGCGATCGATCACCATCGCGCGGTGATCGGGCGGTGGGTCGAGCTGTTCCTGTTGCTGGTCTTCGCGCTCTGGCTGTATTTCCTGCCGGTGCTCAGCGCGCAAGCTCTCGCCAACCCGGCGGCGTTCCATCGGTTCACATGGTTCAATAGCTGGGTTTGATCCCGGACGACGTCCGGGGCGATGGCGCTATCGATACCGTCCCCAGGTGAACCGCGACGACAGCGCGTAATTCCAGACCGCCCCGACCAGCACGCCGAGCAGCGCCGACGCCGCCCATGCCCCCTGCCGCACGTCGTGGAGGAACGCCGCCGCCCCGACGTTCGCCACCGCCCCGACCGAGCAGACGAGGCAGAACGCCACCCACCCGTCGAGCAACGCGCGCGCACCGCGCAGGCGTCGGTCGCGATAGGTCAGCGCGTTGTTGAGGAAGAAGTTGAAGGTCATCGCCGCGAAGGTCGCGACGATCTGCCCGGTCAGGAACGTCGATCCCGCGACGACATAGAGCAGCGACAGCACGCTCATATGCACCCCCGCCCCGAGCGCGCCGATCATCGAGAACATCGCAAAGCGCACCGGCACGATGCGCCCCACTCTTCGGTCGTAGAGCGCGATCAGATATTCCATCGCCACGACGTGATCGAGCTTGCTCTCGCCGACCGCGCGGGTGCGAAAGACATAGGGCAATTCGACGAAGCGCAACGGGCGCCGCGAGGCACCGATGATGTCGAGCAGGATCTTGAAGCCGATCCCGCCCAGATGCGGGACCAGCCCGCGCAACACATGGGTGCGGATCGCGAAGAAGCCACTCATCGGATCGCTCAATTCGGTCCGCACCACCCGTGCGGCGATGCGGGTCGCCAGCGCGGACTTTGCGACGCGGTCGCGGTCCCACTCGCCAGTCCCGCCGCCCGCGACGAAGCGCGAGCCGATCGCGAGGTCGAGCGTCGGGTCGTCGCGTAGCGCGGCGACCATGCGCGGCAGCAGCGTCTCGTCGTGCTGAAGGTCGCCGTCCATGACCGCCACCACCGGCGCGGCGGTGGCGCACATCCCATCGATACATGCACTCGACAGCCCGCGGCGGCCGATCCGCTGGATGACGCGGACGCGTGGATCGTGCAACGCGAGGTCACGCACCGCCTGCGCGGTGCCGTCGGGGCTGTCGTCGTCGACGAACAGCACTTCCCAGTCGAGGCCGTCGAGCGCCGCCGCCAGCCGCGCCACCACCGTGGCGACATTATCGCGCTCGTTGAAGGTCGGGACGACGACCGCGAGGTCGAGCATTAGTTTTACCCACCACCCCGGCGAACGCCGGGAGCCAGTTGGAGACCGTTCGTGGCAGGACGCAGCGTTCAACCAACACGGCATTCCCAACTGGGCCCTGGCGTCCGCCGGGGTGGTGAAAGAAATCAGAGCGCCGCCAGCACCGCATCGCCCATCGAACGCGGCGTCGCGGTGCCGCCCAGATCGGGGGTGCGCGCGCCGGTCGCCAGCGCGGCCGAGACGGCCGCCTCGATCCGGTCCGCCACCTCGCCAGCGCCTAGCGAGTGGCGGAGCATCATCGCCGCCGACAGGATAGCCGCGCACGGATTGGCCTTGCCTTGCCCAGCGATGTCGGGCGCGGAACCGTGGATCGGCTCGTACAACCCCTTGCCGCGCGCATCGAGCGATGCCGAGGGCAGCATCCCGATCGATCCGACGCACATGCTCGCCTGATCCGAAAGGATGTCGCCGAACAGATTGCCGGTCACGATCGTGTCGAACGCGCCCGGATTGCGGACGAGCTGCATCGCGGCATTGTCGACATACATGTGCGTCAATTCGATCTGCGGATATTCCGCCGCGACCTCGATCACCACGTCGCGCCACAATTGCGAGGTTTCGAGCACGTTGGCCTTGTCGACCGAACACAGCTTGCCGCGCCGCTTCGCCGCGGTCTGGAACCCGACATGCGCGATGCGGCGGACTTCGCTCTCGTCGTAGCGCATCAGGTCATGACCCTCGCGCAGTCCGGCGTCGGTGGTGCCGCGTCCCTTGGCGCCGAAATAAACGTCGCCGTTCAGCTCGCGGACGATGACCAGATCGATCGCATTCGCCACCTCGGGCTTGAGCGTCGAGGCGTCCTCCAACCCGGCGAACATCTTGGCCGGACGCAGATTGGCGAAGGTCGTCAGGTTCTTGCGCAGCCCAAGGATCGCCTGTTCGGGGCGCAATGCGCGTTCGAGCGAGTCGAATTCCGGATCACCGACCGCGCCGAACAGCACCGCATCGGCGCGCTTGGCGAGCGCCAGCGTCGCCTCGGGCAGCGGATGGCCGCTGGCGCGATAGCCCGCGCCGCCGACCGGCGCTTCCTCGAACACCAGCCCGAGATCGAGCGCGTCGAGCACGCGCCGCGCCTCGGCGGTCACTTCGGGGCCGATCCCGTCGCCGGGCAGGATTGCGATGAGCTTGCCGTGTGTCATGGCCGCACCGCATGGCGCGGAGAGCGCGCTCACGCAACCGCCCTCTTCAATCGCTCGACCAGCCGCGCGCGCGCCGGCAACGGATCACGGCGACGTTCGAGCAGCACGTCGCGCGCAAGGAAATGGCCGGTGATCGCCAGCGCCTCCAGCACCTGCGCGCCGTCAGCGGCACCCCCGTCACGCAGGAAGGCCGGCAGTGGGAACAGCCGCGCCTCATAGCCCGCCGCCGCGCCGCGCGACACCGCCGCACCGCTCTTCGGGCTGACGAAGGTGAGGTCGTCAGTGTCGCCGGTCGCGATGCACGTCGTCAGGTCGAGCCCGAAGCCCAGTTCGGCGAGCAAAAGCAATTCGTAGCGCGCCATCGCCGCCGCCCAGCCACGCGCGCTGGGTGCGGCCTCGATCGCGTCGAGTGCGCCGCCGAGCGCGTCGTAGAGGTAGGGATAGGGCTGCGCCTCGGGCAGCGCCGACGCGGTCAGCGCGGTCAGCCAGTCGAGCCCCGCCGCGGGGAGCGCCGATTCGTGGAGCGCCGCGCGGCTGTGGATCAGCTCGCAGGTGAGCGCGGCGAGTTGTTCCTCGGTGCGCGCGCGCCATTCGCCGCGGATCAGATTGCCGGGCTGTAGGACGGGACGCAGCCCGCGCGCGTGACCGCCGCGGACGTAGCCGGGGCGAACGCCATCGTCGCGCGTCAACGCTCGCGCCACCGCGCCATGCTCGCCGTGTGCGCGAACGGAAAGCAGGATGGCGTCGGCTGTCAGGTGCACGGCAATGCCCGTCCGTCATTCCCGGGCAGGCGGGAATCCAGAACCTCCGACGGTTGCGCTTCTGTCGATGCACCTGCGCGTCTGGATTCCCGCCTCCGCGGGAATGACGAACGGAGTGGGGAGGCCACCCACCCCATCACCCCTCACCGCGCATGGTAGAAGTCGTACACCTGCTGCGCCACCGCCGCACTCACCCCCGGCGCCTTGCGCAAATCCTCCAGCGACGCATTCCGCACCGCACGTCCGGTACCGAAGTGCATCAGCAGCGCCTTCTTGCGCGCGGGTCCGATCCCCGGCACCTCGTCGAGCGGGCTTGCGCCGATCGCTTTCGCACGCTTCGCCCGGTGCGCGCCGATCGCGAAGCGGTGTACCTCGTCGCGCAAGCGCTGGAGATAGAAGAGCAACGGCGCATTGACCGGCAGCGTCAGTTCGCGCCCGTCCATGAGGTGGAAGACCTCGCGGCCCTCGCGGCCGTGATGCGGTCCCTTCGCCACGCCGACCAGACAGACATCCTCGATGCCGAGATCCTCAAGCACCGCCTTGGCGGCGTTGAGCTGCCCGTGCCCACCGTCGAGCAGCACCAGGTCGGGCCAGGTCTCGCCGTCGCGATCGGGATCCTCCTCCAGCGCGCGTGCGAACCGGCGCGTCAGCACCTCGCGCATCATCGCGTAATCGTCGTCGGTCGCCGCCTCTTTGATGTTGAACTTGCGATACTGCCCCTTGCGGAACCCCTCCGGCCCGGCGACGACCATCGCGCCGAGCGCGTTGGTGCCTTGGATATGGCTGTTGTCGTAGACTTCGATCCGGTCGGGCGGGTCGCCCAACTCGAACAGCTCCGCCAGCTCGCGATGCAGCCGCGCCTGCGTGGTGCTCTCGGCGAGGCGGCGCTCCAGCGCTTCCTTGGCGTTCCGCGTCGCCTGATCGAGCAGGCGCTTGCGCACCCCGCGTTGCGGAACCGTCATCTCGACCTTGCGCCCGGCCTGCTCGGAGAGCGCCTCGATCAGCACCTCGGCATCGGGCAGCACGCGGTCGATCAGGATCATCCGGGCGGGCGGCACTTCCTCGTAGAATTGCGCCATGAATTGCGTCAGCACCTCGTCCTCCGGCACATCGGCGGTGTGCGCGGGGAAGAAGCTGCGATGGCCCCAATTCTGCCCGCCGCGAATGAAGAACGCCTCGATCCCGATCAGCCCTTCATGGCACGCCAATGCGAAGATATCGGCGTCGCCGACCCCTTCGGCATTGATGAACTGCGTGCCCTGGATGAAGGTCAGCGCCTTCAGCCGGTCGCGCAGGATCGCGGCCAGTTCGAAGTCCATATTGGCGGCGGCGGCCTCCATCTGGGCGCCGAGCTTGGCCTGCACGTCGGTGGCCTTGCCGGCGAGGAACTTCTTGGAATCGCCGACCAGCTCGGCATAGGCCGCCTCGTCGATCCGCCCGACGCACGGCGCCGAGCAACGCTTGATCTGGTACAGCAGGCACGGACGGTCGCGGGTCTTGAAGAAGCCGTCGGTGCACGACCGGAGCAGGAACAGTTTCTGGAGCGCGTTGAGCGTGTTGTTGACGCTGCCGGCGCTGGCGAACGGGCCGTAATAATCCCCCTTGGCGCGGCGCGCGCCGCGGTGCTTCTGGATGCGCGGAAACTGATGGTCGGCGCGCAGCAGGATGAACGGGAACGACTTATCGTCGCGCAGCAGCACGTTGTACGCGGGGCGGTAGCGCTTGATGAGCTGCGCCTCGAGCAGCAGTGCCTCAGCCTCGTTGTTCGTCGTGACGATCGTCATCGAGCGCGTCTGCGCGACCATCCGCTGCAGCCGCTTGGACAGCCGGTCGACCTGCACGTAATTGCCGACGCGGTTCTTCAGCGCGCGCGCCTTGCCGACGTACAGCACGTCGCCCTTGGCATCGTGCATCCGGTAGACGCCGGGCTTGAGCGGCAGCGTCTTGAGCACGTTGCGGATCGCCGCCACCCCGCCTTCCAGATCGGGCGCGTCGGCGCCGCGGATCGCGTAAGTGGCCTTTTCCTCGTTGAAGCGGTCGGGGGGCCGTAGCTGCCTGTCATCCCCCGCGATCTAGGTAGTGCGGCGGGATGGGGCAACGGTTGTGGGTCCACACACCGTCGCCCCGGATCGCGGAAGGAAGCAGCGTCAGGCGAGCTTACTTGCCCCCGGCCTTGACCCAGTCGGCGATCTTCTTCTCCAGCACCGGCATCGGGAGTGCGCCGGTATCGAGCACCTGCGCATGGAACTTGCGTGGGTCGAAGCGCGCGCCGAGCTTCTTCTGCGCATCCGCCTTCACGCGCGAGATCGTCAGCTGCCCGATCTTGTACGCCAGCGCCTGCCCCGGAATCGCGATATAGCGCTCGATCTCCGCGGTCGCGTCGGTGCGCGACATCGGCGAGTTGGCGAGCATGTATTCGATCGCCTGATCGCGCGTCCAACCCTTGGCATGGATGCCCGTATCGACCACTAGCCGCATCGCGCGCAGCATCTCGTCGTTGAGCCCGCCCATTCGCTGATACGGATCGGTCTCCATCCCGAGCTGCGGCCACAAGGTCTCGGAGTACAGCGCCCAACCCTCGACATAGGCGGTGTTGCCGCCGAAGCGCATGAACGCGGGCAGCGCGTCGTTTTCCTGCGCGAGGCTGATCTGAAAATGATGTCCCGGCACCGCTTCGTGGAGGTAGAGCGTCTCCATCTCCCACATGTAGCGCGTCGGCAGGTCGTAGGTGTTGTAATAGAAGACGCCCGGCCGCGAGCCATCCGGGGTGCCCGACTGGTACGAGCCGCCGGCGTCGGTCTTCTCCTTGAACGCCGGGACCGGACGGATCTCCAGCCGCGTCTTCGGGACCAGCGAGAATTGCTCACGCACGCGCGAATCGACACGGCGGCCAATCGCTTCATAGCCTTCGCGGAGCTGGGTCGCCGAAGACGGCTGGAAGCGCTTGTCGGTACGCAGGAAGGCGAAGAACTCGGGCAGCGTGCCCTTGAAGCCGACCTTGGCCTTTTGCGCCTCCATCTCGCGGGTGATCCGCGCGACCTCCGACAGGCCGAGCTTGTGGACCGCATCGGCCTTGAGCGGCAGCGTCGTGTTCGATTCGATCAGATAATCGTAGAGCTTCGCCCCGCCCGGCATCGCCGACAGCCCGACACTGTCGCGCGCGACCGGCAGATAGTCGTTCTGCAGGAAATCGCGGAGCCGCTGCTGTACCGGGTTGAGCACCTCGGTGATCTGGCGCGTGTAGGCAGCGCGGAGCCGCGTCTGGTCGGCAGCCGGGATCGCTTCGGGGAAGGTCTTGACCGGACCGTAGAACGGCGACGCCTCGACCCCGCCCGCGAGCAGGTTGTCGAGCTGGCCGATCATGTTGCGGACCACCAGCTTGGGCTGGACGATCCCGCTCTTCATGCCCTGGCGAAAGCGCGCGATCGCGGCGTCGATCTGCGCGGCATATTGCGCGTTGCGCTTCAGGTTGTTGTCGTAGTCGGCGACGGTCTTGAACGGTGCCGCGCCCTGCCCCGACGCCAGTTCGGGATAGAAGGTGTGCAGGCCGTAGAAATGGTCGAGAGGGCGGACGATCTGCGTCGCGATCAGGTCCGGCGCGTAGCCGCGCAGGTTCAGTTCCGACTGCTGCTTGAAGACGTCATAGGCGATCTGGTCGACCGGGGTCAGCTTCGCACGGTCGATCGTCGCCAGCGTGACAAGGTCCTGGCGCGTCGCCGCTTCCTCGGCGGCGAGATGCGCGTCGGAGAAGAAGTCGCCGAGCTGGTCGGCATAGCGCATGTCGCCGCGGAACAGCGCCTGCACCGGATTGCGGCGCAGGCTGCCCTCGTCGCTGTCGTGGAAGAGCTGACGGAGCCGCGCGTCGGCGCCGGTCGGTGCGGCGGTGGGGGCAGCGGGCGCCTGCGCCATCGTGGGTGCAGCGACCGAGGCGAGCAGCAAAGCGGCGGTGATCGAGAAACGCATCGTCGGGCTTCCTTCGGGATCAGATGACGCTCAGCCGAATCCGTCATTGCGAGCGTAGCGGCGCAAGCCAAGGCGTCCTGACCCTGCCCTGGATTGCTTCGCTACGCTCGCAATGACGCAAGAAGGCTTATTGTCAACGCCACGCCCTTCTGGCTGCCGACAGAGAGCGATGGCGCACCTCGACCGATCAAAACGAAAACGGGCGCCGATGGCGCCCGCTCCGTCTCGTCGATCCCGAACACAGTCAGATCAATTTAGGCGTCCCACGCCGGAGATCGCGCGATCGACCAGCGCGCGGTCGGCGCCGGCGTCGTGACGCTCGGCGATCAGCGACGCCGCGGCGGCGGTCGCCGCCTCGGCGGTGCGCGCGCGGACCTCGGCGATCGCGGCGCGTTCTGCGGCCGCGATCTTGTCCTCGGCCATGCGCGTGCGACGCTCCATAAGCACCTCGGTGTCATGCTTGGCGTTGGCGACGATCTCGGCGGCCTCGTGATGCGCATTGTCGCGCATCTTGGCGGCATCGGCCTCGGCGCCACGGGCGCGCGCGGCATATTCGTCGCGAAGCGCCTCGGCTTCCTTGCGGAGCGCGGCGGCTTCGTCGAGCTGGTGGCGGATCTCGCCGATACGCTTGTCGAGCATCGCGCCGATCGCAGCCGGCACCTTCCATACGACCATGCCGATCAACACGACCAGCGCAGCGACACCGACCCAACCGGTATCGTTAAGGCCGAAGGCCGTCGGCGCGGCGTGCGACTCACCGTCACCAGCGCTCGTACCGGCATGGATGCCGCTGCCGTTCGCCATGTCCTGATGCTCGAGCGGCTGCGACTCGATATCCTGCGCCAGCGTCGAAGAGGGATTAGCCATGATTCAGCTGCCTGCGGACCGCCTCGTTGGCGGCGTCCGTGGGGATTGCGACGCCCGACAGGCGCTGCACCAGCTCCTGCGCGGCTTCGGTCGCGATCGTCTGTACGTTGACCATCGCCGCCGCCTTGGCATTGCCGATGGCCATGTCGTGATGCGCGATACGCTCTGCCAGATCCGCGTCGGCGCTGCGCAGCTGCGCCTCGGCGGCAGCCTGAGCCTTCGCCTTGGCAGCGGCGACCTCGGCCTGCGCCGCCGCACGCGCGGCATCCATGTCGGCATTCCACGCCGCTTCGGTCCGATCGGCCTCGACCCGAGCCGCCTCGGCGGTGGCAAGGTCCTGTGCGATCTGCGACTCACGCAATTCCATCACGCCCTGAACCCTGGGCACCATCATCTTGCCGATCCCGAAATACAGGATGCCAAAGGTGATGAGCAGCCAGAAGAACTGTGAGGCGTAGGTGGCGGCGATCTGACTGATTTGGGGCATGGTGTCCGCTTCCTAGGTCAGCCCCGCCCAATGCGGACGGGGCCATATCGTCGGAGTGATTACGCGACGAACACCAGGATGATCATCGTCACGAAAGCGAGCAGGCCCAGAAGCTCGGCACCGGCGAAGCCGATGAAGAGGCGGCCCTGCTGGCCGTCGGCAGCGCCCGGATTGCGCAGCGCGCCTTCGAGGAACGCGGCGAACACGTTGCCCACGCCCAGCGCGGCAATGCCCATGCCGATTGCAGCGAGACCGGCGCCGAGCAGCTTTGCGGCGTTTGCGTCCATGATAATACTCCCGTTGAAATTCAGTGGTGGAAAAGGAAACTCAGTGCAGGTTGACCGCGTCGTTCAGATAGACGCTGGTCAGCAGTGCGAAAACATAGGCCTGGATCGCCGCGACCAGCAGCTCCAGCAGCGTGATGCCGATCATCAGCACGAAGCTGGGCAGCGAGACGATCGCCATATAGCCCGGCCCGAGATTGATGCCGTTGATCACGAACGCCGCCAGCACCTTGAGCAGGATGTGCCCCGCGGTCATCGCGACGAACAGTCGCAGCCCCAGCGAGAACGGACGGACGAGGAAGCTCAGCAGCTCGACGACGAAGATCAGCGGGATCATCGGCAGCGGCGTGCCGTGCGGTACGAACAGGCTGAAGAAGTGGAAGCCGTGCTTGCCGAAGCCGACGATCAGCACGATCGAGAAGCTGATGATCGCCAGCACGCCGGTGACGGTCAGGTGGCTGGTGATCGTGAACGGATGCCACCCCGGCACGATGCCGACCGGCATCAGGCCCAGCACGTTGGCGAACAGGATGAACATGAACAGCGAGAAGACGTAGGGGACGAAGCGCTTACCCTCAGGCCCGACGTTCGAGACCAGCATGTTCTGGACGAAACCGGTGAAGCCCTCCACCGCCGCCTGCCAACGACCGGGGACCAGCTCGCGCTTCATCCCGCCGAGCATGAACAGCCACAACGCGACCAGCGTGATGACCATCCACAACGCCGAATTGGTGAACGACAGATCATAGCCGCCCACCACCCAGGGCCGACCGAGCACGGGCTCGATCAGGAACTGGTGCATCGGATCGATCTTGCCGCCTTCTGCCGCCACTGCGAGGTTCCCGTTTCTCACATACGTCAAGCGCCCGGATCGCCCGGGCGCCTGCTCGTCAACCGAATGATTTGCCTGAACGCCACCCCGATTCCGAGGAACAGCATGACGATCAGTCCCCACGGCGCGGTGCCGATCCAGCGGTCGATACACCAGCCGATCAGCGCCGATCCGACGAGACTTCCGATCAGGGCGGCGAGCACGCGATTGCCGAGCGAATACCCTGCATCCGCATCGTCACGTACCGTTCCCTGCCGAATCGCTTCGTCCCGGCGCGCCTGTTCCAGTCGACGATCGAGCTGAGTCAGGCGCGGGTCGTCCGCGTCGTGGAAATCCCGTCCGGAACCGTTCTCCGCCACGCAGCCACCCTCACCCTGGTTTTTCTCGCCGGGGACAAGGGTGCGCGCAAGCGGCGAGCAGCCCCGCCAAGGCCCGGTCCGGTTAGACGGGGGTTAAGGGGTGTCAACCGTTGCGAAAGACCTGCCGGTTCCGCAAAGCCCTGCCGTCGCTGGGGCGACGGGATGGGACCGGACCGCCCTTCGCCTTTCCTTGCCGTCAGACGCAGCGTGGGTCGCGTTGCGGCGCGCCGGCGCCACGCGTCTCCCACGACCCATCGGGCGCGCGATATTTCTCGCCCGGCTTGGTCTGGGCGATCAGGTTGCAGCCGCTCGTGAAGGCGAGTTGCTCGACGGTCGCGCCCGATGCCTGCGCCTTTTGCGTGTACGCGGCCTTGCGCTGGATGTTGATGTTGCTGACGAGCGCGCGCAGCGATGCCGACCCGCTGCCGACCACCCCGAGATAGCCGTCGGGTTGCTCGCCGACTTCGCCGGCCGCGCGTGCGGCGGCATAGGCCGGGTCGCGCTGCGCCCAGGCAGCCACCGGCACCGCAACCGCGGCCAGGGCGGCGATCAGGACAAGGCTCTTCATACGCATGGCTTAGAAAATCCCCGGGTTCTGCTGGATCAGCGACTTGGCGTCATTGTCAAGACGGTACACCACTTCCTGCGTCACGTTGATGTTGAGGTTGATCTGGATCGGCTTGTCGGGGGCGGAAATATTCACGCACCCTCCCAGTCCGGTTCCCAGTGTCAGCATCGCCGTGAAGGCATAGGTCGTGGGGCGCATCGCGTTCGTCAATCCTGTCGGCATCATGGCTTGTTCTCGCTTGCGGGCGGCTGAACGCCTGTCTTTCGGTTCTGCTCTTCGATCAAGGCTTGCAGGTTGCGCTTCACCAGCCGCTGCGGGTCGTAGAAGCTCGCTGCCGAATCGATCAGCCCGCGGAAGGGCGCGCGGATCGTGATGTTGAAGCGGATCGGCAGGCGCGTCAGGCGGCGCAGCAGGAAGTTGCTCTTCGCGCCTTCGCCTTGCTTGATCCCGGTGAAGCTCACCCCGGTCACCATCTCGCCCGCCAGCGGCCCATTCATCTGCACGTCCAGACTGCGATAGGTGAGCGAACGCAGCGACTGGAAGGCGAGGTTGCCCCAGACGCCGAGATCCTTCTTCGTCAGCTCGCCGAGATATGCGATCGAGCCGCCGGCCTCGCGCGCGGTCAGCCGCCCGCCGGCAATCCGTCCGCCCTGATCGTCGAAGATCATCGGCAGCACGCCGTCGAAGGTGCCGGTGGCGTTGAGGTTCGAGAAATCGAACTGTTGCAGGAACTTGCCTGCATCCATCCCGTCGACCCGGAAGGTCATCCGCCGTGCGGCGTCCGAGCCGAAATCGAGCAAGGTCGGATCGAGCGTCAGCGCGCCGCCTGCGAACGGCCAGCGTGCCGTCTCTACCTTCACCTTCAGGTCGGGAAGCAATCGGTAGACGATCCGCCCGTCGGTGACCGCGATCCCGGGATTGATCGACGTGACCGTCGCGACCTGCTCGGGTGCGCTCACCAGCCCGAGCAGATCGGTGAAGCGGATCGTCCCCGCCAGACCGGTCACCGGGCCGAATGCGGCGGCGAGGTTCATCGCGTCGGTCGAGAAGGTGCCGGTGCTGTCGACGCCCTCCGGCGTCCAGCGGATCTCGCCCTGCCCGCGCATCGTCCCCGAGACGTCGGCGATCACGCCGAAGGTCAGTCGCGTCAACAGCTCAGGCTGGAAGCCCTTGGCGAAGGTGATCCCCGGCACCGTCAGCGTCGCCGTGCCGCTGCCGCTCGACAGCCGGTGATCGATCGCCAGCGTCGCGACCGGCGTGCTCGTGGTCGGCTCGACCAATTGGCCGGTCGCGCGAATCGTCCCGCCGTCGAGCACGAACGCGATGTCCCGCGCCGCCATAGGCTGGAAGCGCGGCGGCGCGGCGGTGTCGGCGACGCGCAACGCACCGTCCAGCGCCAGCCGGCGACTATCGAACCGCCAATTGCCCTCGCCCGCGCTCATCAGCAGCGGCACCGTCCCGATCTGCCCGCCGGCACCCGCGAACGTGCCCTGCGCACCGCTGGCGGTGATCCGGCCCGCCAACTGCGTCGCGGCGATGCGGGTCGTGCCGATCGACGTGGCGATGTCGCCGAGCGCGAAGCGACGGTCCGCAAGCGCCAGCGTCGCGCCGCCAGTATCGAGCCGGAAGGCCGATCCGCCGAGCGTCCCGGCAAGCCGCGTCGCGCCCAGTCGTGCGCCGCCGCGCACGCGGCCGCCAGCGATCTCGATCAGCGCCGCATCGGTCGGGCAGAGCCGCAGCCTGCCGTCCACCAGCATCAGGCTGGAAACCGCCAGCCGGTCGAAAGCGACCGGCGTGCAATCAGGATTGACGGCCAGCCGCCCGCGCCGGTCCCACAATGCCGCAATCGGTACGCGCAGCCGCTCGACGCGGCCGCCGGCCAGCGGTCCGCTGAGCGTCGCATCGGTCGTGATCCGTGTCGCGGCCTGCCCGCCGGTCGTAAAGCGAACCGGGGTCAGCGTCAGTGCCGCCCCGTCGCGGGCGTAGGGCGCGATCTCCGCCGTTCCGCTGACCGCCGCGCCGGGCGCCGCCTGCGCGAGGCGCACCGTCGCGCTGGGGAGCCCGCCACCACCGAGCGTCATCCGCCCGGCGAGCTGCACTCCGGCCGGGTGCCCGATCGTTATCGCACCGTCGTCGAGCGCGGCGCGCGCGCCACTTGCCGCGGTCAGCGTCGCGCGCTCGATCGTCAGCAAGGTGCGCTCACCTGTCGTCACCGCCAGCTCGGCGGCGACCTGCATGTCGCGGCTCGCGCGCGCCGCATCGCGCGCCGCACCTGCCAGCAGCGGCGCGACCGGAAGCCCTACCGCCCCATCGCCGAGCGTCGCGATCCGGCGCTGCTCCGCGGCGGCGAGCGCGACATGCTGCGCGACGAGCCGGCCCGCCAGCGTCGCGCGACCGTTCGCCAGCCGCCATTGGCCGCGCCAGTCGGTGGCGCCGCTACTCGCCGTCGCGGTCCGCACGGCGTCCACCATCACGGTCGCCAGCCCGGTCGTGCGATCGGCATCGCCGCGGAAGCGCGTCGCCAGATTGACGTTGCGGAGTGTCGCCGCCGCGGTTTGCAGACCAGCCGCCGTCACTTGCGTCCGTCCGAACCAGCGATCGAAATGCGGCGACAGGCCGAGGTCGAGGTCGCCGGCCAGTGACCGTGCCGCCACGCCGTCGCAGGCGACCGCCGCAGCGCGCGCCGGTCCGGCAAGACGCGGTGCGGTCGCCGTCACGCGCAGCGCCATGTCGGTCCGGAGCGCGCCGATCCGGCATCCTCCGATCGAGAGAAGCGGTGCGGTTGCCGCCAGCCGTCCACGAAAGCCATCGTTGAGCCGGCCGCGTCCACTCAGCCGCAAGACCACCGGGCCATATACCGAGTCGAGCGCGATCCGCGCATCGGCCACGTCGACGTCGAGCGCGGGCAATGTCACCGGTCCGCCCGACGACTTGGGCATCAGCCGATCGAGCGCGCCCAGCGACAATTTGCCGTCGCGCAGCCGCGCCGCCAGCCGCACATGCCCGGCGCGCACCGCGATCAGCTTCGGCCCGGACAGTGTCAGGTCGGTCTGCGTCTCGACCCAATCGGCGACCAGATCGGGTAGCTCCGGATCGCCGATCACGACATCGGTCAGCCGCTGCCGCCCCAGCCCCAGATTGGAAATATGATAGCGCGCCGGGACGCCCTTCGCGGCCAGTTCCTTGTCGATCACGCGCGTCGCGATCGGGACGCGCGACAGCCACAATCCACCCCCGGCCGCGAGCGCCAGGACCGATACTGCCATCGCAATGCGCCGGCCTGCGTCGCTCACGCGCACCCTGTCGGTTGCTGGCCTGCCTCGCTCATGGTTTCGCCACCATAGGGCAGCGTGCGCGGGCCACGCAATTGCGCGGCGCGGCGGACCGACCTACTCCGACACGCATGGCCCACGACGAGACGCGCGCGCTGGATGCGAAAGGGCACCGCGCCCGGTTGCGCGCGCGATTGCTCGCCGACCCGGACGGGCTGCTCGATCACGAGCTGCTCGAATATCTGCTCGCGCTGGCGATCCCGCGACAGGATACTAAGCCGCTCGCCAAGCGGTTTCTGGCGAGATTCGGCAGTTTGCCGGCGATCTTCTCCGCCGATCCTGCCGTTCTGGCGCAAGTCAAAGGCGCCGGCGACACCAGCGTCGCGGCGATCCGGATCGCGCACGCGACCGCGATTCGGCTGGTGCGCGCCCGCGCGCAGGCGGCGCCTGTCTTGTCCAATTGGCAGGCGCTCTCCGACTATCTTCATGCGCATATGGCGCACAACATGGTCGAAGAGTTCCACGTGCTACACCTGAATACCCGCAATATGCTGATGCGGGACGAGAAGATGAGCCGCGGCACGATCGACCAAGCGGCGGTGCACGTGCGCGAAGTCATCAAGAGTGCGCTCGATTTCGGATCGGCGGCGCTGATCCTCGTCCACAACCATCCGTCGGGCGATCCGTCACCCAGCCGCGCCGATATCGACATCACCCGCGCGATCATCGCGGCGGGCAAACCACTCGACATCGCGGTCCACGATCATCTGATCGTCGGGCTCAATGGACAGGTCAGCCTGCGCGCCAAGGGGTTGATATAGGGGCGGTTGCTCTTCGAAACGCCTAGGGCCAGCGGAAAGCAGGACCGATGGCGGTGAGGTCGCCCCTACTGTCCCGCCCCCGGCTCCCGAGCTGATCAGGTGCGCCGGCTGGTGGTTAATCGTCCGCCTCAGCGTTGCGAAGCGGACCCCCGTCACCCGGATCTCGTTGAATGCAGTTGGGGAAGTTGGGGGTTCGCTTCGACAGTGTGCCGGCGCCGATCAACCACAGCCGCCATCCGTTGCGCTCATAGGGCATGTCGAACGGGCGTGGACATTGCCGGAGAGCACCGCTTGGCCCCGGCATCCAGCGCGGCCAGTGCGACGTCGCCGCGCCTTGTCTTGGCGGTGCTCTTGCTGCCGCCGGCGATGAGCGGATGATGCTCGGCGGCGAAAATCGGATTGCTGCGCGGCGCGGCCTCGACGTGCTGGCCGCTTGCAAGATCAATCTCGAATAGCGGCCGACAAAGCGGAGACGACAATGCGTCTTGTCAGCGCCTCACGGTAGCGCGAGACGTTGTCCACGCCACCGGAACGCTGCCTTGATCTAATTTCCAATGTTGGTCAGGCGCCGCGGAAGCGCCGGATGCTCTGCGACGTGATGCGGCGCCGGCGAACGGCCGCACCGATAAGGCCAAAGCCTGCAAGCATCATCATCCAAGAGGCTGGTTCGGGCACCACGCCAACCTTGCTCAACTCGACGTTTCCGAAAAAGAAGCTATTATACCCATTTCTTGTCAATGTGTATTTTGCAACATCCGCGTCTAAAGAGAAATATCCAAGTGAAAAATCGTTGATGCCTCTCTTAACAGCATTGGCTCCCGAATTTGACCCTCCTATGATTATTCCATCACCTGCCGCTTCCAGAACAACGTTGGATAGGCCGTAACTAAATCCATCGTATGATCCATCGAATGACGTAAGCGAATACGCGCCGCCAAATTCGCGAACCGAAAAAGAGCCCGAGAAAATCTTGTTTTTATCCCCGCTCACAATAGTGTTGAAATTATACTTCGTGATATTCTCTAACTCAATAAGGCTCAAAGTTCCGGACTTGAAGCCATTCATCAAACTTCTAGATAGGGTATAACTTGATTGTGTATCGCCAAAATTAAAATAGCCGAGCGAGAAATCATCAGTTCCACGCTTAAGAACACCTGCCCCATAATTGTAGCCGCCAATGATGATACCGTTTCCAGCCCTCTCGAGCACGGTGTTGCTTAAGTCATATTGATGGTTATCGTATGAGCCATTAAACGCCTTTAAGGTGTAGACGTTTGCGGCACTACTTACAGCGAATGAACCACTGAACACCCTCCCGCTATCGTCCGGCACCGACGTGTTGAATCCGTAGTACCTCGTCGCGCCCGCGTTGGCAGGACTGATAGCAATTAGAGATCCTATCAGCAAAGAAGTCATAAAAACCAATGCTTTATAGAATTCAGTTAACATAATTTGCCCCCAGAGATAGGCAGTATTATCGTCAACAGTAAGCCAGTCAAGGAAGGTCTTCCCTGTGACGGCCGGCTCGTATCTTGGGCAAAGCGACAAACCGGCTGTCTTCATGCCAATAGGGGCGAGGTACTCCTCCGCGAGGTAAAGGCGAACGCTGGGCTTGCGGATCGACCTTGACGTGCTGGCTGCGCGCAGGATCGCCTCCGAATAGCTTCAGGATCGCGCCAGGAAGTCCTTACAGCGCCCTTCCGTAGTCGCGGGACTATGCGTTGCATGATCCTCCACACGTTTGTCTTGAGCGTCCGGCAGCACCGCGACGATTGCGCCTATGCAGCGGGCAAGACCATGCTCATTCACCCCGACATGACTGCGATGATGGATGGCGTTGGGGAGTCACGCTCAGGACCGAAGCGAGGATCATCAACGGCGACGGCCCTACGCTTGTGCGATCGGCTCAAGCCCCAGCGTCAGCAACAACTTTCTGATGGCGCACGTCGGCTCCAGCGGCGAGCAGGCCACACCGGTCATCGCGTTCGGCGGCTCGGTTGCATCGTTGGGTGCGTCAGCGAAAGGCGGCGCAAGCGTCGGGCTTTAGGAGCCAACCATCCGCCAGGCGATCCGTCACCCAGCCGCGCCGATATCGACATCACCCGCGCGATCATCGCGGCGGGCAAGCCGCTCGATATCGCGGTCCACGATCATCTGATCGTCGGTCTCAACGGTCAGCCTGCGCGCCAAGGGGTTGATCTGACCATCACGGCAGCAGGAAGGTGCCTTCGATGATCGTGATGCAGGTGCCGCTGAGCACCACGCGATCACCGTCGAGGCGGCAGCCGAGCCGCCCCCCGCGCGCTTGCCTGATAGGCAGAGAAACGGTCGCGCCCCAGCCGCTCCGCCCAATATGGCACGACGACGGCGTGAGCACCGCCGGTTACGGGGTCTTCGGGAATGCCGAACGCCGGGGTGAACGCGCGGCTAACGATATCACTCGTGTCGCCGGGGGCGGTGACGATCACCAGCAAACGCCCGTGCGTGGCGAGCGCAACCTGATCGGGGGCACAGGCGCGCACTGCTGCTTCGTCCGCGAGGACCGCGACCGCATAGCCGCCGTCATGCCACAAGGTCTCCACCGCTTCGACCCGCAACGCCGCGACGATCGCGGGCAGTTCCTTCGATGCGGGGCGCAACGCCGGCAGCGACAACGCATATCCCGCGCCGTCGCGGGTGACCTGCAACACGCCCGACTGCCGGGTACGGAACCGCACCGATGGCCGATCGGTGTCCGACGCCAGCACGACATGGCCGGCGGCGAGCGTCGCGTGGCCACAGAGCGCGATTTCGGCGGCGGGTGTGAACCACCGCAACTCGTACTCCGCGGTCTCACCGTCGTCCGGCACCAGAAAAGCCGTCTCCGACAGGTTGTTCTCCTGCGCGATCCGCAGCAGCGTCTCATCGTCGAGCCAGGTCGGCAGCGGCATCACCGCCGCCGGGTTGCCGCCGAACGCCTGGTCGGCAAAGGCATCGACCTGCGTGAACGGGATGCGCATCGTTGGCGGGCCTCCTACAGGCGCTTCGAGAACCAGTGCGGCGTGACGTCCGCCTCCACCAACGGATTGTCGGTATCAACATGCCCTTCCGGATCGAGATGGATCAGCGTTTCGACCCGCGGGAAGGTGTCGCGGAGCGCGCGTTCGACGCGCTCGACGATGTCATGCGCCGCGCGAACCGACAGATTGGCGTCGACCTCCATGTGGAATTGCGCGAAGTCGTGGCTCCCGGCGCGGCGGGTACGGAAGTCGTGAATGCCGCGGATGCCCGGCTGGCGAGCGGCGACCTCCATGAAGGCGGCACGCTGCCCTTCCGACCATTCCTTGTCCATCAGCATGTCGATCGCCTGGCTCGACGCCTGGAACGCGCCCCATGCCAGCCATGCGGCGATCGCGATGCCGAACACCGGATCGGCCCCCGAGATGCCGACATATTGATCGAGCACCAACGCCGCGATCACCGCGACGTTGAGCAGCATGTCCGATTGATAATGGACATTGTCGGCCATGATCGCGATCGAGCCGGTCTGGCGGATGATACTGCGCTGATAAGCGAGCAATGCGAAGGTCGCGACCATCGCCGCGATCGACACGCCGATCCCCAGCCCGGCGTCTTCATTGGCGACCGGATCGGAAAAGCGCCGGATCGCCTGTACCGCGATCCCGATCGCCGAAGCGGTGATGAGCACGACCTGAAACAGCGCCGCCAGCGCCTCCGCCTTGCCATGGCCGAAGCGATGGTCGTGGTCGGCAGGCTCGGCGGCGAGCTTCACGCCATAGAGCGTGACGAGGCTGGCGAGCAGGTCGAGCCCGGTGTCCGCAAGGCTGCCCAGCATCGCGATCGATCCGGTATGCCAGGCGGCATAGCCCTTCACGATCAACAAGGTGCAGGCCATCGCCACGCTCGCCAGCGCGGCGCGCATCGCGAGCGGGATGATCCGGCGGCGTTCGTCGCGCGTCATGGGAACAGCAATCCTTCGCGCCAGCCACCCTGCGCATCGGGCGCGAACACGCGCCGTTCGTGCAGCCGGTGCGCACGGTCATGCCAGAATTCGAGGTGGTCGGGCGTGACGCGGTAACCGCCCCAATTGGGTGGACGCGGCACGTGCTGTCCGTCGAAGCGCGCTGTCATCTCGGCGAAACGCGCCTCGAAGGTCGCGCGATCGTCGAGCGGGCGCGATTGTTCGGACGCCCACGCGCCGAGTTGCGAGTCGCGCCCGCGAGTCGCGAAATAGGCGTCGCTTTCCTGATCGGTGGTGTGGGTCACCGCGCCCTCGATCCGGATCTGCCGGCGCAGCGATTTCCAGTGGAAGAGCAACGCCGCCTGCGCATTGACCGCTAGGTCGCCGGCCTTGCGGCTGCCGCGGTTGGTATAGAAGACGAAGCCGTCCGGGCCGTGCCCCTTCAACAGCACCATCCGCACCGACGGCCGGCCGCGCGCATCCGCGGTCGCCAGCGCCATCGCATTCGGGTCGTTCGGCTCACTCTCGCGCGCCTCGGCGTACCAGCGGTCGAACAAGGAAAAGGGATCGTCGGCCATGGCGGCGCTCTTACCGCGATCGGCTGGAAAGGTCATCATTGTCGTTCATAGCGGTATTGATTATTATCACCGTGGAGGTGGATCATGGCGAGCAGCGTGAAACTGGGCGACCGGCTGGAAAGCTATGTCGACGAACTAGTGCAGAAGGGCCGCTATGGTTCGCGTAGCGAGGTGCTGCGGGAAGGGGTGCGGCTTGTCCACGAACGCGAATCGTGGCTGGCGATGGTTCAGGCGCAGGTCGACCGCGGTCTCGCCGACGTCGATGCCGGACGGGTTTTTACCATCGACGAGGTTCGCGCAGACTTCCACCGGCGCTTCAAGCCGCAGGCATGAAGGTCGCGATTGCTGCCGGAGCGTGGGACGATCTTGGTGCAATCGGCGAGTGGATCGCACGCGACGATCCGGGCCGCGCAGTCGGCTACATCGATGAATTGCTTGATGCCTGTGCAGCCCTCGCGATCTATCCGCGCATCTACCCACGATGGCCACATCATTCCGCTCGCGAAATCCGGCGCTTGAATCACAACGATTATGCAATCTTCTACGAAGTTCGCGCGAACGATATCCAGGTACTCGCCTTCGCCCATGGTGCACGCGATCTCGGCGCTGTGTTAGATGCACGTTAAGCCCCGGAACCCCCGCCGCGCCCGATGATTGAATCGCTCTCGCAACGAGAGGCTTATCCGATGGCGGCGCGCGCATACTGGCAGGGGCAGATCCGTTTGGCGCTGGTGTCGATCCCCGTCGAAATCTACTCCGCCACCAAGTCCGGTGCGCAGGTCGCCTTTCACCAGATCCACGAACCGAGCGGGCAGCGGATCAAATACGAGAAGGTCGCGCCCGGTGTCGGCCCGGTCGATACCGACGAGATCATGAAGGGCTTCGAGATCGAGAAGGGCGAATATGTCCTGCTCGAACAGGATGAGATCGACGCGGTCAAGCTCGAGTCGAAGAAGACGCTGGAGCTCACCCAGTTCGTCGACGCGCACGAGATCGACGTGCTCTATTACGAGAAGCCGTATTTCGTCGTCCCCGCCGACGACCTCGCCGAGGAAGCGTTCATCGTGCTTCGCGAGGCGTTGCGTCGCACGAAGAAGGTCGGGCTCGGGCAACTTGCGATGCGCGGTCGCGAATATGTGGTCAGCCTGAAGCCGTGCGGGCGTGGCATGATCCTCGAAACCTTGCGCTATGCCGACGAGGTTCACCGCGCGCAGGGATATTTCCGTGACATTCCCGACGACAAGCCGGACGCCGAATTGCTCGACCTCGCCGAGGCGCTGATCGAGAAGAAGGCCGCGGCGTTCGATCCGGCCGAGTTCCACGACCGCTATGTCGATGCGCTCAAGGACCTGATCGAGCGCAAGCGCAAGGCGAAGGGTCGCAAGATCATCGAGGACAAGGGCGATGACGGCGGGCGGTCGGGCTCGAATGTCGTCGACCTGATGGCGGCGCTCAAAAAGTCGATGGAGGGCAAGGGCGGCACCACGGAGAAGAAGACTCCGGCGCGCAAGCCTGCCGCCCGCAAACCGGCGGCGAAGACGAAGAAAAGTGCTTGAGCTTCATCCCGTTGACGGGGCTGCCAAATGACCGACCCGCTCGCCCCCTATAATGCCAAGCGCAATTTCGCGAAGACCGCCGAGCCGGCCGGGACGCTCGCGCCCGGGAAAGGCAACAGCTTCATCGTGCAGAAGCACGATGCGACGCGATTGCACTGGGATTTCCGGTTGGAAGTCAACGGCGTCCTGAAAAGCTGGGCCGTCACCCGCGGCCCGAGTCTCGACCCGAACGAGAAGCGTCTGGCGGTGCGGACCGAGGATCATCCGCTTTCTTATCAGACGTTTGAGGGGACCATTCCGGCGGGTGAATATGGTGGTGGGACGGTGATGTTGTGGGACCGCGGCACCTGGTCGCCGGTCAAGGGCAAGAGTGCCGCCGACATCGACAAGGGCCATCTGCACTTCGTCCTGGATGGCGAGCGGATGAAGGGGGAGTGGCTGCTGATCCGGCTGCGCCCGCGCGGCAAAGAACGCCGCGAAAACTGGCTGTTACGCAAGATCGAGGATGCCGCGGCGGGTGGCACCGACACGCTGGTGGAGACGGCGCTGACCAGTGTCGCGACCGGGCGGACGATGCAGGAAATCGCCGACGGCAAGGGTGGGAAACCGGCCCGGAAGCGCAAATCGGGCAAGCCGCCCGTCTACGAGCCGCCACAGCTCTGTACGCTCGTGGACCACGTTCCGGGCGGCGGGGAGTGGATACATGAGGTGAAATACGACGGCTATCGCGCGTTGATCGCGGTCGGGGGCGGCAAGGCGAAGGTTTTTACCCGCAGCGGGCTCGATTGGAGCGACAAATTCCCCGGCATCGCCGAAGCCGCCGCCGCGCTCCCCGCCACGACCGCGCTGATCGATGGTGAAATCGTCGCGTTCAAGCAGGGCAGGCCCGATTTCTCGACGCTCAAGGATGCGATCGGCGCGGGGGGCGCGATGACGCTGTTTGCGTTCGACCTGCTAGAAGTGGATGGCAAGGATCTGCGCGACCAGCCCAATGTCGCGCGCAAGGAGCGGCTGCGTGCACTGGTCGGCGGCGGCGAGGAGCGGCTGCGCTTTGCCGAGCATATCGTCGGCGCCGGCGAGGAATTGTTCGAGACGATGTGCCGCGAAGGCTATGAGGGCGTCGTCTCCAAACGCGCCGATGCGCCGTATCGCGGGAAGCGGACGTCCGCATGGCTGAAGATCAAGTGTATCCGGCGGCAAGAGTTCGTGATCGTCGGCTGGCTGCCCTCCACCAAGTCGCGCGGGCTGCGGTCGTTGCTGCTCGGCGTGCATGACGGCGACACGCTGCGCTATGCCGGCAAGGTCGGCACCGGATTCGACGCCGCGATGATCGACGAGCTGCGGACGCGGCTCGACAAACTGGCGCGCAAGACCGCCACGGTCGAGGCACCGCGTGCGGCGGTAAAAGGAGCGCATTGGGTAAAGCCCGAGCTGGTGGCGGAGGTCGCCTTCGCCGAGACGACGCCCGACGGCGTGCTGCGCCATTCGAGCTTCATCGGGTTGCGCGGCGACAAGCCGGCGGCGGAGGTGGTCGCCGAGCGGCCGGCAGCGCCGCCGAAGGTCGAGTCGCAGATCAAGGTCACCAATCGCGATCGCGTGATCTTTCCCGAGAGCGACGTCACCAAGGGGCAGCTCGCCGATTATTATGCGACGGTCGCGGGGATCATGCTGCCATGGGCGGGGCATCGGCCGGTCAGCCTGGTGCGTTGCCCGCAAGGGCGAGCGCGGCAATGCTTCTTCCAGAAGCACGACGCCGGATCGTTCGGCGATACCGTGCATCAGGTGCCGATCCGCGAGAAGGACGGCAGCACCGAGAACTATCTGTATGTCGACGACGCCGACGGTCTGGTCGCGTGCGTGCAGATGGGAACGATCGAGTTCCACGGCTGGGGATCGCGCATCGATGCGCTTGAACGACCAGACCGGCTGGTGTTCGACCTCGACCCCGACGAAGGGCTGGGCTTCGAGGAAACCAAGCGCGCCGCCGTACACCTGAAAGAGCAACTCGCCGAACTGGGGCTGGTCAGCTTCCCGTTGCTGTCGGGGGGCAAGGGCGTCCATGTCGTCGTGCCGCTGACCCCCAAGGCCGAATGGCCGGCGGTCCGCGACTTCGCGGAGCGGTTTGCGCGCGCGCTGGCGCATGCCGATCCCGAGCGGTTCGTGGCCGTCATGAGCAAGGCCAAGCGCAAGGGGCGGATCTTCATCGACTATCTGCGCAACCAGCGCGGCGCGACCGCGATCATGCCCTATGCCGCGCGCGCACGCGCCGGTGCGCCGGTCGCGGCGCCGGTATCGTGGACCGAACTGCGCGATCTCGACAGCGCCGCGCATTGGCACGTCGGCGATGCCGAGGCGCTGATCGCGCGCGCCAATGGACGATCGCTGAAGGAGTGGGGCGTCGCCGATCAGGTGCTGCCCGACCTTTAGGGTCTGTACCCAATCGCAACAAGGTCGTGACGGAGCGGATTTTGGCGCCAGGCTAGGAGCAAGGAGGGAGCGATGCCCAAGCATCGTGACCGACGCGCGACGCCGCCTGGCGCCAAAATCCGCCCGCCGCTTCGCGGTCGCCCCTGGAAGGCCGCCCAGCATCGTCGCTTGCTTGCGGGTAGCGCAGCTACCCGACTGCGCTTCGCTCCTCGTGGGCGGCCTTCCAGAGGCGATCACGATCCTTGTTGCGATTGAGTACAGACCCTAAGCGGCGCGGTCGATTCCGATTGCTTAACCCGGTCGCGGCATTAGGGTCGCCCCGGTTGGCTGAAGGAGGAAACGCTGGCCACGCAGCCCCTCTTCGATACCGGCACCCTCGCCCGCCGCCGCTTCGACGATTACGCAGGCACGTCGTCCGACACGATGCGCGCCGGTGCCGGCGCGCCGTGGCTGGCGGTGCTCGAGGAATTGTCCGCGGTCGCGGGCGACGATCTCGGCCATGCGCGCGAGCGGGTGCAGCGGCACGCGATCGATATCGGCACCGGTTTCCGCATCATCGGCGAGGACAGCGAGCGGCCGTGGCCGGTCAGCCCGATGCCGCTGCTGATCGAGGCGGAGGAATGGTCCCTGATCGAGCGCGGGATCGTCCAGCGCGCCGATCTGTTCGAGACGATCCTCGCCGATCTGTACGGCCCGTCGAAGCTGGTGGAACGCGGGCACTTTCCCGCGACGCTCGTCACCGGCAGCCCGTTCTTCCTGCGCCCGCTGGTCGGGCTGGCGCCACCCGGCGGGCACCATCTGCATTTCGTCGCGATCGACCTGGGGCGCAGTCCGTCGGGCGAGTGGCGCGTGCTTGCCGACCACCTGCGTGCGCCGACCGGGGCGGGCTATGCGCTGGAGAACCGGCTTGCGGTCAGCCGCACGCTAGGCGGGCTGCAGGCGCGGCTCAACGTGCGTCGCCACGCGCCGTTCTTCGCGGCGTTCCGCGAGGGGCTGGCCGCGGCGTGCCGGCGCAGCGATCCGCGCATCGGATTGCTGACCCCTGGGCGCTACAATCCCAGCTACCCCGAACAGGCGCATCTGGCGCGCTATCTGGGGCTGTTGCTGGTCGAAGGCGACGATCTCGCCGCGCTGGAGGATCGGCTGTACGTCCGCACGATCGGCGGGCTGAAGCGTGTCGATGCGCTGTGGCGGCGGCTCGATCCGCGGCTGCTCGATCCGCTGGCGTTCGATTCGCACTCGCGGATCGGGGTGCCGGGGCTGATCGACGTCTGGGCGCAGGGCAATGTCGTGCTCGCCAATGCGCCCGGCGCCGGGGTGCTGGAAAGCCCGGCGTTCGGGGCGTTCCTGCCGCAACTCAGCACGCGGCTGACCGGCGCGGACCTGATCCTGCCCAATATCGCGACCTGGTGGTGCGGGCAGCCGCGCGAGGCGGCGCATGTCGCGGGCGAGTTCGGGTCGATGCTGCTGTCGCCGGCGTTCGGCGCGCGAACGCTGGGACTGCCGGGCGAGGCACCGGTCGCGGGGGCGGACCTGACGCAGGAGCAGCGCGCCGCATTCCTCGACGATCTCACGCGGCGTCCGCAGGATTACGTCGGGCAGGAAATCGTGCGGCTGTCGACGATGCCGGTCATCATCGAGGACCGGCTGGAGCCACGCCCGTTCACGCTGCGGGTGTTCGCGGCGCGCGATGCGCAGGGCAATTGGCAGGTATTGCCGGGCGGCTTCGCGCGGATCGGCGAGCATCCCGACCCGCGGGCCGCGGTGCTGGGCGAAGGGACGTGGTCTGCGGACGTCTGCGTCCACGGTGCGGAGCCGGTTTCGCCGGTTTCGTTGCTGCCCGCGCCGGACTCGCTCCACATAAGGCGCAATCCCGGCACCTTGCCGAGCCGGGTCGCGGACAATTTCTTCTGGCTCGGGCGCTATCTGGATCGCGGCGAGGCGTTGCTGGCGGCGATCCGGGTGATGCTCGGCCATTCGATCGACGCCGATACCGGCGCGGCGCCCGATGACGCGACGATCGCCAAGCTGGTCGCCGAGATCGTCGACAGCGGCGCGGCCCCTGCCCCGACCGGCTTCCGCCGCGCCGAGTTGATCGCCTTCGCGCGCACCGCGATGGAAGCGCGCGACGGCTGGCAATCGGTGGCGGCGATCAACACCCATGCGCAGCGGATCGCCGGCGGATCGCGCGACCGGCTGTCGGTGGACATGGTGCGGTTGCTCGACGCGCCCTTCCCGACGCATCGCGGGATGCTCGACCGCGCCGGGTCGCTCCAGCGCCGCTATGCCGCGATCGCCGGGCTGTCGGCCGAGCATATGGGGCGGACCGCGGCGTGGCGGTTCCACGATCTCGGGCGGCGGATCGAGCGGGCGCGGGCGATCACGCGCGCGGCGCGGATCTTCGGGATGAGCGGCGCGTCGGCCGGCGATCTGTCGACGCTGCTCGACCTCGCCGACAGCCAGATCAGCTATCGCCAGCGCTATCTGACCGGGATCGCGCGGGTGCCGGTGGTCGATCTGACGGTACTCGATCCCGGCAATCCGCGCGCGCTGGCGTTCCAGGTCGAGCGGATCCGCGAGCATCTGGCGGCGCTGCCGGTGCTCGACGACGACGGCATGGCCGAGCCGCAGCAGATCGAGGCGACCGAACTGCACGCCCTGGTCGCCCCGGCGCAGGCGGCACTGCTCGATCCCGAGACGCTGTCGGAGGTCGAGAATCGGCTGTTCCGGCTGTCGGAGGCGATCGCGCGGCGGTATTTCCTGCAGGGTGCGGAGCCGTTGCGGGCGAGCGGGTTGACGCTGGCGTGAGCCCGCTCGCCCCCTACCCCTCCGTTCGTGCTGAGGAGGCATTGAGCGCAGTCGAAATGCCGTCTCGAAGCATCGCGCGTACCCTTCGAGACGAGGCTTCGACTTCGCTCAGCCTCTCCTCAGGGCGAACGGGTGTGGCGGCGAGAGGAACGGCCTGATCGATGCGCTATGACATCCGCCACATCACCCGCTTCGACTATGGCAATGCGGTCAAGTTCGCGCGCTGCAACCTGCGGCTGAAGCCGATCGACTGGCCGGGGCAGAAGCTGGAGGAATATGCGCTCCATGTCGCGCCCTCCGGGCGGACCACCGAGGCACATGCCGAAGCGGGGCTGGCGCATGTCACCCGGCTGGTGGTCGACGAGCGGGTCCGGCGGCTGACGATCGAGAGTGTCGCGCGGCTGACGGTCGACCGGCTGGTGCCGGTGCCCGACGCGAGCGATCTCTCGATCGCCGAGGTCTGCGCGCTCGCCCGTGCGTCCGGCGACGTCTCGGCGGCGGGGCCGGCGGCGTATCTGTTCCCGTCGCCGTTGATCCCGCTCGACCGTGCGATCGCCGATTATTGCGCGCCCGATCTGTCGCCCGACCGCAACGTGCTGGAGGCCGGGATCGCGCTGGCGCGGCGGATCCAGCGCGACTTTGCGTTCGATCCCACGGCGACCCTGGTCGACACGCCGCCGCACGAGGCGTTCGCCAAGCGCAGCGGCGTCTGTCAGGATTTCGCGCAGATCATGCTGACCGGGCTGCGTGCCGCCGGGCTGCCCGCCGCTTATGCCTCGGGCTATATCCGCACCATCCCGCCGCCCGGGCAGGAACGGCTGGTCGGCGCCGATGCGACGCACGCCTGGGTGCTGATCTGGTGCGGGCCGGTGCGCGGCTGGGTCGGGGTCGATCCCACCAACGGCATCTGGATGGCAGGCGACCATATCGTCGTCGCGATCGGGCGCGACTATGCCGAGATCGCGCCGGTCGACGGCGTGGTGCTGGGATCGGGGGCGCAGGCGATGGAGGTCAGCGTCGACGTGGCGCCGATCGTCGAGGGCATCGTCGAGGCGATCGCGGAGCCAGCGTAACGATTGCGCTTCGCGCGACACTGCCCCACATAGGCGAGTAACACACCAACCGGGGACGACATGGCCGATCCATATGCGACGCTGGGCGTGGCGCGCGGCGCCAGCGAGGCGGACATCAAGAAAGCGTATCGCAAGCTCGCCAAGGAGCTGCATCCCGACCGCAACCGCGACAATCCGAAGGCGGCGGAGAAGTTCGGGCAGGTCACCAGCGCCTATGACCTGCTGACCGACAAGGACAAGCGCGCGCGCTTCGACCGTGGCGAGATCGACGGCGACGGCAACCCGGCCGCGCCGTTCGGCTTCGGCGCGGGCGGGCGCGGACAGGCGGGCAACGGCGGGTTCCGGCCTGAGGGCTTCGACATGAGCGGGATGGGCGGCGGCGCGGGCGGCCCGGACATGAGCGACATCTTCGAGGGGCTGTTCGGCGGCGGCGCGCGCGCGGCGGCGGCGGCGGCGGCGGTGCTGGCGGGTTCGCCAGCGGCTTCGGACGGCGGCAGCCGCCGGCGAAGGGCGGCAATGTCGCCTATGCGCTGCGCGTGCCGTTCACCGACGCCGCGACGCTCGCCCCGCAGCGCGTGACGCTGGCGGGTGGGACGACGATCGATCTCAAGCTGCCCGCCGGGGTGGATACCGGCACGCAGATGCGGCTGGCGGGCAAGGGCGACACCGGTCCCGGCGGCGCGGGCGACGCGATCGTGACGATCGAGGTGCAGCCGCACCGCTTCTTCACGCGGGACGGCGACGACGTGCGCCTCGACCTGCCGATCACGCTCAAGGAAGCGGTCGAGGGCGGCAAGGTGAAGTGTCCGACGGTCGACAATCCGGTGATGATCACCGTCCCCACCGGCGCGACCTCCGGCAAGACGTTGCGCTTGAAGGGAAAGGGCTTCCACCGCAAGGGCGGCGAGCGTGGCGATCAGTTGGTGACGCTGGTGGTCGACGTGCCCGCGAACGATGCGGCGCTGAAGGCGTTCGTGGCCGGCTGGGACGGCGGCGGGAACCCCCGCGCGGCGATGGGCGTCTGATCGTGCGTGACCGACGCCCCGCTATCGCTGACGCCTGAAGACCGCGGGCGCCACCACGGCGCCGCGCGTCGCCGGCTCGACCGACAGCTCGCTCACCTCCGCCCCGGCGCCTATGCCTGGGAGGTGTTCAAGCGCGCGGTGATCGGCGTGTGGACCGACGGGTTCATCTATGCGGGCAACCTCGCCTATCTCGCGCTGATGACGGTGTTTCCGTTCTTCATCGTCGCGGCGGCGGTGGCGTCCTTGTTCGGGCAGAGCGACGAGGTGCAGCACGGGCTGGCCAGTTTCCTGTCGGTGCTGCCGCGCGACGTGGCGGACGTGCTGCGGACGCCGATCGCCAATGTCCTGCAAGCGCGCACGGGGCCGCTGCTGTGGTTCGGTGCACTGGTCGGGCTGTGGACGGTCGGCAGCTTCGCGGAGACGATCCGCGACATCTTCCGCAAAGCCTATGGCACGCGCTCGTCGCAGTCGTTGTGGCGCGCGCGGCTGGGGCTGAGCATCGCGATCATCGCCTCGGTGGTGATCGCCCTGTTCGCGTTTCTGGTGCAGGGCATCCTGACCGCCGCCGAGCAGTTCATCTATCGCCTGCTGCCGGTCGCGCAGCATGTCGCCGAATGGCTCAATATCGCGCGGCTGGTGCCGGCGGCGATCATGTTCGGCGCGCTCTACATGCTGTTCTATTCGGTGACGCCCGGCAAATATCGCCGCAGCGATGCGCGCAAATGGCCCGGCGCCTTGTTCACGACCCTGTGGTGGGTGAGCATGACCGCCGGGCTGCCCTGGGCGCTGTCGCAGCTCGGCGGCTATGACCTGACCTATGGCAGCCTGGCGGGTGTGGTGGTGATGCTGTTGTTCTTCTATCTGATCGGGCTGGGACTGGTCTTCGGCGCGCACCTCAACGCGGCACTGGCGGAGCCGCCCGAACCGGTTGTAGAGGGGACCGGACAGGGTGAATAATAATGCAGGTACACGCGTGAACGAATTGATGGCGGGCAAGCGCGGGCTCATCATGGGGCTGGCCAACGACAAGTCGCTGGCCTGGGGAATCGCCAAGAAGCTGAGCGAGGCCGGTGCCGAACTCGCCTTCTCCTATCAGGGCGCGGCGATGGAGAAGCGCGTGCGGCCGCTCGCCGAGCAACTGGGCGTCGCGCGACTGTTCGATTGCGACGTGTCGGATATGGACGCGCTCGACGCGACCTTCGCGGCGCTGGCGGAAGAATGGCCGACGATCGACTTCGTGGTCCATGCGATCGGCTTCTCTGACAAGTCCCAGCTGCGCGGACGCTATTACGACACGACGCTCGACAACTTCCTGATGACGATGAACATCTCCGCCTATTCGCTGGTCGCGGTCGCACAGCGCGCGCGGCGGATGATGCCGGAGGGCGGCTCGATCCTGACGCTGACCTATTATGGCGCGGAGAAGGTGATCCCGCACTACAACGTCATGGGCGTGGCCAAGGCGGCGCTGGAGACGAGCGTCAAGTATCTCGCGGTCGATCTGGGCCCCGACAACATCCGCATCAACGCGATCTCGGCCGGGCCGATCCAGACGCTGGCGGCGCGCGGGATCGGCGATTTCAACTACATCCTCAAGTGGAACGAGCTGAACGCCCCACTGCGCCGGACCGTGACGATCGAGGACGTCGGCGGTGCGGGGCTGTACATGCTCTCCGATTTGGCGAGCGGCGTGACCGGCGAGATCCACCATGTCGACGCTGGGTACAATGTGATCGGGATGAAGGCCGAGGACGCGCCCGACATCGCGCTGGCGTGAGCGTTGAAGGTGCGAGCATTGGGAGCGTGACGATCGCGGTCCGCCCGGCGGCCGGCGGCGATGTCGCCGCGATCGACGCGCTGCTTCGGGCCGTCTTTACGCGCGCGGACGAGGCCGATCTGGTGCGGCAGCTTTGCGTCGATGGCGACATGGTGCTGATGACGGTCGCTGTGGATGAGGAGCGTGGCGCGCTGGTCGGCGCGGTCGCGTTCAGCCGGATGGCGGTCGATGTCGGCGGCAAGGCGATTGCGGCGGTCGCGCTCGCTCCGGTGGCGGTCGCGGAGACTTATCGTCGGCAGGGCGTCGCCGAGGCGTTGATCCATGCCGGGATCGAGCGGATCGAGGCGGCGCGCGTCGTGCTGTGCTTCGTACTGGGTGAGCCGGCCTTCTACACGCGGTTCGGCTTCCACGGTGATTATGCCAAGAACTTCGCTTCGCCTTATGCGGGCGAGCATCTGATGGCGCTGCCGATCCAGGGCGGGTTGATACCCTGCGGCGAGCGTGGGGCCGCTACCCATGCGCCCGCGTTCGCCCGGCTCGGTGAGGCTTAGGGCGGGATAGACAGAGGTTAGACTTTCCCTTTCGACCAGGATGACGTGGGCCGACCCACGTTCGTCATTGCTTCGCTGCGCTCGCAATGACGGCTCCGGTTCGACGTTGTGTCATCGCACTTTAGCGTGCTGTTCATCAATCCTGACGTGTACCCCGGCGACGGCCGGGGCTCAGTTGAGGACGCTACTGATGTGCGTCGCGCTTCATCTTCTGGACCTTCCCAACTGGGCCCCGGCCTTCGCCGGGGTACAGATAGAGGTGGTTGAAGCCAGCTGAATCAAACCCCAGGGCCTCGATCGATCGAGGCGATGATGTCACGCGCGAAAAAGCGCACCAATTACACTCCGTTAAGCACCAAATCTTACAAGGTGCGGAATGGATCACCCTTCCGACCGGCTCTTCCTCGCTGCACAGGTGACCGCGGGAATCGCGGCGCTTGCCGTCATGAGCCTGTATCCGCCCGCCGAGGGGCGCATCCTGCTGGTCCCGGTGCTTAATCACGACGTCAACGCCACGGCGCGGCTGGCGCTGTCCTCTGGTGCGGCGCTGCTCGGCGAAGGGCCGCTGCCCGGATCGCTGGTGGTGGTGGGCAGCAGGGCGCAGATGGCGACGGTAATTCACCCGTGGCAGATCCTGATGCTCGCCGCCCCGCCCGCCGGATGCGGCACCCCCTCGCGACAGGCCAACGTCGCATGAGCACGCCGACCGATCCGCTCGACCGGATGCGCATGTACGGCGTCAGGGGCTGGGCATGGGCGGGCTGGATCGTGCTCGCCGGGCTGTGCGCGGGCGACTTGGTGATCGGCGGGGGCAAGCTGCCGGTGATCCTTGCGGTCGGGCTGCTCGCCAATATCGGGCCGACGGCGATGATGGTGCTCGGCCGCTACGATGCGGCGGCGCGCGCCACGATGGGCACGCTGGCGTCGGTGCTGCCGGCGCTGCTGGTGTTCGTCCTGCAAGGACGCGCCTGGCAGATGGACGCGCATATGTATTTCTTCGTCGCGATGGCGGCGTTGCTGGTCCTCGCCGATTGGCGGCCGATCCTGATCGCGACCGGGCTGACCGCGGTGCATCACCTCTTGCTCGAATGGTTCGCGCCCGATTGGGTGTTCGACGGCAATGGCGATCTCGGCCGGGTGCTGTTCCATGTCGTCGCGGTCGGATTGCAGTTCGGCGCGCTGACCGTGGTCACGCTGATGCTGGAGCGGCTGTTCGCCGCGCAGGAGCGCAGCCTGCAACGCGCGCGCGAGCTGATCGCGATTGCCGAGGACGGCCGTCGGGCCACCGAAAACGCGCTAGAGCAAGCGCGGCTCGCCGAAGACCGGGCCGCGCGCGAGCGGCGACGGCGCGAGGAACAGGCAGCGCAGGTCGCACAGGAGCGCCGCGGCGAGTTGATGATGCTGGCGAGTGAGTTCGAACGCTCGGTCACCTCGATCGTCGGCGGGATCGCGCAGGCGAGCGAGCGGCTCGAACAGGCGGCGATCCAGCTCGAAGGCGGCACCACCGCCGCGCGCGGCGACGCCGTGTCGGCGGCGACGAGCGCGGTCGAGGCGGCATCCGATATCGCTCAGGTCGCCGCGTCGATCCGCGACCTGACCCAGTCGATCCAGACGATCGCGGTCGCCGCCGAGCTCCAGTCGCACCTGACCGACGGGGTCAGCACCGCCGCGCAGCGCAGCGTCCAGACCGCCGCAATGCTGGAGGAGCAGGCGGTGCAGATCGAGGGCTTCCTGGCGGACATTCGACGGATCGCGGCGCAGACCAACCTGCTGGCGCTGAACGCGACGATCGAGGCGTCGCGTGCGGGCGAGGCGGGGCGCGGCTTCGCGGTGGTCGCGGGCGAGGTCAAGGCGCTGTCGGCCGACACGACGCGCGCCAGCGACCGCATCGGCGTGCTGATCGCGGGGATCCGCGAGGGAGTGGCGGAAACCGGCCAGAAACTCCGCAGCGTGACCCAGGCGGTTGCCGAAGTGTCGTGCGCGGCGCGCGGGATCGCGGTGGCCGCCGACGAGCAGCGCCACAGCGCGATGGAAGTCGATGGCGGCGCGGCGCGCGCGGCGGATATGGCCGAGGCGATCGGCGGCGGGATCGGGGCGCTGGTCGAAACGGTCGGCAAGGCTTCGACCCTGTCGGCGACGGTGCGCAACAGCGCGAGCGCGCTGGCGACCAGCGCGCGCGACCTGCATGGGTCGACCAACCGGTTCGTCGCGTTCCTGACGTGCGAGCGGTTGGCGGCGGAGTAGCGCGAGGTTTTCGCTGACGTGCGTCCGTCGCTCCGTACTTGATCCGGCAAGACCGCCAATTTTCCGTCATTCCCGCGTAGGCGGGAATCCAGACGCGCAGGTCTGTCGATAGGGGCGATACGTCAGAGGTTCTGGATTCCCGCCTTCGCGGGAATGACGGGCAAGGGTGGAAGCGGCATCCGCGAAAGGGCGGCGGCGGAGTAGCGGGGGTTTCCGCTGACGCGCGTCCGTCGCCCCGGCCTTGATCCGGCAAGACGGCCCGTCTTCCGTCATTCCCGCGGAGGCGGGAATCCAGACGCGCAGGTCTGTCGATAGGGGCGGTACGTCAGAGGTTCTGGATTCCCGCCTTCGCGGGAATGACGGGGAACGGTTGAAGCGGCATCCGCGAAGGGGGCGGCAACGTGGCGGGGTATCGGTCGGTCAGGCCGCCGCACCTGCTCCGGTTGTGCGGAGGTTGTCGAAGCACGTGCCTGGAACACGCCCTTCGACAGGTTCAGGGCGAACGGGGGTGGAGGAAGGACATGCTCCGCTGCTGCACCGCTTCCAGCGCAATGCCGGCCAGGTTCTGCGTACGCTTGATATAGCGGATGCGCAGCCGTCCGGCGGGGCGGGGCAGCGACTGGAAACGCTCATAATGGTCGCGATAGGCCGGCGGGCAGCGGATCGCGCCGTGTGCCTGCGCGATCACCGCCGCGGCGTCGCCGAGCAGCACCGCTTCGCCAAGCGCGAGATCGTTCGCGAGCGTCAGCGCAGCGATCAGCGCCAGCCATTCGGCCTCCATGCTGCTGCCCGCGCCGAGGTCGCGGCGCATGTAGGTCCGCCCGCCCGCGACCAGCGCATATTCCATCCCGGCGGGCGAATAGCCGCCGTCGAAGAAAATCTTCACGCCTGCCGCCACTCCCCGGCGCAAGGTCGCCGAGCGACCACTCGCCGACCCGGCAGCGGATCAGCCGCAGCGTCGGGTGGCCGACCGCCGCGGTCATGCGGCGGACCTGCCGGTTGCGCCCCTCGCGGATCGTCAGCGCGATCCAGCTGTCGGGGATGCTCGCGCGGTAGCGGATCGGCGGGGTGCGCGGCCAGATGGCGGGGGCGTCGAGGCGCGTGGCCTCGGCAGGCAGGGTCATGCCGTCCTTGAGCATCACGCCCGTGCGGAGCGCCGCCAGCGCGGCATCGTCGGGGACGCCCTCGACCTGCACCCAATAGGTCTTGGGCAGCTTGAATTTCGGATCGGCGATCCGCGCCTGCAACCGGCCATCGTCGGTGAGCAGCAACAGCCCCTCGCTGTCGCGGTCGAGCCGTCCGGCGGGATAGACGCCGGGCAGGTCGATATAGTCGGAGAGCGTCGAGCGCGTGGTGGGCGCGCCGCGGTCGGTGAACTGGCTCAGCACATCATATGGCTTGTTGAACAGGATCAGCGTCATGCGCGCGCGATCTGCTGCGCCACCGCCTCCGCCACCCGGATCCCGTCGACCGCCGCCGAGAGGATGCCGCCGGCATAGCCCGCGCCCTCCCCCGCCGGATACAGGCCGCGGGTGTTGAGGCTCTGCATGTCTTCGCCGCGCGTGAAGCGCACCGGCGAGGAGGTGCGCGTCTCGACTCCGGTCATCACGACATCGGGGTGGTCGTAGCCCTTGATCTGGCGGCCGAACACCGGGATCGCCTCACGCATCGCCGCGATCGCGAAGTCGGGGAGACATTCGGCGAGGTCGGTGGGGGTGACGCCGGGCTTGTACGAGGGCACGACGCTGCCGAGCGTCGTCGAGGCGCGACCGGCGAGGAAGTCGCCGACGCGCTGCGCGGGGGCGTGATAATTGGAGCCGCCCGCGACATAGGCTTGCGCCTCGATCCGGCGTTGCAGCGCCAGCCCGGCGAGCGGGTCGCCGGGATAGTCGCGTTCGGGGTCGATCGCGACGACGAAGCCGGAATTGGCGTTGCGCTCGTTGCGCGAATATTGGCTCATGCCGTTGGTGGCGACGCGGCCTTCCTCGCTGGTCGCGGCGACGACGGTGCCGCCGGGGCACATGCAGAAGCTGTAGACCGTCCGGCCGTTCGAGCAGTGGTGCGAGATGTGATATTCGGCCGCGCCCAGAACGGGATGGCCGGCATCGGGGCCGAAGCGCGCGCGGTCGATCCAGGATTGCGGATGTTCGATGCGGACGCCGATCGAGAAGGGCTTGGCCTCGGCATGAACACCGGCCTCGACCAGCATCCCGAACGTGTCGCGCGCGCTGTGGCCGATCGCCATCACGACATGCTCGGCCTCCAGATAGCCGCCGTCGTGGAGGTGCAGCCCGCGGATACGGCGTTCGCCGCCACTCTCCGCGACGTCGAAGCCGGTGACGCGGGTGGAGAAGCGGTATTCGCCGCCGAGTTCCTCGATCGTCGCGCGCATGCTCTCGACCATCGTCACCAGCCGGAAGGTGCCGATGTGCGGGTGCGCTTCGGTGAGGATCTCCTCGGGCGCGCCGGCCTTGACGAATTCGGTCAGCACCTTGCGGTTGAGGTGGCGCGGGTCCTTGATGCGGCTGTAGAGCTTGCCGTCCGAGAAGGTCCCCGCCCCGCCCTCGCCATATTGGACGTTCGATTCCGGGTTGAGGACGCTGCGCCGCCACAGACCCCAGGTGTCCTTGGTCCGCTCACGCACCACCTTGCCGCGCTCTAGGACGATCGGGCGATAGCCAGCCTGCGCGAGGATCAGCGCGGCGAAGAGCCCGCACGGGCCGGCGCCGATCACCACCGGGCGCGGCGCGCCGTCTCTTGCAGACTCTGGAGCGCGGTAGCGGGTGTCGGGGGTGAGCGAGACGTCGCGATCGCGGCGGTTGCGCGCGAGCACGGTGCCCTCGTTCTTCACCGCGACGTCGATGGTGTAGACGAGCTGGATCTTGCCATGTTCGCGCGCATCATTGCCGCGCCGCGCGACCGCAAAACGGATCAGGTCGCGCGGGGTGATGCGCAGCCGCTTGACGATCGCGGCGGGCAGCGCCTCGTCGGCATGGTGGAGCGGCAATTTCAGGTCGGTGATGCGGATCATGGCGGCGGGGCTTTAGCGGGGTTCGTTGGGCGAGGCGAATGTTGTGGTTTCACCCGTCATCTCGAGCGTAGCGCGGCAATACAGGAGTCGGCCCAGGACGCCCTGGATTGCTTCGCTACGCTCGCAATGACGGGAAGAGGAATTAACGCCAGCCCAAAGCAGGCGCGACGTGGCGGAGGATGTTCTCCAGCACATGCGCGTTATAGTCGACGCCGAGCTGGTTGGGCACCGTCAGCAGCAGCGTGTCCGCCTCGGCGATCGCCTCATCGGCGCGGAGCTGTTCGATCAGCCGCTCGGGCTCGGCGGCGTAGGAGCGGCCGAACACCGCGCGCATGTTGTCGATCACGCCGATCTGGTCGCCGCCACCGTCGCGCCCGAAATAGGCGCGGTCGCGATCGTCGGTCAGCGCGAAGATCGAGCGCGACACCGAGACGCGCGGGGTGCGGGTGTGGCCCGCCGCCTTCCACGCCTCGCGATAGGCGCGGATCTGTTTGGCCTGCTGGACGTGGAACGGCTCGCCGCTTTCGTCGGCCTTCAGCGTCGAGCTTTGCAGGTTCATCCCCTCTGCGCCGCCCACACGGCGGTGGCGTTCGACGCCGAGCCCCACCAGATTCGATCGCGCAAGCCCGCGGCGTGCGGTTCGAGCCGGAGCAGGCCGGGCGGGTTGGGGAACATCGGCTGCGGATTGGGCTTGGCAAAGCCCTCGCCCTGCAACAGGCGCAGGAACATTTCGCTGTGGCGGCGCCCCATGTCGGCGTCGCTCTCCCCGGCGGCGGGGGCATAGCCGAAATAGCGCCAGCCTTCGATCACCTGCTCGGGCGAGCCGCGGCTGATCCCGAGTTGCAGGCGACCGCCCGCGATCAGGTCTGCCGCGCCGGCATTCTCGGTCATGTAGAAGGGGTTTTCGTACCGCATGTCGATGACGCCGGTGCCGATCTCGATCGAGCGCGTCCGCGCGCCGACCGCTGCAAGCAGCGGGAACGGCGAGGCGAGCTGCTGCGCGAAATGGTGGACGCGGTAATAGGCGCCGTCCGCGCCGAGTTCCTCCGCGGCGACGGCGAGGTCGATCGACTGGAGCAGGACGTCGCTGGCGGAGCGCGTGGCGGAGCCGTGCGCGTCCGACCAGTGGCCGAAGGAGAGGAAGCCGATCTTTTTCATGGATTCAGTCCGTAAGAATGCTCGTCATTGCGAGCGGAGCGAAGCAATCCAGAGTCGGACCAGGACGCCTTGGATTGCTTCGCTCCGCTCGCAATGACGTAGGGATGATTATGCCGCCACCTTCTCATCGAAACTGCGACGCGCCTCTTCGACGTGCGGCATGTTCTCGATCGTCCAGCGGTACAGCGCCTTGAACGGCTGGTGCAGCGAGCGCCCGAGCGGCGTGATCGCGTACTCGACCGCGACCGGCGACGCCGGGATCACGCGGCGCGAGACCATACCGTTTCGCTCCAGCCGGCGCAGGCATTGCGTCAGCGCCTTTTGCGTCACGCCTTCGAGATGGCGGCGTACGGCGTTGAAGCGCATCGGCCCGGCGTCGAGCACGGTGAGCACCATCATCGACCATTTGTCGGCGATCTGGTCGAGCAGCGCGCGGCTGGGGCAATCGACCGAAAAATGCTGGCACACGTGCGGCGGCGTCAGGGTGGTGGTTTCCATGAGTATACCTAGTCGATCTCAGGTGCGTTATTGACCTCAGGTTTCCAATATATACCTGAAGGGCCGCAATCACAAGAAAAGGCTCCGTGGATGTCCTCCGCTTCGGTCGATACGCTGTTCCGTCCCTTCTCGCTCGGCTCGCTGGAGCTGCCCAACCGCATCGTCATGGCGCCGATGACGCGCACGATGGCGCCGGGCGGCGTGGTCGGCGAGGCCAATGCCGCTTACTATCGCCGCCGCGCCGAAGGGGGCGTCGGGCTGATCCTGTCCGAGGGAACGGTGATCGACCGACCGTCGTCGCGCAACCATCCGGGTATCCCGTTCTTCCATGGCGACGCCGCGCTGTCGGGCTGGAAGGGCGTGATCGACGCGGTGCATGAGGCAGGCGGCAAGATGGGGCCGCAAATCTGGCACACCGGCGCCACTAACGGGCCGCCCGCCGGTGACTGGGCGCCGCCGCAGCCCGTCGAGAGCCCGTCGGGCTATAACGCGCCCGAGGAAGCGCGTGGACAGGCGATGGGCGACGAGGATGTCGCCGACACGATCGCCGCCTTTGCGCGCGCGGCGGCGGAGGCGAAGGCGCTCGGCTTCGACACGGTCGAGATCCATGGCGCGCACGGCTATCTGATCGACCAGTTCTTCTGGGGCGGCACCAACCAGCGCAACGACCCTTACGGCGGGGCGACGATCCGCGAGCGGTCGCGGTTCGCGGGCGAGGTGGTCAAGGCGGTGCGCGCGGCGGTCGGCCCCGACATGCCGGTGATCCTGCGCGTCAGCCAGTGGAAGCAGCAGGATTACCGCGCGCGGCTCGCCGAGACGCCGGAGGCGATGACCGACTGGCTGTTGCCGTTGGTCGAGGCCGGCGCGAACGTGCTGCATTGCTCGCAGCGGCGCTTCTGGGAGCCCGAGTTCCCCGAGCTGGACGGCGCGGAGGGCCTCAACTTCGCGGGTTGGGCCAAGAAGTTGACGGGCGCGACGACGATCAGCGTTGGGTCGGTCGGGCTCTCGGGCGAGTTCCTCGCGGCGTTCGGCGGCGAAGGGTCGACCAGCACCGATCTCGATCGGCTGGTGACGCGGATGGAGCGCGACGAATTCGACCTGATCGCGGTCGGACGTGCGCTGATCAGCGATCCGGAATGGGTGGCAAAGGTGCGCGCGGGCGATGCGGCAGGGCTGAAGGGCTTCGAGGCGAGCGCGCTGGCCGAATTGGTGTGATCCGGCGCCTCCGTTGTTCCGGCCTTGAGCCGGGGCGACGGAGGAATCGCGCGAGGACATCATGCCGAGGCGACGTCGGGTCCAAGTCATTCAGATCAAACGCCTGACGCACCCTTTGTCGTGTCGGTGCGTAGGTGAGGTCTGGAGGATGTCATGACCGACAAGCAACCGATGCAGGCCGATGGCGAAGGCACCGCGCCGCACGATCCCGATGGCAGCGGCGAAGTGGCGAGCCGGCGCGACAGCAGCGGCGAAAGCCAGGGCGGCGCCTATCCCAACCCGCATACCGGGAAGGACGGCGGGCACTTCCAGGGCGGGCAAAGCGACCGCGGCTATCACGGCGGCAGTCAGGCCGGCGAAGAAAAGGACGGGCATCAGCCGAATGCGCCGTCGACGGAGTAAGGTGACCGAGCCTGTTCGTCATTGCGAGCGTAGCGGAGCAATCCAGGGTCGGACCAGGACGCCCTGGATTGCTTCGCTACGCTCGCAATGACGATGAATCAGTAGCCGGCCGGCAAGCGCTGTCCCTGATAGCCATCCGCCTCGCATGTCTCGGGATGCTTGCGGCATTCCTTGTCGCGACGTTCCTGTTCCTTGCGCATCTTGCGGACGTATTTTTCGTCGCGCTCCTTGGGGCTGGTCGTCATTAGGTCGGCGGTCTTGCCGACGGCTTTCACCGGCAGTGTCGCGACGTTCCACGCGGTGCGCACACAGCCGCTGGTCGACAGCGCCACCGCCAGCACGAATATCACTTTGCGCATCATTTCGACCTCCCGCCCTTTCGCGTCCCCATAGCAGCGCAAAGCTGAACGAAACCTATGAGAATCGTTCGCACGGACCCTCCCCGTCTCCGCCGACGTTCTTGGCGGGTCAGTAAGAGGCGGATTCCATGCATTTCACGATTAATGGCCAGTCGTTCGACGCGGAGGTGGATGTCCGTACCTCGTTGCTCGACCTGTGCCGCGAACATCTGGGGCTGACCGGCTCCAAGAAGGGCTGCGACCATGGCCAGTGCGGCGCATGCACGATGCTGGTCAACGGACGCCGGATCAATTCCTGCCTGACGCTGGCGGTGATGCATCAGGACGACGAGATCGTGACGATCGAGGGTCTGGGTACGCCCGAGAACCTCCACCCGCTGCAGTCGGCGTTCGTCCGTCACGATGGCTATCAATGCGGCTATTGCACGCCGGGGCAGATCTGCTCGGCGGTCGGGATGCTCGACGAGGTCAAGAAGGGCTGGCCGAGCCATGCTTCCGCCGATCTGACCGGCGCCGCGCTGGACGATGCCGAGATCAGCGAGCGGATGAGCGGCAATATCTGCCGCTGCGCCGCCTATCCCAATATCGTCGACGCGATCCGTGAGGTCGCGGACTCCAACGCGAAGGTGGACGCATGAAGACCTTCGACTATGCGCGGGCCGACAGCATCGCCGATGCCACGCGCGCGGGCGGGCGGTTCATCGCCGGCGGCACCAACTTGCTCGACCTGATGAAATTGCAGGTGGAGACGCCCGACAAGCTGGTCGACATCAGCCGGCTCGATCTCGACACGATCGAGGAGCGCGAGGATGGTGGCCTGACGATCGGTGCATTGGTGCCGAACAGCGATCTGGCCGCGGACAAGCGCGTGATCGCGAAGTACGAGGTGCTGAGCCGCGCACTGCTGGCGGGTGCCTCGGGGCAGTTGCGCAACAAGGCGACGACCGGCGGCAACCTGCTCCAGCGGACGCGCTGCTATTATTTCTATGACACTGCGGCGGGCTGCAACAAGCGGCAGCCGGGCAGCGGGTGCGAGGCGATCGGCGGGTTCAACCGCATCCATGCGATCCTCGGCACCAGCGGCCAGTGTATCGCGACGCACCCCGGCGACATGCCGGTGGCAATGCGCGCGCTCGACGCGGTGATCGTCACCCAGAAGTCCGACGGCGACAAGCGCCGCGTGCCGATCGCCGACTTCTACCGGCTGCCCGGCGACACGCCGCATATCGAGAATGTGCTGGAGGCGGGCGAACTCATCACGCATGTCGAGCTGCCGGCACCGGCCGGCGGCCGGCATTTGTATCGCAAGGTGCGCGACCGGGCCTCCTATGCGTTCGCCTTGTTCTCGGTCGCGGCAGTGGTGACGGTCGAGGACGGTGTCATCGCCAGGGCTGCGCTGGCGTTCGGCGGGGTCGCGCACATGCCGTGGCGGAACCCGGCGGTCGAGGCGGCGCTGGTCGGCAAGGCACCGTCCGACGCCACCTTCAACGCCGCTGCCGATGCGCTGCTCGATGGCGCAAAGGGCTTCGGCACCAATGACTTCAAGATCCCGCTGGCGCGGCGTACGTTGATCGCCAGCCTGCGCGAGGTGACGCAATGACGCTGATCGACAAGGTACTCGGGCGCGAGGACACGCGCAGCCTGACGATGAACGAGCCGCATCCGCACAGCTGGCTGGACGCGGGGACGCAGGGCGTGATCGGCAAGCCGCTCGACCGCGTCGAGGGGCCGCTGAAGGTATCGGGCAAGGCGACCTATGCCGCCGAATATCCGATCGAGCGGCTGAGCTACGGCGTGCTGGTGCGTGCGCCGTTCGGGTCCGGGAAGATCACCGACGTGGTCGCGGACGCGGCGCGCCGCCTGCCGGGCGTGATCGACGTCATCACCGACTACCCCAGCTTCATCCGCAACCCGCAGCAGGGCGGCGAGAAGAAGGCGCCCACGCAAGGGGTCGAGAAGGTCGACTATCACGGCGAGATCGTCGCGATCGTCGTCGCCGAGACGTTCGAGGCGGCGCGCGATGCCGCGGCGCAGGTGAAGGTCGCGTACGAGCCGGCCGAGGGCCAATATGTCTTCGCCGCGCATCGCGATCAGGCGGACCGTCCGCCCGCCGACCAGATGCCGGCGCATATCGCGAAGGGCGACCTCGACAAGGCGATGGTCGACGCGGCGTTCTCGATCGACGAAACCTATACCACGCCCAGCCAGAATTCGGCGGCGATGGAGCCGCATGCCTCGATCGCGGAGTGGAAGGACGGCGCGCTGACGCTGCACGGCAGCTATCAGATGATCGCGTCCGACCAGATGCAGCTCGCGGCGGCACTGGGGGTCGGCAAGGACAAGGTGCGGATCATCTCGCGCTATGTCGGCGGCGGGTTCGGGTCGAAGCTGGGGATCGCGCCCGAGAGCGTGGCGGCGGCGATCGCGGCGAAGCGGCTCGATCGGCCGGTGAAGGTCGCGATGGCGCGCCAGCAGGTGTTCGACGCCACCGTCCGCCGCTCGAATACCGAGCAGCGAATCCGGCTGGCGGCGGATGCGCATGGCAAGCTGACCGGGCTGGGTCACGAGACGCTGGCCAGCAATCTGCCGGGCGAGGATTATTTCGAGCCGGCCGGGATCGGCACGCAATTCGCCTATGCCGCCGAGAACCGGCTGATCGATCACAAGCTGGTGCGGCTGAACTGGTTGCTGGCGGGATCGATGCGTGCGCCGGGCGAGGCGGTCGGGATGCTGGCGCTGGAAGCCGCGATGGACGAGCTGGCCTATCAGGTCGGCATCGACCCGATCGAACTGCGCCGCCGCAACGAGCCGACGATCGATCCAACCAACGACGTGCCGTTCTCGACGCGGCTATTGATGCCGTGCCTCGACAAGGGCGCGGAGCTGTTCGGCTGGTCGGACCGCAAGGCCGAACCGGCGAGCGACCGACGCGGCGAGTGGCTGCACGGCGTCGGCGTCGCGGCGGCGGTGCGGTCGAACATGCTCCAGAAATCGTCGGCGACGGTCGAGCTGACGGCGGAGGGGCGCGCGATCGTGTCGACCGACATGACCGATATCGGCACCGGCACCTATACGATCCTCGCACAAATCGCCGCCGAGACGCTGGGGCTGCCGCTAACGAGCGTCACGGTGCAGCTCGGCGATGGCGCCGCCCCGCCTTCGGCAGGGTCCGGCGGATCGTGGGGCGCGGGCTCTTCGGGATCGTCGGTCTATCTGGCGTGCGAAGGGCTGCGCGAGAAACTCGCCAAGGCGATGGGCGTCGAGGTGGACGCGATGACGCTGAAGGATGGCCGCGCGATCGCCGAGAACCGGGCGGTCGAGATCGGCGACCTGGTCGGCGACGGCCTGAGCGTCACCGGCACGATCGCGCCAGGCAAGCAGGAGAAATTGCACCGCCAGGCCAGCTATGGCGCGCATTTCGCAGAGGTGAAGGTGAACGTGACCACCGGCGAGGTGCGCGTCGAGCGGATGCTCGGCGTGTTCTCGGCGGGGCGAATCCTCAACGAGAAGACGGCGCGGTCGCAATGTCTTGGCGGGATGACGTTCGGGATCGGCGCGGCGTTGACCGAGGAGCTGGTCCACGATCCGCGCAACGGCAAGGTGGTGAACCGCGATCTCGCCGAATATCATGTCCCGGTGAACGCCGATATTCCGCAGATCGAGGTTGCGTTCCTCGACGAGCGCGATATCCACGCCAATCCGATCCATGCCAAGGGGATCGGCGAGCTGGGTATCTCTGGCGCAGGCGCAGCGATCGCCAACGCGATCTATCATGCGACCGGTGTGCGGGTGCGCGACTATCCGATTACCTGTGACAAGTTGCTGGCGGATCTGCCGGCGGTCTAATTCGTCAACGCGCGCATAGCGAAGCAATCCAGGGCGTCTCGCGGTACACTGGATTGCTTCGCTCCGCTCGCAATGACGACGGCTTCTGAAAGACAACAATGGCCGACAATGATTCCGTCCTCGCCGCCGCTGCCGCCTGGAAGGGCGAGCCGCTGGCGCTCGCTACCGTCGTCTCGACGTGGGGTTCGGCGCCGCGTCCGCGTGGAAGCCATATGCTCGTCCATGCCGATGGGCGGTTCGAAGGCTCGGTGTCGGGCGGGTGCGTCGAGGGCGATATCCTCGACACCGCCGCGCAGGTGATCGCGGGCGCGCCCTTCGCGGTGAAGATCTATGGCGTCGCGGACGACAGCGCATGGCAGGTCGGCTTGCCGTGCGGTGGCGAGATTTCGGTGATGGTCCAGCCGGTCGGCGCCGAGGGCTTCGATCCCGAATTGTTCGATCGCATCGCCGAGGCGCGTGCGGCGGGTCAATCGTTGACCGTGTCCACCGATCTTGCCACCGGCCACGCAGACCTGCGCCCGCAAGAGACCGGAGAGGTGTTCGTCAACCGCTACGACCCGCCACGCCGGTTGTTGGTCGTCGGCGCGGTACAGATCGCGCAGAGCCTCGCCGCGCTCGCGTCGACGCTGGGGATCGAGGTGGTGGTGATCGATCCGCGCGGGCGGTTCCTGACCGAGGAGCGCTTTCCGGGCGTGACGCTCGACGATCGCTGGCCCGACGAAGCGGTCGCGGCGTGGAAGCCGGGGCGCGCGACCGCGGTCGTGACGCTCAGCCACGATATCAAGATCGACGATCCCGCGCTGATCGCCGCGCTGGCGAGCGATGCCGCCTATGTCGGTGCGCTGGGCAGCCGCCGCAGCCATGCCGCGCGGCGGGAGCGACTGGCGGCGACGGGCGTTGGTGCGGATCAACTCGAGCGCATCGATGGCCCGGTGGGAATCGATATCGGCGCGATCGGCCCGGCGGAAATCGCTTTGTCGATCGCCGCCGCGATGGTGGGAGCCTTTCATGATCGCCGTTGAAGAGACCGTCCTGATCCTGCTGGCCGCCGGCCGCTCCGATCGCTTCGGCGAGGTCAACAAGCTGGAGGAACAATTCCTCGCGCGGCCGCTGGGCCTGCATGTCGCGGTCGCGCTGGAGGACATGCCGTTCCGCGAGCGGATCGTCGTCGTCGATGGATGCACGATCGATTACGCGGCGCATCATTTCAAAGTCTTGCACAATGCCGCGCCGGATCGCGACATGGCATCGTCGGTACGGATGGGCGTCGAGTGCGCGCGCGCGCACGACGCGGCGGCGGTGCTGATCGCGCTGGCCGATATGCCGCGCGTGACGGCGGCGCACATCTACCGCCTGTTCGATGCCGCCGCCGATCTCGATGGCCAGGCAGTGGTGGCGTCGAGCGACGGTACCACGCCGCGCCCGCCGGTGCTGTTCGGACGCGACCGGTTCGAGGACGTGCTGGCGATCACCGGCGACCAGGGCGCGCGCGACCTGATCCAGGCCGGGCGACATGTCGTCACCAATGCCGCCGAACTGATCGACGTCGACACGCAAGCGGATCTGGAGCGGTTGCGTGAACTGGTCCATGCGCCCGAGGCGTTGGTGCGCCCCGACGCCCACCTGCTGCGCGCCGGATCGAGCGAGCAGCGCCAGGCGGCGATCGACAAGCTCGCCTGAGATATGCGTCAACCTCTTTACCCAAGTATATCGTAGTTTTACTGCTTGCTGCCGACGACCCTCCCAATTTGGCGGAAACGGCAGACGTTCGATGAGCAATCCCGGTATCAACGTCAGCAAGTCATTGTTTGAATTGGCACTTGATGCACTGCCCGACGGCGTGGTGCTGATCGACGCCGATCGGCGCGTGATCTACAGCAACGCCGCGCTGATTCGCCAATGGGGCGTTCCCAAAGAGATCGCCGCGACGCGCGACGAGCATCTGATGCTCGGTTGCGCCTGCCAGCAACTCATCGATCCGGCGCAGTTCCTGAACGAAGTCGACCGCGTCACGCCGACCACCGAGCCAGTCGAGGATGAGTTGTTGCTGCGCGACGGGCGAATTCTGATGCGACGGAGCGTACCCTTCGTCACCGACGGCGAATTCGCGGGACGTTTATGGGTGTTCTCCGACGTCACCGACGCACGGTCGGCGCGGCTCGATCCGCTGTGCGGCATTCCCAACCGGCGCGCCTATTCGATCGACTTTCCCGCCTTCGCCGAGGCCGCACCCGATGGCAGCGTGCGGTCGATCGGGATCGTCGATGTCGATAACTTCAAGGCGTATAACGACCTGTACGGCCATGCCGCGGGCGATCTGGTGCTGCGGCAGATCGGCGCGTTGCTTCGCAAGCGGATCGGGCATGTCGACGATATGGCGTTCCGGATCGGCGGCGAGGAATTCCTGATCGCGTGCCGCGTGGCGGAGGAAGGCGATGCGGTCGCCTTCTTCGAGGCGTTGCGCGCCGCGGTCGCTGGCCTCGACCTGACGCACGAGGGCAATTCACCGCATGGCAAGGTGACGATCTCGATCGGTGTCGGCACCTTCCGTGATCCGCAGCCCGCCAACGACCTGTTCAGCCATGTCGACGCCGCGCTGTATCGCGCCAAGCGCGACGGGCGGAACCGGGTCGAGCGTGCGGGGGTGGCGGCGCTCCGCGCTTCGGCGTGAGTGCTACGTCTCCCCTCGCCTTCATGGGCCGGGGGATCGATGCGGTGCTTGCGACTTCCTCTTCTGTGCTCCTGCGACGGCAGGAGCACAGGGTTGCACACACCATAAGGCGTTGTTCTACTTGGCTCTGGACTCCTGCGTTCGCAGGAGCACAATCACCTCACGCGAAGGGCTTTTCGGATCGCTCTATTCGTGGCGGAGTGCGTCGATCGGATTGAGCGCCGCGGCGCGCCGGGCCGGGAAATAGCCGAAGACGACCCCGATAACCGCCGAGATCGCGAAGGCGATCATGTTGATCTGCGGATCGAACGTCCACGGCACGTCGAGCAGCGGGGTCAGCCCGGCGATCACCGCCTGCGCGATCAGCAGCCCGATCAGCCCGCCGAGGCACGACAGCGCCACCGCCTCGACGAGGAATTGCAGCAGCACCTCGTTCGCCACCGCGCCGATCGCGAGCCGGATGCCGATCTCGCGCGTGCGTTCGGTGACGCTGACCAGCATGATGTTCATGATGCCGATCCCGCCGACCACGAGGCTGATCGCCGCCACCGCCGCGACGATCCGGGTCAGCGCGGTGGTGGTGCCGGTCAGCGTGTCGCTGATCTGCTTGGTGTCGAAGATGTTGAAATTGTCCTCGCGCCCGTCGGTGATCTTGCGGCGTTCGCGCAGCAGGTCGGTGATTGCGGACTGGACGCTCGCGGTCTGATACCGCTGGTCGACGCCGACCAGCATCAGGCGGATGTCGCGGCTGCCGGTGAAGCGACGCTGCACCGCCTTGATCGGCATGATGACGACATCGTCCTGATCGCCTCCGAAGCCGGCCTGCCCGCGCGTGCTGAGCGTGCCGATCACGTCGCAGCTGACGTCACCGAGCCGGAAGCGCTCGCCGACCGCCTCGCCGCCGCGGAACAGGTTCTGGCGGACGGTATTGCCGATGATGCACACCGCCTTGCCGGCCTGTTCCTCGGGCGTGGTCCAGTAGCGCCCGCTGGCGAGCGGCCACGGCTGGACCTGGAAATAGGCCGCTGTGGTGCCGTTGATCGTCGTCGACCAGTTCGCCCCTTCGTAGATCGCGGTCGCGCTGGCCTGCGCCTGCGGGGCGACCGCGGTGACGCCGGCGATCTGCGTCGCGATCGCGGTCACGTCCTCGGGGGCGAAGTCGGGCGGACGCGGCCCGCCGCCGCCGCGGCCGAAGCCCTGACCCGGGCGGATCTGGAGGATGTTGGTGCCGAGCGCGGCGATCTGTGACTGGACCGCCGCGGTGGTCGCCTTGCCGAGCGTCACCATCGTCACCACCGCGCCGACGCCGATGACGATGCCGAGGATCGTCAGGAACGACCGCAGGATGTGGCGGCGGATCGACCGCAATGCGAGGAGGAGCGTGGTGCCGAACATGTTACTGCCCTCTCCCCTGGACAGGGGAGAGGATAGCGCAGCTTGCGAGCTTGCTCGTTAGCGAAGCTTGGTGAGGGGTCGAGCGCGCCTTTGGCGCGCGCGGCGCGGCGCGCCGCAGACCCTCACCCAACTGCGACTAGGCGGCGTAGCCGCCAAGTCTCCGTATCCCTCTCCCCTAGGAGGGGCGAGGGGAAGTAAATGGTTCACGACACCTTCTCCCCTGCGCGTGCTGCGTTTCGATCCGCTCGACCAGCCCGTCCTTAAAGTGGACGACGGTGCGCGCGAAGGCGGCCATGTCGGGTTCGTGGGTGACCATCAGCACGGTGATCCCGCTCTCGCGATTGAGGTCGGTCAGCAATTCCATGATCTCGATCGAGCGTTCCGAATCGAGGTTGCCGGTCGGCTCGTCGGCGAGCAGCACGTCGGGGCGGGTGACGATCGCGCGGGCGATCGCGACGCGCTGCTGCTGGCCGCCCGACAGTTCGGCGGGGGTATGATCCCACCAGCGATCGAGCCCGACCTTCTCGAGCGCCGCCATCGCGGTCGCGCGGCGTGCGCGCTTCTCGTCGCCGCGATAGAGCAAGGGCAGCTCGACATTCTCGAGCGCGGTGGTGCGGCTGAGCAGGTTGAAGCCCTGAAAGACGAAGCCGAGATAGCGCCGTCGCAGCAGCGCGCGCTCGTCGCGGCCAAGCGTCTCGACGTGGTGGCCGCGGAACAGGAACGTCCCCGCCGACGGCACGTCGAGGCAGCCGAGGATGTTCATCGTCGTCGACTTGCCCGACCCCGACGGCCCCATCACCGCGACGAAATCGCCGGCGGCGATATCGAGGTCGACGCCCTTCAGCGCCTGAAACTGCGTCGCGCCCTGACCATAGACCTTGGTGACGGCGCGCAACGCGATCAGCGGCGGTGCGTCACTGGCCACGCGACCGGCCGCCCTTCGCCGCGCCGCCCGCCGTGCCCGCGCTCTCGCCCGCCGCCAATTGCCCGGTGATGACCTGCTGTCCGGGCTGGAGCCCGCCCGCGGTCACCTCGGTCAGCGTGCCGTTGGTGTCGCCGGTCGTGACCTGCACCGGCTGCGGCGTGCCGTCCGCGCCCTTGACGTAGACCGTCTGCGTCGCGCCGCGCCCGAGCGTCGCGCTGCGCTGGGCGGCGTTGCGGCGCGGCGGGCCGGCGAGGATCGTGCCGGTGATGCCGCCACGCTTCCCGCCGCCCGCGCCCGGCTTGAAGCGGAAGGCGGCGTTGGGGACGAGCAGCACGTTCTGGCGGTCGGCGGTGACGATGTCGGCGGTTGCGGTCATGCCGGGGCGCAATTGCAAGGTCGGGTTGGCGACGGTCAGGTCGGCGGCATAGGACACCACCTGGCCGGTGGTGCTGGTGGTGCCGGAGCTGCTCGACGACGAAGCCGTCGCGTTGCTGACGGTCAGGTTGGAGCCGAGATCGACGCGCGTGATCGCGGCCGGGAAGGTCTTGCCGGGGAAGGCGTCGACGGTGAAGGTCGCCTTCTGGCCAACCTGTACCTCGCCGACATCGGCCTCGTCGATCGCGACCTCCAACTTCATGCGCGTCAGGTCCTCGGCGATGACGAACAAGGTCGGGGTGTTGAACGACGCCGCGACCGTCTGGCCGGGATCGACCTGTCGCGCCAGCACCACGCCGTTGACGGGCGAGCGGATGATCGCACGCGCGCGCTGCGTCTGTTGCTGCGACAATTGCGCGCGCGCGGCGGTGACGTTCGCCTGCGCGACGTTGAGCGCGGCGCGTGCGCGTTGCGCATCGGCCTGCCCGGTCTGCAATTCGGTCTTCGACGGTACCCGGCCTTTCGACAGGCGATAGACTTCGTTGAGTCGGGCGAGCTGCGCCTGCGACTCCGCCAGCGTCGCGCGCGCCTGCGCCACCTGCGCCTCGTTGGCGGCGAGCGTCGCCTTGGCGGCGTTGATCTGGTCGTCGATCTGCTCGGGGTCGATCAGCGCGAGCGGTTGCCCGGCGGTGACGCGGTCGTTGACGTCGACCACCACCTTGGTGACGAGCCCCGACAGCTGCGAGCCGACCGTGACCTGATTGGTCGGCGCCAGCTTGCCGGTCGCCGAGACCGAGACGGTCAGCCGTCCGCGCGTCACCGGCGTGGTGGCGTAATCGACCTTGTCGGGATCGCCAAACACGCAGCGCGACAGCAGCAGCCCGACCAGCACGACCGCGGCGAGCACCAGCACCCATTTGCCCCAGCGCCGCCATGCCGGCTGCGGCTTCACACCGAGGAAATCGTCGAGATTGGGGTCGGCCATCAGGGATTTCCGTTGGTGGAGGCGGGCGTCGGAGCCGGTTGGGCGAGCGTCGGCGCAGGAGCGACCCGCGGCGGGGCGGTCGGCACCGTCGTGCTGTCCCAGCCGCCGCCGAGCGCGGCGAAGAGCTGCACCAGCGCGGTCGCCTCGTCGGCACGTGCCTGTGCCGCGCTGTTGCGGGTGGTGAGCAGCGTCGCCTCCTGCTGGCTGAGTGTCGTGAAGTCGCTCAACCCGCTGCGATATTGTTCGCGCGACAGCAAGGCGGCGTTGCCGGCGGCGTCGAACGCGACCGACAGCTCGCGCTCGCGACGATCGGCGGTGTCGAGCGCGACGACCGCATTCTCGACGTCCTCGAGCGCGGTGAGCACCGTACCTTTATAGGCGGCAAGCGCGGCGTCGGCCGCGGCCTCCTGACCGCGCACCTGGCTACGCAGCCGGCCACCGTTGAAGATCGCCTGCGTCAACCCGGCGAACAAGCCGCCGGTGACGGTGTCGAGCAGCGAGCCGACGGTGTTGGCGCGCGCGTTGATGTTCCCACTGAACGCGAAGTTCGGATAGAGCGCCGCCTGCGCGACGCCGATCTGCGCGGTGGCCGCGGCAAGCGCGCGTTCGGCGGCGCGCACGTCGGGGCGCTGGCGGAGCACGTCGGCGGGGATGCCGATCCCGGCGGGCGGGGTCCCGGTCGGGATCGCGCGGACCTCGGCCAGCAACGGCTTGAGCGCGCCGGGCGCCTGCGCGGTCAGCACGCCGAGCCGCGACACTGCGGCGTTATATTGTTGTTCGAGCGTCGGGATCGTCGCGGCGGTCTGCGCACGCTGCTGCCGCGCCTGCTCCTGATCGAGCGACGAGACGAGCCCGGCCTGAAGGCGGAAGCCCGCGATCTCGAGATTGTCCTCCTGCAACGCCAGGCTGGCGCGGGCATTGGCGAGCTGCTGCTGGTAGAGCCGCGCGAGGATGTAGTTCTGCGCGGTTTCCTGCTGGACGGTCAGCAGCGCGGCGGCATAGTCGAACCCCGACGATTCATATTGCGCACGGCTGGCCTCGATCGTGCGGCGCACCTCACCGAACAGCCCGAGCTGGTAGGAAGCGCTGCCGCCGAGCGAGAAGTTGTTGGCCCCGCCCCCGCCGCCGATGTTCTGGACGGTGCCATCGGGGAGCGTAATCGTCTGCCCGCCGCCGCGCAGCGTCTCCGAGCGGCTGTAGCCGGTGTTGCCGCTGATCGTCGGCAACAGGTTCGACCGGCTCTGCACCAGCGCCTCGCGCGCCTGCCGCAACCGCGCCACCGCCTGCGCGACATCGGTGTTCGCGGCCGACGCCTGCTCGACCAACTGTCCGAGCACCGGATCGTCGAAGCGTTGCCACCAGCGCGTCAGATCCTCGGGCGTCGGCGCGCCGCGCACCGAATAGCCGGCGGGCACGGCCAGCTCGGCAGCGGCGGGCGGACGATAATCGGGGCCGACGGTGCAGCCGGCAGCCGCCAGCGCCATCGTCGTGCAGAGAAGAACGCGCCTCATGTCGTCGTGCATGACGCACGCATAAGGCGCGCGTCCAGCGCTAATATGTCGCGATATGTCGCGGCGGCATCATTCCAGCTCGAGAATGACCTGATCGACCGCCAGACTGTCACCGGCCTGCGCCTTTACCGCAGCGACGATACCGGATTTCTCGGCCCGCAGGATGTTCTCCATCTTCATCGCCTCGACCACTGCCAGCGCCTGCCCGGCCTCGACGCGGTCGCCCGCCGCAACGTCGAGCCGGACGAGCAGCCCCGGCATCGGCGCGATCAGGAACTTCGACAGGTCGGGCGGGACCTTCTCGATCAGATGCGCGGCATAAGGCGCGACATGCGCCGGCAGGACGCGCACCTTGTGACGCGCGCCACGTGCGGTGAGCGTGAACCCGTCGCGGCCCTTGGTGATCGCGACGGAGAGCGGATCGTCGCCGTCCACCTGCGCGGTGGGCGCGCCGGGGGTGTAGTCGATCGCGGCATCGAGCGGGGTGCCGTCGACGGTGACGCGGCCGTCGCGGATCGTCACGGCATGATCGTGCCCATCGACGCGGGCGATCCAGTCGCTCGGCGCCGACAGGACGTGGCCGAGCTGCCCGTCGACCAGCCGCGCGCGGGTCACCTGCGCATGCGCCGCAACCGCGCCGATCGCGGCGAGCGTCGTCAGCAGCGCGGGTGCGGCGGGCGCGCCGTGGAACCCATCCGGATATTCCTCGGCGATGAAGCCGGTGGTGATGTTGCCCGAGCGGAAGCGCGGGTGCTGCATCAGCGCCGACAGGAAATGGAGGTTGGTCCCCGGCCCTTCGATCGTGAAGGCGTCGAGCGCGGCGACCTGCGCGTCGATCGCCGCTTCGCGGGTGGGAGCCCATGTCACCAGCTTGGCGATCATCGGGTCGTAGAACATGCTGACCTCGCCGCCCTCCGCGACGCCGTCGTCGACGCGGATGCGCACCGCGTTCCCGTCACCCGCATCGTCATTCCCGCGAAGACGGGAATCCAGACCCGCCGACGTCTCGGCCCCATCGACGACATGGGTTCTGGATCCCCGCCTGCGCGGGGATGACGGGTCGTCGGTGGTGGTCGAAGGCGGCGCGTAGCGCACCAGCCGCCCGATGCTCGGCAGGAAGCCGCGATACGGGTCCTCGGCATAGACGCGATTCTCGATCGACCAGCCGTCGAGCCGAACGTCTTCCTGCCCGAACGACAGCGTCTCGCCCGCCGCCACCCGGATCATCTGCTCGACCAGATCGAGCCCGGTGATCTCCTCGGTCACCGGATGTTCGACCTGCAGCCGGGTGTTCATTTCGAGGAAGTAGAAGCTCTCGCCGGTCGTATCCGCGCCCGAGACGATCAGCTCGACCGTGCCCGCGCTGTAATAGCCGACCGCACGAGCCAGCGCGACCGCCTGCTCGCCCATCGCGCGACGCATCTGCGGGGTGACGAACGGCGACGGTGCTTCCTCGACCACCTTCTGGTGGCGGCGCTGGATCGAGCATTCGCGTTCGTTGAGATAGACGATGTTGCCGTGCTGATCGCCGAGCAGCTGGATTTCGATATGGCGCGGGCTCTCGATGAACTTTTCGATGAACACCCGGTCGTCGCCGAAGCTCGCCAGCCCCTCGCGCTTGGTCGCCTCGAAGCCGTCGCGGACGTCCTGCTCGCTCCACGCCAGCCGCATCCCCTTGCCACCGCCGCCCGCGCTGGCCTTCATCATCACCGGGAAGCCGATCTCGGACGCGATCCGCACCGCCTCGTCGGTGTCGGCGATCTCACCGAGATAGCCGGGGACGACGTTGACGCCCGCCGCCTTGGCGAGCTTCTTCGACTCGATCTTGTCGCCCATCGCGGCGATCGCGTTCGGCGGCGGGCCGACGAAGGCGATCCCGGCCTCGGCGCAGGCGCGCGCAAAGCTCTCGCGTTCGGAGAGGAAGCCGTAACCGGGGTGGATGCAGTCCGCGCCGGTCTCCCTGGCGGCGAGCAGGATCAGCTCCGCCTTGAGATAGCTGTCCGCCGCCGGCGCCGGCCCGAGCCGCACCGCCTCGTCCGCCATCAGCACATGCGGGCTGCGCGCATCGGCATCCGAATAGACCGCGACGGTGGCGATGCCCATCTTCTTGGCGGTGCGGAACACCCGGCAGGCGATCTCGCCACGATTGGCGACCAGGATCTTCTTGAACAACGGCCTCTCCTGTTTTCTTTTATCAGTTCGCGCGTGCCGCCGGGACGCCGCGCAGCAAGCCGTCCGTACTCAGGTCTTCGTCGATATCCGGCCAGTGGATGCCGTACCCCGCCCCCGCCTTCTCCCAACCGGCGCGCTGCGCCGGGCTGGCGTGCAGCAGCCGCGGATACCGGGCGAGCGGCACGGCGATCGTGCGCCCGTCCATGAGGTCGACGATCAGGCTGGCGTCGTCGAACCGGACGTCCGAAACCTCTTGCTCGCGCATGTTAGCTTGGCTCTATTTTATGGAAGCATTCAAAGCCGAATGACTGCAAACCCGCGACCGCCTCAAGAGATTGAAAAGCGCGGGGCGATATTGGAGGATCAAAAGCGGAAGCCCAGAGCGCTTTCGTAGGATAAGCCTTCCCGCTCTTTACCATAATATGCGATTTGGCCCCAATTCCGTTTGCGTACCGCGCTAGAAAGCGTTCTTCGCCATCCCGATCAAATTCTTCGATCCGATTTTCAATGACTTCCTTCGTCGGGTTCATATGAGATCCTCTACTCCGCGGCCTCGAACACCCGCATCGGCTCGGGCGCTTCCATCGGTCGCACGCCAAGTTTCGCGAACAGCGCCGTATCCGCGCTGTCGCCGCGATTGCCCGCGGTCAGCAGTTTGTCGCCGGTGAAGATCGAGTTCGCGCCAGCCATGAAGCAGAGCGCCTGCGTCGCCTCGCCCATGCTCTCGCGCCCGGCCGACAGCCGCACCATGCTGAGCGGCATCGTGATCCGCGCGACCGCGACGGTGCGGACGAACTCGATGTCGTCGATCTTGGCGAGCGGCGTGTCGGCGAGCATGTCGCCGAGCACCGTACCCTTGACCGGCACCAGCGCGTTGACCGGCACGCTCTCCGGGTGACGCGGCAAGGTCGCCAGCGCATGGACGAAGCCGACGCGATCCGAACGCGTCTCACCCATGCCGACGATCCCGCCGCAGCAGACGTTGATCCCCGCCGAGCGGACATTCTCCAGCGTGTCGAGCCGCTCGCCGAACGTTCGCGTCGTGATGACGTCGGCGTAACGCTCGGGCGAGGTGTCGATATTGTGGTTGTAATAGTCGAGGCCCGCCTCGCCCAGCCGCTGCGCCTGCTCCGGCGTCAGCATCCCCAGCGTCATGCAGGTTTCCATCCCCATGCCGCGCACGCCCTCGATCATCTGGATGATCGCATCCATGTCGCGGTCCTTGGGGTTGCGCCACGCCGCGCCCATGCAGAAGCGCTGCGAGCCGGCGTCCTTGGCCTCGGCGGCACGCTGGAGCACCGCCTGCACGTCCATCAGCTTGGTCGCCTTGACCCCGCTCTCCGCCGCGACCGATTGCGAGCAATAGCCGCAATCCTCCGGGCAGCCGCCGGTCTTGATCGACAGGAGCGTGCAGAGCTGCACCTCCGAGGGCGCGTGATGCGCGCGGTGGACGGTCTGCGCGCGGTACATCAACTCGTCGAACGGCAGGTCGAACAGGTCGGCGATTTCCTCGCGCGTCCAGTCGTTGCGGGTCGTCGTCTCGATCAGCGTTGCCACATCAGGTCCTTCAATTGCGTGGTGCGCTCCTTGGTCAGCCGCGCCAGACACTGCAAGCGCGCCATCGGCTGGAGCGAGCCGCCGGCGAACTCGCCACCTTCGATCGTGCACTGTTTGTCGCGGAACGTCAGCCATGCGCGCTGGCTGGCGAGCGTCGCCGCGGCATAGCCGAAGCCGCCGCCGCGCGTGGTATCGCCCGCGTCGTGACGCTTCATCGCGGCATAGGTGCGCGGCCATTGCGCGTTCATCGCCGCGTCGGCGGTCTTGTAGCTGGCGGCGGCCTGCGCGTTCATGTCGGCCTGGGTCTGGGCGGTGGCGGGGGTGGACAGCAGCGATGCTGCCAATGCCGCTATTCCCAACACTGCCGTCACCCCGGCGGAGGCCGGAGCCAGGTTGCCGGCCGCGCGGCCTGCGCCGGGGTGACGCAGTGTGTGGGGATGAGGTGTCCCGTCCATCATGCCGCTTCTCCCTGCGGGGGCATGTTGTGGCCGAGCAGCCGCAACACTTCCTCCGCCGCCGTGATCAGATTGGTGCCCGGCCCGAAGATCGCCTGCACGCCCGCATCGAACAGCGCCTGATAATCCTGCGCGGGGATCACCCCGCCCGCGATCACCTTGATATCGGCGCGGCCAGCATCGCGCAGATGCCCGATCAGTTCGGGGATCAGCGTCTTGTGCCCGGCCGCCAGACTGGAGGCGCCGACGACATCGACATCCTTCTCCAGCGCCAGCTTCGCGGCTTCCTCCGGGGTCTGGAACAGCGGGCCGGGCACGATCTCGAACCCGAGATCGCCGAACATGCTGCTGACCAGATTGGCACCGCGGTCGTGACCGTCCTGCCCCATCTTCGCGACCAGCATTCGCGGCTTGCGCCCCAGCCGCCGCTCGGTGGCGGCGACGCCGTCCTCGAGCCGCGTCCAGCGCGCGTCGTCGGTATAGGCGCCGCCGTAGACGCCCTTCACCGGCGTCGGCTGCGTACCGTAGCGGCCGAACACCTCCTCCATCGCCGAGGAAATCTCGCCGAGCGTGGCGCGGGCGCGCGCGCAATCGACCGCGAGCGCGAGCAGGTTCGCGTCGCCGCGCGCGCCGTCGCGCAATGCGTCGAGCGCCGCGCGTGCCTTCGCCTCGTCGCGCGCCGCCTTCACCTCCCGAATACGACGCACCTGCGCATCGCGGACGGCGTGATTGTCGATCGCGAGGATCTCGACCGGGTCTTCATTCTCCTTGCGGTATTTGTTGACGCCGACGATCACGTCCTCGCCGCGATCGACGCGCGCCGCGCGCGCTGCGCTCGCTTCCTCGATCATCGCCTTGGGCCAGCCCGCCGCGACCGCCTTGGCCATCCCGCCCTCGCGCTCGACACGCTCGATGATCGTCCAGGCATCGTCGACCAGCCGCTTGGTCAGCGCCTCGACATAATAACTGCCGCCGAGCGGATCGACGACGTTGGTCATCCCCGTCTCTTCCTGGATCACCAATTGCGTGTTGCGCGCGATCCGGGCGGAGAAATCGGTCGGCAGCGCGATCGCCTCGTCCAGCGCGTTGGTGTGCAGCGATTGCGTGCCGCCGAGCATCGCCGCCATCGCCTCGATCGTCGTGCGCATGACGTTGTTGTAAGGATCCTGCTCGGTCAGCGAGACGCCGCTGGTCTGGCAGTGCGTGCGCAGCATCTTGCTGCGCTCGTCCTTCGCGCCGAGTTCGGTCATGACCCGGTGCCACAGCACCCGCGCGGCGCGCAGCTTGGCAATCTCCATGAAGAAGTTCATGCCGATCGCGAAGAAGAAGCTCAGCCGCCCGGCGAACTTGTCGATGTCGAGCCCCGATGCGACCCCGTATTTCACATATTCCATGCCGTCGGCGATGGTGAAGGCCAGTTCCTGCACCTGCGTCGCCCCGGCTTCCTGCATGTGATAGCCGGAGATCGAGATGCTGTTGAACTTGGGCATCTCCGCCGAGGTATAGGCGAAGATGTCGGAGATGATCCGCATCGACGGTTCGGGCGGGTAGATATAGGTGTTGCGGACCATGAACTCCTTCAGAATGTCGTTCTGGATGGTCCCGTCGAGCAATTTCCGGTCGACGCCCTGTTCTTCACCCGCGACGATGAAGAAGGCGAGGATCGGGATCACCGCGCCGTTCATCGTCATGCTCACCGACATTTCGTCGAGCGGGATGCCGTCGAACAGGATCTTCATGTCCTCGACGGTGTCGATCGCCACACCCGCCTTGCCGACGTCGCCGGTGACGCGCGGATGGTCGCTGTCGTACCCGCGATGCGTCGCCAGATCGAACGCGACTGACAGCCCCTTCTGCCCCGCCTTCAGGTTGCGGTGGTAGAAAGCGTTCGATTCCTCGGCGGTCGAGAAGCCCGCATATTGGCGGATCGTCCACGGCCGCCCGGCATACATCGACGCGCGCACCCCGCGCGCGAACGGCGCGAAGCCGGGCAGGCCGGGGTCCCAGCCCTCGACGTCGGCGGGGGTGTAGAGCGGCTTGACGTCGATCCCCTCGGGGGTGCGCCACGTCAGGTCGCGGCCCTTCACCTCCTTGGCGGCGGCGGCGGTCCAGCTTTCGGTGCCGGTCGGGGCGGGCGTCCCGATCGCTGCCGCCGCGCCGCTGTCCTCGCCGATGTTGCGCTCTTCGGCCATGCTCAGCGACCCTCGAAGACCGGCTTACGCTTCTCGCCGAACGCGCGCACCGCTTCGGCGAAGTCGCGGGTGTGGCCGGCGCGGGTCTGGTTCTCGCGCTCGACCGCCAGCGACTGGTCGAGGTCGAGCGACAAAGCGGCGGCGACCTGCTTGCGGATCATCCCGATCGCGACCGATGGCCCGGCGGCGAGCTTTGCCGCAAGCTGCTGCGTTTCGGCGAGCACCTGCGCATCGTCGACGACGCGCGTCACCAGCCCGGCGGCGAGCGCGTCGTCGGCAGAGACGCGCTCGCCGAGCAGCGCCATCTCCAGCGCCTTGGTGCGCCCGGCCGCCTTGGCGACCAGCCATGTCGCGCCGGCATCGGGGACCAGCCCGATGTTGACGAAGGCGAGCAGCACATAGGCCGAGCGCGCCATGACGCTGATATCGCCGAGCAACGCCAGCCCCAGCCCCGCGCCGACCGCCGGGCCGTTGATCGCGGTGAGGAGCGGCACGTCGAGCGCGGCGACCTTGCGAACGAAGGGGTTGTAGCTGGTGTCGAGCGACTCGCCGAGGTCGCGCGGCATGGGTGCAGCCCCAGGATCCTTGGCGTCGCCAACCAGGTCCGCGCCCGAGCAGAACGCCCCGCCCGTGCCGGTCAGCACGATCGCGCGCGCGCCCTGTTCGAGCGCGGCGTCGATCGCGGCGGTCAATTCGGCGAAGACGCGCGGGGTGAGCGCGTTCATCCGCGCGGGCCGGTCGATCGCGAGCGTCGCGACACGATCGCTGACGTCGAAGGTGATCGTCTCGTAGGTCAATGCGCGCCCTCCTGCGGGGTTTCCATCAGTTCGACCAGCACGCCGCCCATGTCGCGCGGGTGGACGAAGACGATCGGCGTACCATGCGCGCCGATCCGCGGTTCGCCGAGGATCGTCGCGCCTTTGTCCTTGAGGTCGGCGACCGCGGCGTGGATATCGGGCACCTCGAAACAGACGTGGTGCTGGCCGCCGGCGGGGTTCTTCTTCAGGAAGCCGGCGATGGGGGAAGTGTCGTCATACGGTTCGATCAGCTCGATCTGCGTGTTGGGCGCGTCGATGAAGCACACTTTGACGCCCTGCGCTGGCAGATCGAACGGCACCCCGATCCCCTCCGCGCCGAGCAGGGTTTTATACGTCTCGATTGACTTCGCGATCGACGGCGTGGCGACGCCGACATGGTTGAGACGGCCGAGGGTCATTGGCGTTCCTTCACGGCGTCCTTCAACGCCTGCTTGACGTCTGCCGGCAGATGGTGTGACGCGACACCGTCGATTGCGCCCTGCAGCGCCCATACCGCACAAAGGCTGACGTCCCTCGGATGAGCGGCTTTGATGCGGCAATATGCCTCGACCGCGCCGATCTCTACGAGTCGTTCGGGCGAATCGACACCGACATCGATCAGCCAGCCGGCGCTTTTCGCGCAGACATTCTTCAGTTCGACCAGCCGAGCGATTGAGGCCGAAACGGCGTCACAACGGAATGTTGTCATGCTTCTTCCACGGATTCTCCAGCGCCTTGTTCCGTAGCTTCCGCAGCCCCAGCGCGATCCGTCGCCGTGTCGAATGCGGTTGGATCACTTCGTCGATGAACCCCTTGCTCGCCGCGACGAAGGGGTTGGCGAAGCGCGCCTCATATTCCGCCGTCCGCTCGGCGATCTCTTCCGGCTTGCGGCCGCGGAAGATGATCTCCACGGCGCCTTTCGCGCCCATCACCGCGATCTCGGCGGTCGGCCATGCGTAGTTCAGATCGCCGCGCAGATGCTTCGACGCCATGACGTCATACGCCCCGCCGTACGCCTTGCGCGTGATGACCGTGATCTTGGGCACCGTCGCCTCGGCATAGGCGAACAACAGTTTCGCACCGTGCTTGATGATGCCGTTATGCTCCTGCGCGGTGCCGGGCAGGAAGCCGGGCACGTCGACGAAGGTGACGATCGGGATCTCGAACGCATCGCAGAAGCGTACGAAACGCGCCGCCTTGCGGCTGGAATTGATGTCGAGCACCCCCGCCAGCACCAGCGGCTGGTTGGCGACGAAGCCGACCGTCCGCCCCTCGATCCGCCCGAAGCCGCAGATGATGTTGCCGCCATGCGCGGGCTGGATCTCGAAGAAATCGCCTTCGTCGACGACCTTCGCGAGCAGCTCGTGCATGTCATAGGGTTGGTTGGCGTTGGCGGGGATCAGCGTGTCGAGTCCGGGCTCGACGCGGTCCCACGGATCGTCGGTCGGACGCTCGGGCACGCCCTCACGATTGGACGAGGGCAGGAAGTCGATGAAGTCGCGCGCGGCCAGCAGCGCCTCGATATCGTTGTCGAAGGCGACATCGGCGACGCTGGTCTTGGTGGTGTGCGTCACCGCGCCGCCCAGCGCCTCCTGCGTCACGACTTCGTTGGTGACGGTCTTCACCACGTCCGGGCCGGTGACGAACATGTAGCTGGAATCCTTCACCATAAAGATGAAGTCGGTCATCGCGGGGGAATAGACCGCCCCGCCCGCGCACGGTCCCATGATGAGGCTGAGCTGCGGGACGACACCGCTGGCGAGCACGTTGCGCTGGAACACCTCGGCATAGCCGCCGAGCGACGCGACGCCCTCCTGGATGCGGGCGCCGCCCGAGATCGTTGAGGCCGATGACCGGCGCACCGACCTTGAGCGCCATATCCATGATCTTGCAGATCTTCTGCGCGTGGCGTTCGGAGAGCGAGCCGCCGAAGACGGTGAAATCCTGCGAGAAGACGAACACCAGACGGCCGTTGATCGTCCCCGATCCGGTGACGACGCCGTCGCCGGGCACGACCTGATCCTGCATCCCGAAATCGGTGCAATTGTGCTCGACGAACATGTCCAGCTCCTCGAAGCTGCCTTCGTCGAGCAGCACGTCGAGGCGTTCGCGCGCGGTCAGCTTGCCCTTGCCGTGCTGCGCATCGACGCGCTTCTGCCCGCCGCCGGCGCGCGCCGCGGCCCGGCGGTTCTCGAGTTCGGCGATCGTCGATGACATTGTTCTCTCCCGGACGCGAGCGGCGTTGTGCCCGGCGGAGCGTGGCGGGGCAAATGTGAAGTTGCGAACTTGCGAAGGATGAGGTTGCGAACCTTTGTCGCTCCTGGGTAGGCAGGAGACTATGGCTGTGTCGTGCTGCGCGACGACTGTTACGGTGAGAGAGGCTGGTGTGTCGACGATCCGCGACCACGATACAGACATGGGCCCCTGCCTACGCAGGAGCGACGGCGCGTGAAATCCCGCCTCTACGTCGGTGCGCAACTCCGCGCGCTTCGCGCCGCGGCCCAGCTCAACCAGCGCGCGATGGCCGCCCGCCTTGGCCTGTCGGTCAGCTATCTGTCGCAACTCGAAAGTGACGAACGCCCGCTTACCGCCGCCGTCAGCGCGGCGTTGGCGCAGCACTTCCCCGCCGCGCTTGCCGATATCGAGGGCGCCGTGCCGGCGCGCCGGCTGGTGGCATTGCGCGAGGCGCTCGCCGATCCCGCCGTCGCCCCGCTCGCGCCCGAGGAGATCGCGCGCCTCGCCGAGGAACGCCCCGCGCTCGCCGACCGGATGATCGCGCTCCACGCCGCGAAGCGCGCCGCCGAGGAACGCGTCGCGCTCGCCGAGGAAGCGCTGACCGCGGGCGTCGGTGCGCGCTTGCCGTGGGAGGCGGTGCGCGACTGGTTCCACGAGGCGGGCAATTACATCGACCCGCTCGATCGCGCCGCCGAGGAATGGGCGCTGGCGCATCACGCGACGCCGATCGATGCAGCGTTGGCGGCGCAAGGCGTGACGCTGTTCGACGAAGCGCGGGAGGATGCGCCGCTCGCGCGCTTCGACGGCGGGGTGCTGCGGCTCAATGCCGCGCTGCCGCCGGAAAGCCGCCGCTTCCTGATCGCGCACCGCATCGCCGCGCTCGCCTTCGCCGCGCCCATCGCGGCGATCGTCGCGGCCTCGGGTCTGGCGCAGCCGGAGGCGCGGCGGCTGCTGGCGATCGGGCTCGCCAATTACGCGGCCGGCGCAATGCTGATGCCGTATCAGGCATTCCGCACCGCCGCGCGCGACGTGCGCCACGATATCGACCGGCTGTCGCGGCGGTTCGGCACCAGCTTCGAACAGGCGTGCCACCGGCTGTCGACGCTGCAACGCCCCGGCGCGGAGGGCATTCCCTTCTATTTCTGTCGTGTCGACATGGCGGGCAACATCACCAAGCGCCATTCGGCCACCCGGCTGCAATTCGCGCGCTTCGGCGGCGCGTGCCCGTTGTGGCACGTCCATGAGGCGGTCGCGATTCCGGATCGCATCCTCGTGCAACACGCCGAGACGCCCGATGGGGTGCGCTATGTTTCGATGGCCAATGGGCTGGTCAAACCTTCGGGGCGGTTCGCGCGCGCGCCACGCCGCTACGCGGTCGCATTGGGGTGCGAGGTGGCCCATGCCGCCGACTTCGTCTACGCCGATGCGGTCGATCTGCGCGCCGCGACCCCGATCGGGATCAGTTGCCGTCTCTGCCCGCGATCGGACTGCGACCAGCGGGCGTTCCCGCCGACCGATCGCGCGATCGTGGTCGAAGCCGAGGTTCGCGGGGTCGTGCCCTATCGCGTCATATAGGGCCGATCCGCGCCGTTTTAACAGGATATCAAGCTGTTCCGCCTAGCGCTGAGCCGATCGAGTTAGATGTCGCGAAGGCCGTGGTGATGAAGAATCTGGCGATTGGCCGCAAACTGCTGCTCGCTTTCGGCATTCTCGCGCTCGCCTTGATCGCGATGGCGGGCATGTCGCTCTGGACGCAGGGGCGATTGAACCACGCCACCGAGATGCTGGGCAAGGACCGGCGCGACAAGTTGGTGGCGATCGCGACCGTCAACGCCGCGACGTCCGACTATCGCATCGCCGAAGCGGCGGTGATCCTGTCGACCGAACCCGACAAGATCCGCGACGCCGACCAGGCCGCGACCGAGCAACTGGCATTGATCGACAAGAACGTCGTCTTCCTCGACAAGGTGCTGGTCAACCAGGCCGCGCGCGCCTCGCTTGCGCGGTTCAGGCAGGTCTGGACGGCGTTCGTCGCACGGTCGGAGCTGACGCGCCGTCTGGGCGAGGCGAACCGCAATGAAGAAGCGACGCAGGCGTTCCGCGCCAGCCAGCCGCTGTTCGATCGCGCCAATGCCGAGGCGGCCACGTCGCAGGACGTGCAGATCAAGCTGATGGAAAGCGAGATGGATGCGGCGAGCGCGCTTTATAGCTTCTCGCGGGTGCTGTCGGTCGCGCTGGTCGTCGCGGCGCTGGTGCTCGCAGGGCTGCTCCTCACCGCCCTGATCCGAGGCATCGCCAATCCGATCAAGGCGATGACCGAGGCGCTCGGACGGCTCGCGTCGGGCGACCTCTCCACGCAGGTCGCGGTCGACGAGCGCGCCGACGAAGTCGGGCAGCTCGCCAAGGTGATGGTGCAGTTCCGCAACCAGCTCGCCGCCGCCGAGCGCGCCAAGGAAGAGCAGACCGCCCTGATCGTCGACAATATCGGCCGCGGGCTGAGCGCGCTGGCGCAGGGCGACCTGACCGCGCGGATCGACGCCGAACTGACCGGCCCGTTCGCCAAGCTGAAGAACGATTTCAACGGCGCGATGACCGCGGTGTCCGCGGCCATGGCGGCGGTGACGACCAGCGCGACCGGGATCACCAATGGCGCCAACGACATCCGCCAGGCCTCCGACGATCTGTCGCAGCGCACCGAGCAACAGGCCGCATCGCTGGAGGAAACCGCCGCGGCGATGCACGAGATCACGACGACGGTGAAGGAAACCGCCGAAACCGCCTCGCGCGCGGATGCGGTGGTGGTGGAAACGCGCCGCGATGCCGAGGCCTCGGGTGACGTGGTCCGCCGCGCGGTCGAGGCGATGAACGGGATCGAACGCTCGTCGAACGAGATCAGCGAGATCATCGCGGTGATCGACGGCATCGCGTTCCAGACCAACCTGCTGGCGTTGAACGCAGGCGTCGAGGCGGCACGGGCAGGTGACGCGGGCAAGGGCTTTGCGGTCGTCGCCAGCGAGGTTCGCGCGTTGGCGCAGCGGTCCGCGGATGCCGCGAAGGACGTGAAGAGCAAGATCACCGCCTCTACCGTGCAGGTCGATCTTGGCGTCGGGCTCGTCGCCGAAGCGGGCGCGGCCTTGCAGCGGATCACGGCGCGGATCGGCGAGATCAGCACGTTGGTCGGCAACATCGCCTCGGCCGCCGATCAGCAGGCCACCGGCTTGCAGCAGGTCAATACCGCTGTGTCGGAGATGGACGGGGTGACGCAGCAGAATGCGGCGATGGTCGAGGAAGCGACCGCCGCGGCGCGCAGCCTGGTCGAGGAAACCGACGTGATGGCGCGCGAGGTCGGGCGCTTCCGCCTGACAGCGGGAGCGTCGGGCGTTGCCGCGCCGGCCGCGTCGCCGGTCCACCAGTTGCAGGCACGCGCGGCGCAGGCCGGCGCACGGATCGCCGCCAGCGCGCGGAGTCGTGGCGCAGCGGCGGTGGCGGTGCAGGGGGATTGGTCGGAGTTCTGAGGGGCGCCTCTACCTGAGGCTTCCATCGCCACCCCGGCGAAAGCCGGGGCCCAGTTGGGAAGGCGGTCGTAACAACGCGCTGCGCGTGATCACCAGCGTCCCCCAACTAGGCCCCGGCCTTCGCCGGGGTGGCGGGCATTGCGGGGCGACGAGGCCGCTACTTCCGCTCCCACGCCTTCGTGCCGCCGATCCACGTTTCCAGCACCTTCGTCTGGCGCAGGTCGGCAGGCGTCGCGGTCATCGGGTCGCGATCGAGCAGCAGGAAGTCGGCGCGCTGACCCGCCGCCAGCGTTCCAAACTTCTGCTCGGCGAACCCGGCGTAGCTGGCGCCGCCGGTGTACGCCCACCATGCCTGTTCGCGCGACACCGCCTGGTCGGGGTGCCAGCCGCCGACCGGCTGCCCGTCGGCATCGGTGCGCGTGAACGCCGCCGCCCAGCCGGCCCAGGGATCCGGCTTCTCGACCGGAAAGTCCGACCCGAACGCCAAGGTCGCGCCGTCGTCGAGCAACGTCTTCCACGCATAGGCGCCCGCCAGCCGCGCCTGCCCCAGCCGCGCCTCGGCCATCAAGCGATCGCTCGTCTGATGGGTCGGCTGCATCGAGGCGATGATGCGGTATTTGCCGAATGCCGCCATGTCGACGGGATCGACGATCTGCGCATGTTCGATCCGCCAGCGGCGATCGCCCTTATAGGTCTCCGACAGTTCGGCGATCGCATCGAGCACCTGCTTGTCGGCGCGATCGCCGATCGCGTGGACCGCGACCTGATAGCCGTCCATCGCGGCGCGGCTCATGATGTTCTGTAGCTGATCGTCGGCGAGGAAGCCGAGCCCGCGCTGCCCCGGCGCATCGGCATAGTCTGCCTTCAGCCACGCGCCGCGCGACCCGAGCGCGCCATCGGCATAGAGCTTGACGCCCTCCAGCCGCAGCCGGTCGTCGTATAGCCACGGCGTCGGGCCGGTCCCGCCGATCGTCACCGCGGTGTCGATGCCGAGCCCGTAGGACATGATGCGGACGCGCAGCGCATTGATGTCGCCCATCCGTCGATAGGTCATCCAGTCGTCGACGCTGGTCCCCATGTCGGCCACCGCGGTGACGCCGTAGCCGAGTAGGATCTGCTGCGCCTTGAGAAAGGCGGCGGTCCGGTCCTTGGGGCTGACCTTGGGAACGACGCGCTCGACCAGTTCCTTGGCGCGATCGACCAGCACGCCGAGCGGCTTTTCGACCCGCCCGCCCGCGGGAGCCTGTGTCGCGGCGGTCACGCCGGCCAGTTTCAGCGCGGCGCTGTTCGCCCAACCGGCGTGGCCATCGGCGCGTGCCAGCCAGACCGGGCGGTCGCCGACCACCGCATCGAGATCGGCGGCGGACGGAAAGCGCCCGAGCTTCCACACTTCCTGGTTCCAGCCGCGCCCGATGATCCATTGCCGGTCCGGGTTGGCGCGCGCGTATTCCGCAATCTTCGCCTTGGCCTCGTCGAGCGACCGCGTGTCGGACAGGTCGAGCGTCAGCGCTGCCAGCCCCAGTTCAATGACATGGCCGTGCGCGTCGATCATGCCGGGCACCAGCACGCGCCCCTTCATGTCGGCACGCCAGTCGTAGCGCGGACCGGGGTTCTTCTTGGTCGGCTTGGGTGGTTGTTCGTCGGGGGCGATCAGGCGGACGACCTTGCCCTGCGCATCGATCACCATCGCCTTGAAACGCACCACCTGCCGGTCACGGTTGAGCGTCAGGCCGTTGACGTTGTCGATCAGCGCGTCGGCACCCGCGGGGAGCGTCGTCGCAAGGCCGGCAAGCGCTACGATCGCGGCGGTGAGATGGCGTCGGTTCATGTCCGCTGCCATATGGAAGCGGCACGGCTTTGGCGAGGGATGTCATGCGGCGAGTGATGGGGTTGATCTTGCTGGCGTCCGCGGTGCCGGCGGCGGCGCAGACGAAGGTAAGCGAGAAGACCCCGGCACTCGACTTCTCGTACCGTTATCCGGCCGCCGCCGCGCGGATCGCGCCGCTGCGCCGCTGGCTAGAGGCGGACCGCGCACGGCTGCGGACCCGTGCGGCCGGGCTGGCGGCGGAGGACCGGCGCGACACGGCGAAGAGCAACTTTCCGTTCCACCAGCACGACGCCACGCGCGAATGGAAGGTGGTGACCGAAACGCCGCGGCTGCTGAGCCTGTCGGGTGAAACCTACCGCTTCACGGGCGGCGCGCACGGCAACACCACGCTGGAGCCGCTGGTGTGGGACAAGGCCAAGGCGCGACGGGTCGACCCGCGCGCGATGTTCGAGTCGCCGGCCGCGATGCAGCGCGTGTTCGGTGCAAATTGGTGCGCGTGGCTGAAAGGCGAGCGGCGTCGACGGCTGGGGAGCGATCCGGGCGCGAGCGATATCTTTCCGTGCCCGCCGGTGTCGGACCTGACGGTGCTGCTTGGGTCGACCGACCGCCGCGCGGTCGACCGCATCGGGCTGATCGCCGGGCAATATGTCGCGGGTTCCTATGCCGAGGGGATGTACGAGATGACGGTGCCGGTCACGCCTGCCGTGCTGGCGATCGTGCGGCCGGAATGGCGCGGGGCGTTCGCGGCCGTGCGCCCATCCTGAGCGACACCCTCATCCGTCATCCCCGCGAAGTCGGGGATCCAGAAGCGCGGACGCCTCGCGTCATCAGAGGGACCAGCGTGTCTGGATTCCCGTCTTCGCGGGAATGACGGTAGTGGCAAGGCGATGGCGCTCGTTGCCCCGGTCCGCACCGTAACGGCGCGCGGGTGTTCCTTTCGCACCGGTGTTCCGCTACGTCCCCGGCATGGCAACCAAGCTCGCGTCCGCCCCTGCCCTTCCCGTCTCGATCGAGGACGTGCGCGCCGCGCAGATCCGCATCGGCGACGCGGTCGTGCGGACGCCGACGCTGATCAGCCAGACGCTGTCGAAGCTGACCGGCGCGACCGTCTATCTGAAGTTCGAGAACCTGCAGTTCACCGCCGCCTACAAGGAGCGCGGCGCGCTCAACACGCTGCTGCAACTCTCCGACGAAGCGCGCGCCAAGGGCGTGATCGCGGCGTCGGCGGGCAATCATGCGCAGGGGCTCGCCTATCACGGCAACCGGCTGGGCGTGCCCGTGACGATCGTGATGCCGCGCAACACACCGGTGGTGAAGGTGGTGCAGACGCAGGGCCACGGCGCGACCGTGATCCTGGAGGGCGACACGTTCGACGCCGCCTACGCCCATGCGCGCGTGCTGGAGGCGGAGCGCGGCTTCACCTTCGTGCATCCGTTCGATGATCCGCGGATCATCGCGGGGCAAGGCACCGTCGCGCTGGAGATGCTGGAGGAGCATCCCGAGATCGACCTGCTGGTAGTGCCGATCGGCGGCGGCGGGCTGATCTCCGGCATGGCGACGGTCGCGCGCGCGGCGGATCGCCCGATCGAGGTGGTCGGCGTCGAGGCCGAGCTGTATCCGTCGATGTACAATCGCATCAACGGCACCGACATGCCGTGCGCCGGCGATACGCTGGCGGAAGGCATCGCGGTCAAGGAGCCGGGTGGGATCACCGCGCAGATGGTCGCGCAACTGGTCGACGATATCGTGCTCGTCTCCGAACGTTATCTGGAGGAGGCATTGAGCCTGTTGCTCCAGATCGAGAAGACCGTGGTCGAGGGCGCGGGGGCGGCGGGGCTCGCCGCGTTGCTCGCGCATCCCGAGCGTTTCCGCGGCCGGACGATCGGCGTCGTGCTGTGCGGCGGCAATATCGATACGCGCTTGCTCGCCAACGTGCTGCTGCGCGATCTGGCGCGGTCGGGGCGGCTGGCGCGGCTGCGGCTGCGGCTGCAGGACCAGCCGGGCGCGCTGTATAACGTGATGCGGGTGTTCGATCGCGAGCGGGTGAACATCATCGAAATCTATCACCAGCGCGTCTTCACCACCCTGCCCGCCAAGGGCCTGATCACCGACATCGAATGCGAGGCGCGCGATCGTGCGCATCTCGACCGGTTGATGGTCGGCCTGCGCGAGGCGGGGTTCGAGGTGAGCACGGTCGAGCTGGCCTGACACAAGGCACTGCTTTTTGTGCCAAAGCGGCATTTCGCGCGTCGCACGACATCGCCTATAAAGGTGTTGGCAGGTAAGACGATGGGCCGAGGCATGGGCGACGCAGCAAAGGAGCGGCACGAATGACGGCACCGTTCCGCTTCCCGCGCTTCTTCGTCACCAGCCCGCAGCCGTGCCCGTACCTGCCCGGCCGGCAGGAGCGGAAGGTGTTCACCGAATTGACCGGCCCCGAGGCCGGTGAGCTGAACGACGCGCTGGGCCGGATCGGTTTTCGCCGCAGCCAGTCGGTCGCCTATCGCCCAAGCTGCGCGGGGTGTGCCGCCTGCGTGTCGGTGCGGGTGCGCACGCGCGAGTTCGAACCGAACGCGACGCAGCGCAAGCTGGTCCGCCGCCACGGCGATCTCGACGTGACGGCATGTCGGCCGTGGGCGACCGACGAGCAATATACGCTGATGCGCCGCTATCTGTCGGCGCGGCACCCCGGCGGCGGGATGGCGGCGATGGACGAAGGCGACTTTGCCGACATGATCGAGCATTCGCCGGTCAATTCGGTGGTGGTCGAATATCGCGAGCCGTCCGACGACGGACGGCCGGGAAAGCTGGTCGGCTGTTGCCTGACCGACCGGCAGGCGGACGGGCTGTCGATGGTCTACAGCTTCTTCGACACCGACCAGGATGCGCGCCCGGCGCTCGGCAATTACATCATCCTCGACCATATCGCCCGCGCGCGTGAGGCGGGGCTGCCATATGTGTACCTAGGCTATTGGGTGAAGGGCTCGCAGCGGATGGCGTATAAGACGCGCTATCGTCCGATCGAGATGCTCGCGGCGCATGGCTGGGTGTTGATGCCCGAGGATGAAGCGCAGCCAGTGACCGCTTGATCCACATTCCGGCGTAAAACCCGTCATTGCGAGTGTAGTGAAGCAATCCAGGGTCGGACCGAGACGCGCTGGATTGCTTCGCTACGCTCGCAATGACGACCTACGCCAGCGCCGGCACTTCACACGCGGCGCGGATGTCCGCCGCGAGCTGGTCGACGCGCGCGGGGTCGGCGTCCCATGCGAACATGAAGCGCGCTCCGCCGCCGATGAACGTGTAGAAGCGCCAGCCAAGCGCGCGCAGCTCGTCGAGTACCGCCTCCGGTGCGACGAGGAACACCGAATTGGCTTGCACCGGGAACAGCAACTGCACCGCGGGCAGATCGGCGACGCGCGCCGCAAGCCGCTCGGCGCAGGCATTGCCGTGCTCGGCATTGCGCAGCCATGCGCCGCTGTCGATCAGCCAGATCCACGGCGCGGAGAGGAAGCGCATCTTCGAGGCGAGCTGCCCGGCCTGTTTGCAGCGATAGTCGAAATCCTCTGCCAGCGCGCGGTCGAAGAAGATCACCGCTTCACCGATCATCAGCCCGTTCTTGGTCCCGCCGAAGCACAGGACGTCCACGCCCGCCTCCCAGGTGATCGCCGCCGGCGTGCAGCCGAGCGCGGCGCAGGCGTGGGCGAAACGCGCGCCGTCCATGTGCAGCTTGAGCCCCAGTTCACGGCACACCGCCGAGATCGCGCGCACCTCGGTGATCGAATAGACTTGCCCGGTCTCGGTCGGCTGGGTGATGGTAACGACGCGTGGCTTCGGAAAGTGGATGTCGGATCGGCTGCTGGCGAGCGTGCGGATCGCTTCGGGCGTCAGCTTGCCGTCCGCGGATGGTGCGAGCAGCAGCTTGGAGCCGTTCGAGAAGAACTCGGGCGCACCGCATTCGTCGGTTTCGACATGCGCCGCCGACGAGCAGATGACGCTGTGATAGCTCTGGCAGAGCGACGCGAGCGCAAGCGAGTTGGCGGCGGTACCGTTGAAGACGAAGAAGACCTCCGCATCGGTCTCGAACAAGGTGCGGAAACTGTCCGACGCGCGCTGCGTCCAGCCGTCATCGCCATAAGCGACCGCCGAGCCGGCATTGGCGGCGAGCATCGCCTCCAGCGCCTCGGGGCAGGCTCCGGCATAATTGTCGCTGGCGAATTGCTGGGGCTCGATCGTCACGGTCGCTGATCCTGTTGCTCGGTTCGGGCATCAGGAGTCGAAACGATATGTGGCGAAAGTCCCGTTGGTTGCCGGTCCGGCCACATCCCCCCGTTGCCGGAGGCGCCACCTTGCTCGGGAGCAGGTTGGCGTCGAACTACGTCGACTCTTGATGTTGGCGCGGCGGGTATACGATCGAACCGTTTCGGTCAATCCTGCGCGCTGACCTGCACCTCGACGTCGAGCCATTCGCGTCCTTCGCCCAGCCGCGACCCGGCGACTGGCGAGCAACCGGCAGCGTCGAGCGCGACCGCGACGCGAACGTGGTGCGCCTCCGGCGACGATCCGAGCGTCGGGTCGAACCCTACCCAGCCGAGTCCCTCGACCCACACCTCTGCCCAGCCATGCGGCGTCGCACGGCCACCGGCCAGTATGTCGCAATAGCCGGTGACGTAGCGCGCCGGGAAATTGGCGGCGCGCGCGGCGGCGACGAACATCTGGGCCAAGTCGCGTGCGGTGGCGGTGTCCCGCGCGAAGGCGGCGGTGACGGTGAGCCCCGGCTCGGGACGGCCGTCGACGATGGTGAAGCGCCGGTGGAGCGCGCGGTTGAGCGCGTGGAGCGCGGCGATCGGCGTCCGCCCTTCGACTTCGGCCTGCGCGAAGGCGGCAAGCGCGGATTCCGCGTGGGTCGCGGGGGTGCTGCGCAGATAGAGCGCGGCAGGCAGCGGCTCGAACGTGCCGTGCAGCACGCCGCTCGACGAACTCGTCACCACTTCGCCGGAAACGCTGATCTCGATCCCCGTCAGCGGCCCCTCGGCATAGAGCATCGTCGTGATGTTGCCGAAGCCATCGCGATGCTCGCGCAGCCGCGCGTCGCAATCGATGTTGATGTTCCACGCCGCCACCGTTTGATCGTGCGTGTTGCGCGGGGTCATGCGCAGCAATTGCACGACGCGGCCCTGCGGCGCGGTGAAGCGATAGGTGGTGCGGTGGTCGATGGTCAGGCGCATCAGTGGAACTTGAACTGCCGGCCGATCGCGTCGTGCAATTGCGCGTTCTCGACGATCAGGGCCTGGAGATGTTGGTGGAGCCCGGCGGCGATCACGTCGCCGGTGCGGGTGCGCGCGACGCGCGCGTGGCGGGTACGGGCCATCCGGTCGGCCTCGCCTTGCGTCCCGCTGGCGCGCGCGAGCGCGGTGAGCGCGGCGACGGTCTCCTCGATCGAAGCGGCGAGGCTCCGCGGCAGCTCGCCGCGGCTGAGCAGCAGGTCGATGACGTTGGTCGGGTTGAGCCCGTCGTTGTAAAGCCAGCGAAAGGCGGTGACGGCCGAGACGGTCTGGAGGATCGTCGTCCACTGGTCGCGATCGACCGTACCGCCGACGCGTTCGCCCTCAGGGAGCAGGATGTGATATTTGACGTCGAGCAGCCGCGCGGTGTTGTCGGTGCGCTCGACCGCCTGCCCAAGCCGGATGAACGAGGTCGTCTGGTTGCGGAGCATCCGGTGCACCGCGCCCTCGAACCCGCGTGTCTCGGCCTTGACCGCATCGACCACCCCGAGCACCGCGGTCGGATCGAGCCGGCCGATCCGTTGATCGAAGATCAGCCATGCGCCGTTGATCGCCTGCCACGCTTCGCGGCTGAGCGCGGTGCGCACCGCGCGGGCATTGTCGCGCGCCATCGCGAGGCAGCGCAGGATCGAACCCGGATGCGAGCTGTCGGCGAGCAGGAAGTGTGCGACCTCTTCGCGGCTGACGACATGGCCGCCCGCTGCGAAAGCATCGTCGGTTTCGCTTACCGCAAGCGCGGTGCGCCACGCATCCTCGCCCGCCGAGCGCGGGGAAAGGACGTCAAGGCGCAGCGTCGCCTCGATCAGTCGCGCGACGAAATCGGCGCGCTCGACATAGCGGCCGAGCCAGTAGAGCGACGCGGCGGTACGACTGAGCATCAGCGCTGTCCCCCGCCCAGCGTCTGCGTCATCGTGCCGGCCGCGCCCGACATCGACTGGGTCATGCCACGGGGTTCGTCCATCAGCACGAAACTGTCCTTGGTCCCGCCGCCCTGCGACGAGTTCACGACCAGCGAGCCCTCGCGGAGCGCGACGCGGGTCAGCCCGCCCGGCACGACCTGCACGCCCTTCGCGCCGGTCAGCACGAACGGGCGGAAATCGACGTGGCGTGGTGCGACGCCCTGTTCGACCAGGGTGGGGACGGTGGACAGTGCCAGCGTCGGCTGCGCGATATAGCGCTCGGGCTCGGCGATCAGCGCCGTGCGGAAGCGCTCGATCTCCGCCGTCGAGGCGGTCGGGCCGACCAGCATCCCGTAGCCGCCAGATCCATCGACCAATTTGACCACCAGTTGGTCGAGATGGTCGAGGACGTATTTGAGCGCCTGCGGCTCGCGGCAGCGATAGGTTTCGACATTGGGCAGCCGCGCTTCGCTGCCCGAGTAATATTTCACGATCTCCGGCATGTAGCTGTAGATCGCCTTGTCATCGGCGATGCCGTTGCCCGGTGCGTTCAGGATGGCGACGTTGCCCGAGGCATAGGCCGCGATCAGCCCCGGCACGCCGAGCATCGAATCCGGGCGGAAGACGAGCGGATCGAGATAATCGTCGTCGACCCGGCGATAGATGACGTCGACACGGACGCGGCCCTCGATCGTGCGCATGTAGACGACGTCGTCATCGACGACGAGGTCGGCGGCCTCGACCAGCTCGACGCCCATCGAATCGGCGAGGAAGCTGTGCTCGTAATAGGCTGAATTGTAATGGCCGGGCGTCAGCACCACGCAGGTCGGGCGCGGACCGCCGCAGCCACGCGGCGCGACCGACCGCATCGTCTCCAGCAGCCGATCGGGATAGCTGTCGACCGCGGCGACGCGGAACTTGGCGAACAGCTCCGGGCAGAGCCGCACCATCGCCTCGCGGTTTTCCAGCATGTAGCTCACACCCGACGGCGTGCGGGCATTGTCCTCCAGCACGAAGAAATCGTCCGGGCCTGTGCGGACGAGGTCGATCCCGCAGATATGCGCCCACACGTCGTGCGGCGGGCGGATGCCGGCGACTTCGGGGCGGAATTGCGCGTTGCCGAGGATCAGGTCGGCAGGCAGCACGCCGTCGCGCAGGATCTTCTGGTCGCCATAGATGTCGACGAGGAAGGCGTTGATCGCCTCGACACGCTGGATCAGCCCTTCGGACAGCCGCGCCCATTCGTCGGCGAGGAAGACGCGCGGAACGATATCGAACGGGATGATCCGCTCACCCGCATCGCTCTCACCATAAACCGCGAAGGTGATGCCGAGCTGGCGGAAGGTCGTTTCGGCGGACTGCTGGCGGCGGCGCAATTCGCCATCGGGCGTGTCGGCCAGCCAGCCGCACAATTCCCGCAACTCGGGGCGGGCACCATCGGCGCCACTTACCCCCATGATCTCGTCGAACGCCGCTGTCCCCATTTGTCCCCTGCAACGCCCGATAACCGGATTCGTCGCATGCTGAGCGAGATCAACCGCCCGTGCAACACTTCATTGCAGTGCAGCAGTCCCTCAACGCAACGAAGTGAGCGTCGCCGGTGTCAGCACCTGCGGAAGGACGCGCGGCTCGTCGGCCTTGGGCGGGTAGAAGAGGTAGAGCGGCACGCCCGCGCGATTGTGCTGCGCGATGAAGCGACCGAGGGTCGGGTCTCCGTCGGTCCAGTCGCCGACCAGCACCGCGACCTTGTTGCGCCTGAAGGCGTCCGCCACCCCTTGCGTCTCGATGGCGGCCTTTTCGTTGACCTTGCATGTCAAACACCAGTCGGCGGTGAAATAGGCGAAGACCGGCCGGCCCTCGGCGCGCAAGGCCGCAAGTCGCGCCTCGGTGAAGGGCTCGGCACCTGCGACTCCGGCGACCGTCGCGCCCGCCGGCATCGCGCGGACGGTGGCCAGCGCGCCGCCAGCCAGCAACAGCGCGACCAGCGCAGGTGCCCAGACCAGCCGGTCGCCCTGCACCTGCCGCCGCCCGCTCCACCATAGGCCGAGCCCGGCGAGCAATGCAGCGGCGAGCGCGAGCGTCATCCCGTCGACCCCCGCCTGTCGCCCGAGCACCCAGGCGAGCGCGAGCGCGGTCGCGAACATCGGCACCGACAGGATATGGCGCAGCCGCACCATCCACATCCCCGGCTTCGGCAGCCGCCGTCGCAGCGCGGGAACGAAGCCGATCAGCAGAAACGGCAGCGCGATGCCGAGGCCCAGCCCCGCGAACACCAACAGCGCGGCGATCGCAGGCAGTACCAACGCTGCGCCGAGCGCCGCGCCCATGAACGGGCCGGTGCACGGCGTCGCGACGAAGGCGGCGAGCGCCCCGGTCATGAAGGCGCCACTCGCACCGCTGCGCCCGGCGAATTGCGGAGTCGGCAGCTCGAACAGCCCGGCGAGGTTGAGCGCGATCGCGACAACCAGGAGCAACAGCACGCCGACGACGCGCGGATCCTGCAACTGGAACGCCCACCCCGCGCTCGCCCCGCCCGCGCGCAGCACCAGCAAGATCGCGCCGAGCGCGAGGCACACCAGCACGACGCCCGCGGTATAGGCGAGCGCCTCGATCCGCGCGTGGCGCTCGCTTTCGCCCGAGCGTGCGAGGCCGAGCGCCTTGAGGCTGAGGATCGGGAAGACGCACGGCATGACGTTGAGCAGCAAACCGCCGAGCACCGCGCCGCCGAACGCCGCCAGCGCGACGCTCCAGTCGAGCGACGCCGCCGCCTTTGCAGGCGCGACGGTGCCGGGCTGCGCGACCAGCGCCAGCGCAGCGTCATCGCCGAGCGTCAGCACGCCCTCCAGCGCGCCACGCTCCGGGGTGGCGGCGGCCTTGGTCTCGATCACCAGCCGCTCACCGTCGCGGGTGACGATCTGCTGCGCGGGATAGTCGGTCGCGCCACTGCGCGCGGGGTAGAACCATGCCTTTCCCAGCGGCGCATCGGCGGGGTACGGCACGGACAGCCGGAAGCGCCCGGCGTCGATCTGCCAGGTCGCGGTGCTGCCCAGCGGGCGCGGCAGCGCGCGCCGCCATGTGTCGAATTGCGCGCGACGCGCAGGCGTGATCGCGCCGTCGCCGACCGTCAGTTGCGTGCTAAGCTCCTGCGTCTCGGGCACGCAGATCGTCTCGGTGCAGACGAGATAGTCAAGCTTGACGCGCACGGGCAGCGCGGTGCCGGCTGCCAGGCCGACGGGCACCTTCAGTGTCGTCAGCATCGTCCACGGTCGTTCGTAGACGTGGTTCATTAGCCCGGCGATCACCAGCCGCCCTGGCGGCGGATAATCGAGCGCCCCCGCGGCAACGCCGGCCGGCAGCGTCCAGGTCGCACGTGTCGCCACCCCCGCATCGCCGGGATTGCGCCAATATCCGTGCCAGCCCGCGTCGGGAACGGCATGGATCGCGAGCGCGACGGTGCTGCCGGGCGTAGGACGGTCGCTCTCGGCGATCAGCGTCATCGCGACATGCCGCGCCTGCGCGCCGGCCGTGGAGGCGAGCAGCAGCGAGACGGCTGTCATCAGAGTGAAAAGCGCCGCGCGCATTGCTTGCCTGATCATCGGAGCGGGATCATAGCGGCTTCGCTCCCCCGTTGCATCAAGGTTGCCCGATGAAATCGCTGTTTGCCGCCGCTTTGTTGACCACCGCCGCGATAGCCCTGCCGGTCGCCGCTCAGACGGCCACGCCGACCGCCGCCGCAACGGCGCCGCAGGGCAAGCCGAAGCTGATCGTCGCGATCTCGGTCGACCAATTCTCCGCCGACCTGTTCGCGCAATATCGCAACCGCTACACCGATGGCCTCGCGCGATTGCAACAGGGGGTGGTCTTCCCCTCGGGCTACCAGAGCCATGCCGCGACGGAGACCTGCCCCGGTCACGCGACGATCCTGACGGGGATGCGCCCCGCGCATACCGGGATCATCGCCAACAACTGGATCGACCAGCGCGCCGGGCGGCCCGACAAGACCGTCTATTGCGCGGAGGACGAGCGCGCACCGGGATCGGACCACGACAAATACCAGCCGTCCGACCTGCACCTGCGCGTCGATACGCTGGGCGACATGATGAAGCGTGCCGATCCGCGTACCCGGGTCGTGTCGGTGGCGGGCAAGGATCGCGCGGCGATCATGATGGGCGGGCACAACACCGACCAGATGTGGTTCTGGGCCACCGACCATTTCGTCACCCTCCCCTCGCGCAGCACCGCGCCGGTGCCGGCGGTGGTGACGCGCGCCAATGATGCGGTCGGCAAGCTGCTGGCGGGTGCGCAGGCACCGCTGCCGCTGCCGGGTTATTGCAAGGGGCTGGCGCAACCGATCACGGTCGGCGCGCAGACGATCGGCACCGGTCAGTTCCAGCGCGCGGGCGGCGATACCAAGTCGTTCCGCGCCTCTCCCGCACTCGACGGCGCGGTGTTCGCGCTGGCGGCCGGGCTGATCCAGGACATGAAGCTCGGACAGGGCGCGGGCACCGACCTGATCGCGGTCGGCGCGTCGGCGACCGACTATGTCGGCCATGCGCTCGGCACGCAGGGATCGGAGATGTGCATCCAGATGGCGCAGCTCGACCAGACGATCGGCGCCTTCCTCGCGCAGCTCGACGAATGGGGGCTGGACTATGAGGTAATGCTGACTGCCGACCACGGCGCGCACGACATGACCGAGCGCCAGCAACAGCGCGCGATGCCGCTGGAGGAACATGCCTCCGCCAGCAACGCCGCCAAGCTGGTCGGTGCGGCGATCGGGCGGGACCTCGGCATCGCCGGGCCGGTGCTGATCGGGCCGGAGAGCGACGTCTATATCGCCGACAGCGTGCCCGCCGCACGGCGCAAGCAGGTGCTGGCGGAAGCGAAGCGTCGTTACCTGGCGATGCCGCAGGTCGCCGCCGCCTTCACGCGCGACGAGATCGCGGCGACGCCGTTCGCCAAGACTCCGCCGGAGACGTGGACGCTGATCGAGCGTGCGCGCGCCTCCTATGATGCCGAGCGGTCGGGCGACCTGATGGTGCTGCTCAAGCCGCGTGTGACGACGATCGTCACGCCGGGGCCGTTCTATGTCGAGACGCACGGTAGCCCGTGGGACTATGACCGCCGCGTGCCGATCCTGTTCTGGCGCAAGGGAATGGTCGCGTTCGAGCAACCGCTGTCGGTCGAGACGGTCGATATCGCACCGACGCTGGCGGCGACGATCGGGCTGCCGGTGTCGGGGCTCGACGGGCGGTGTCTCGACCTGGACGCTGGCGCGGGGGACAGCTGCCCGAAGTGAGTGTCGGCGCCCCGGGCTTGACCCGGGGCGACGGACGGTAAGCGATCAGGTTCAGCGCGAGACCTTACATCCCGCCGAGCATGTCGATGTGGTGCTGCACGACCGGCGCGATTTCGCCCGCAGCGGTCTTCAACGGCGCGGCGGTGCCATCGGCGGCATAGCCTTGATGCAGGGCGAGCGCCTGCTGGTGCGCGGTCTGCTGCTGGGTCATGTACGTCCGGTCGCGCGTGGTGCCGCTTTCGCCGCGGAGCTGCGCCACCATCTGGTTCTGCTCGGGCGTCATCATTGGCGGCTTGGGCTTCAGCCCGGCCTTGGTGGCGGCGCTCTTGACCATCGCGGTGCTCTTATTGTGGTCGCGGATCATGCCTTGCGCGAACGAGCGGACCTTGGGGTCCTTGGTCGATTGCAGGACGATCTGGCTCGACGTCTTCTCGTAGAGGTCGCCGGCACCGGCGGCGGCGACATAGGCGTCGGGGGTCATCTGCTGCGCGACGGCAGGCGTGGCGAGCAGGATGGCGAGGGCAGCGGCCGGCAGGAAACGCTTCATCTTCTCTCTCCGTCACATCGTTCGGATTTGTGCCCTGTCAAACGCGCTGCTCGGGGCGAACGTCCCGGAAAGAAACCAATATTTCTATGTGATGCCGATCAATGGAGCGGCCAGAAGAACAGGATCAGCGGCGTGCCGACCAGCAGCACGAGCGCCGACAAGGGCGCGCCGAGCCGCGCGTAATCGCCGAAACGATACCCGCCCGGCCCCAATACCAGCGTGTTGCACTGATGCCCGATCGGGGTGAGGAAATCGCTGCCGGCACCCACCGCCGTCGCCATCAGGAACGCTTCGGGGCGATAGCCGAGGTCGCCCGCGAATTGCGCGGCGATCGGCGCTATGACCAGCACGGTCGCGGCATTGTTGAGGAACGGCGTCACCGCCATCGCCGCGGCGAGGACCAGCGCCACCGCTCCCCATGCCGGTAGCACGGTCGCGGTCTGCGCCAGCCATGTCGCAATGACGTCCGACGCGCCGGTGGTACGCAGCGAGTCGGACACCGGGATCAGCGCGCCGAGCATCACGAGGATCGGCCACTCGATATGATTGTACGCCTCGCGCACCGGCAGCAGCCCGGTCACGACGACGATCCCCGCCGCGGCGAAGAAGGCGACGCCGACCGGGACCCAGCCCATTGCGGTCGCGAACATCGCCGCGCCGAGCACCGCGACCGGCAACCAGCCGCGCCGGCTGGTGCCGAGCCGCAGCTCGCGCTCGGCGAGCGGCAGGCAGCCGAGTTCGCGCAATTTCTCGGGCAAGGTGTCGAGCGTGCCCTGCAACACCACGACGTCGCCGGTGCGCAGCGCGATATTGCCGAGCCGGCGCGACAGGCGCTCGTCACGGCGCGAGATCGCGATCAGGTTGACGCCGTAGCGCGCCTGAAGGTCGAGCCGCCCGGCGGTCTGTCCTTCCAGCGGCGACCCGACGTTGATCACCGCCTCGATGACGCCGATCTCGCTCTCGCCGCGATCGGTACGCTTCTCGCGTTCTTCGCTCTCCAGCGTCAGTCGATCGCCCGCGATCGCGCGTTCCAGCGCGTCGGGGTCGCCGCCGAGGATCAGGGTGTCGTCCGCGCGCAACTCGGTATCGGCGAGCGGATGGCTCCGCATCCCCGCGCGCACCATGCGGGTGATCGTCACCTCATGTTCGTGGCGATCGAGGAACGCCGCGACGGTTTCGCCGACCGCAGGCGAGCCGTCCGGAATGACGATTTCGGTGACATAGCCGGTAATGTCGAGCGCTTCGGCCATGCTCGGCGCGGCGCGGCGGTCGGCGGGGATCAGGCGATAGGCGATGCTGAGGTACAGCAGTCCGACGACCAGCAGGCCGAGGCCGACCGGCGTATAGTCGAACATCCCGAACGGCTCGCCCAGCATCTGTTCGCGCGAACGGCTGACGATGATGTTCGGCGAGGTGCCGACCAGGGTCATCAACCCGCCGAGCAGCGACGCGAACGACATGGGCATCAGGAACACCGAAGGCGAGGCGTTGTTCTTCTTCGCCATCTGGATCGCGGCCGGCATCAGCATCGCCAGCGCACCGATGTTCTTGACCAGGGCGCTGGCGACGCCGACCGAGCCGGTCAGCACCAGCAATTGCCCGCGCACGCGGCGGACACGCCGCGCGACCTTGCGCAGCACGCGCTCGATCACCCCGGAGCGCTGCACCGCTGCCGACAGAACCAGCGCGGAGGCGACAATGATGACGATGTCGTCGGAGAAGCCCTTGAAGGCGTCGGCAGGCGCGACGATGCCGAGCGCGAGGCTGGCGAGCAGCGCGATGATCGCCACGAGGTCGTAGCGGAAGCGACCCCAGATGAAGAGGGCCATCATCCCGATCAGGGTGGCGATCGAGAGAAGTTGCGGGGTGGTCATCGTCTGCCGCTCAACCGTGGGCTTGTCGCGCGGTTCCGGCTTGCTGCCGCAGGATAGGGTGAATTGGCGAAGGTGAACGCCTCGATCCCAGCCGGTTCGTTCGTGCTGAGGCGCCGTCGAGCGCAGTCGAGAGAGCGTCTCGAAGCACGATGGTTGCGGGTGTCCGCTCAATAATCCTTCGACACCCGCACGTTTCCGCTCTGCCGCCCGAGCGTCGAGATCGAGGAGAGCAGCGACAGCCAGCGCGTCACCTGGAACTCGACGCGCGTCGCCGAATAGCCGGCACCGTCGGTGATGATCTCCGCATAGAGCCGCCGGGTCACATATTTGCCCGCGGCGATCGACGTGCCCTGCCCGGTCTGCGGATCGGCGGGGAGGATGCGCAGCCGGTCGAGGCCCGCTGCACGCCGTACCGCATTGATCGGGTTGAGCCCGTTGCCGCCGCCCTGCAATGCCGCCACCGCGGCGGCGAGTTGCAAAGCCTCCGGCGCGGACAGATTGGTGATCGAGGTGCCGAACAACAGCCGCGACAGCAATTCGTCCTGCGGTAGCGCGGGGGTGCTCGCGAAATTGATCTCGGGCTTCTGCGCGACGCCGGTGACGCGGATCGTGGCGTTGAGCCCGGTGGTGTTCGCCGCCGCCTCGATATCGAGCGCCGGGTTCGCCGGCACCTCGCCCGCAAAGCGGATGATCCCGCGTGACAGTTCGAACTCGCGCCCCGCGAACTCATAATCGCCGCGGACGAGATCGGCGCGTCCGGTGATCGCGGGGTTGGTCGGCGTGCCGGCGATCTGGACGTCGGTGGTCCATTCGCTCGCCAGCCCGAGCCCCGACACCATCAGGCCGTTGCGTGCGCGGGCATGGACGTCGAGCCGCCACGGCGCGGCGGCGTCGTCGTCGACCTGATCGCCGCCGGGTACGTTGATTTCCCGGACGTTGATCTGCGGCAGCGCACTGGCGACCGTCGCTTGTCCGAGCCGGTAGCGGCTGCTGTCGAGGCGCACGTCACCCGAGATGACCCCGCCGACCCCGTCCGAGGTGAAGGCAAGCGGCCCGGTGGCGGTCGCGCCGATATCCTCGCGATCGATCAGCACCGCATGATCGGCGTCGACGCGCAGGTCGAAAGCGACTCCGCTCGGCGCGGCGAAGTCGAAGCTGCCGGTGCCGCTCACGCGCCCGCCACGCCCGGCGTCGCCGGTGAAGCGCTCGATCCGCAGCCGCGATCCGTCGAAGCGGCCGGCGGTCTGGATGTTGGTGACGACGGTGCCGGTGGTCGCGCTCTGGATGCGCGCGTTGCTGGCGCGAACCAGCCCGCGGATCTGCGGGTTGGCGACGGTGCCGGTGACGTCCGCCGACAGGGCGACCGGGCCGGACAGGTCGAACAGCTCGATCCGGGTGAGGCGCCAGAGCGTGTCGGCGGGGCCGGAATAGCGAAGCTGCGCGAACAGCCCCGCCTTGGTCAGCCGCTCGACGAGATCGCCGCTGCCTAGCGGCTTGAGCAGCGCCTGCGCACGGCCCACAGTGCGCCCGCCCGACGCCATCACCATCCGCACGCCGAGCTTGTCGGGACCGAGTACCCCGGCAACGCCGATGTCGATCGGCGCGGACGAGCTGAGCAGCCCCGAGCGGGTGAGCCCACGGATCGTCAGGTTGGTGCGCCCGGTCGGCGCCGCGCCGTCGCGCGCGTTGAGTTCGAGCGTGCCCGTCGCGGTGCCGCCGAGCCCGAGGCCGCTATAGCCGATGTCGAGCACGCCGAGCGGCAGGCGCGTGAGCGAGGCGCGTACCGCGGTTTCGCCGTTGCCGAGCCGGCCCGACACTTCGGCGGCGCCGCCCGCAAAAGTCAATTTGGTCGGGTCGAGTGTCCAGAGATCGCCGACGCGGCGGAAGACAGCGGGCGTTTCCAGCCGGATCGGCTGCTGGCCGATCGTCCCCGAGGCGCGGACCGCATAGCCGTCGGCGGTAATCTGCGTGACGGTATCGACGCGGAAGCCGACCCCGCGCGAGCCGGCGATCGAGGCGCGGACCTCGCCGGTGTCGCCGGTCAGCGCCGCCTGTCCCGAGAAGCGCGACACCGACAGTGCGCCACGCCGCAGGCCCGCGCCGCTGGTGGTGGCGTTGACGCGTGCGCCATCGGGTTCGAGCAGCACGTTGAAATCGACGCGTGCCTGCCGGACGGTCGCCGCGCCGGCGAGCCGCGCGTTGCGTGCGTCGATCCTTCCGCTGATCCGTTGCACCTCGCCGACCGGCACGAAATCGAGCGCGCCGGTGAAGCCGCCCCCGGCGACGTTCATCCGCCCGCGAAATCCGCCATCGACGATATCGAGCGTGCCCGTGGCGCGCGTGCCGCTGACGTCGAGCCGCGCGATCGCGATCTGCGCCTGCTCGCCCGGCGGCAGCAGGATCGCGCCCGCGCCCTCGAACGGGCCGAGCCGCGATCCGCCCGCGGCGGTGAAGGCGAAGCCCTGCGGCGTCGGATCGAGGTGCGCGCGGACGTTGTTCAGCCCCATCGCGGCATTGGGACGCGCGAAGACGAGGTCGATCGTCGGCTTCTCGATCCTGCCGTCGAGCTTGAGCTGGACCGGGCCATAGCTGCTCTGCGTTCCCGATCCCTCGAACACGAACGTACCGTCGCGGCGGCGATAGCCGGTGCCCGAGAGCCGCAGCGATGGCGCAGTGAGCACGAGGCGCGTGAAGTGGAGCACGCCGTCGGGGGTGCGCTCGAGCAGCGTCTCGATTTGCGGCAGGCCGCCGGCCAGGCTGCGGAAGAAATCGTTGTCGAGCCGCAGCATGCGCGCAGTCCCGCGCCCGATCACGCGCGTGCCGTGCCCATCGGGGCCGGGGACGACGCGCAGCTGCGACCGCACGTCGACCACGCCGAGCCCAGGGATCAGATACCGCCCGAGCGCGCCCGACAGCGCGACGTCATAGCGCCCGGTGTGAAGGTCGAGCGTCAGCCCGATATCGCCGGAAAGCTTGTCGGAACGCAGCTTTAGCCCGTCACCGGTGACCGTATGGGCGGTGATGCGCAGCACCCCCGCCACTGACAGGTTGCGCAGGATGCCGCCCGCGACATCGCCGACCCCGGTGACGCGCGCGGCGGTAAAGGCGACCGGCAGCGCGATCGGGCGCGGTCCCCAATGGCCGCGGCCGGCGGCGCGCGCCTGCTCGAAGCCGGTATCGTCGAACGCGAACCGTGCCGCCGTGAGGCGATAGTCGAAGGCGAAGGTGCGGAAATTACCGTCGAGAATCGCGCGCAGGCGCAGGTCGCGCGCGGTCATGTTGCGGAAAAGCGCAGACGGGCTCAGCAGGTGACCGTTGACGCGCAAATTTCGAAATGCGCTGTCGGCGAGGTCGATCATTCCCTCCGCCTGCAACGCGAGCGACGGCGAACGCAGCGTCAGGCTCCCGTCGAGGCGGCGGCTGACGAACGTGCCCGCGCCGTTCACCAGCACCCGCGGGGCGGTCAGCGACTGGAGCTTGCCGCGCGTGACGCTGGCGGGCGCGACGGTGCCAGTCAGCGTATATCGGCCGGCCGTGTTGCCGAGTGCGAGGTCGACGAGCCGCGTGCCCCCCGCCATCGCCACCGCCTGCCCGCGCCACTGCCGCCAGTCGCCCGCGCCGTCGATGTCGAGCGCGATCGCTCGCCGCAGCCCGGTCAGTTGCGCGAGCACGCCCGTCGCCGCGCCCTGCGCGCGCGCGGCAATGTCGAACTTGCCAGCATCGGGACGCGAATCGAGCCGCAGCCTGACGCGGTCGCTGCCCGCCACCAACGCATCGAGCGCGACCACCGCATGACCGTCGCGAATATCGGCGCGGGCGAGCAGCCGCCCGTCGCGCACCCGACCGGTCACCGCAGGCGCAACGATCAGCCGCGCGACCGACAGGCGACCGATCGCGATGTCGAACTTCGGCAGCAGCGGGCCGGAGCGGCCGGTATCGCGCGGCTCGGGCAGCTTCGCGAGTGTCGCGACGGGGATATCGAGCGCCGTGATGTCGAGCCGGTTGTGGAGCCAGGCGAACGGCGACCAGTCGAGCCGCGCGCGCGGCACCGACAGGACGAGCCCCTTGGGATCGTAGAGCCGGAAGTCGACCAGCTCGGCCTCGCCGTATAGCGAGCCCTCGATCCGGCCGAGCCGGAACCGCAGGCCATTGTCGGGTTGGAGCGCGTTGACGCGGTCGGCGACGATGCGGTGGCCGATACCGGTGTCGATCACCACGGCGACGACCGCGACCAGCGCCAGCACCGCACAGAGGATGAAACCGAGAATGCGCAACCCGCGCATCAGAACGCCTGCCCCAGCGAGACATAGACCGCGATCCGCGAGTCACCCGGCTGCGGATTGATCGGGGTGCCGACGTCGACGCGGATCGGGCCGAAGTTGCTGTAGTAACGCACGCCGATCCCCGCGCCGTAGCGCAGCCCGCTGAAATCGGGCAGTCCGCCAGTGTAGATGTTGCCGCCGTCGAGGAACGGCACGACGCCGAAATTGCCGAACGCCTTCACGCGCGCCTCGATCGCGAATTCCGCGAGGCTGCGCCCGCCGATCGGATCGTTGTTGACGTCGCGCGGGCCGATCGACTGGAAGCTGTAGCCGCGCACCGACGCGCCGCCGCCCGCGTAAAAACGCCGTGACGGCGCGATCTGGTCACGCGGCGCGCCCAGGATCGTGCCGAGGCGCATCCGCCCCGCCAGCACCACCGACGAGGTCACCGGCTGGTACTTGCTCGCATCGAGCTGGACGCGAGTGTAGCCGAAAACGGTGTTCTGCAAAGATATCTCGGGACTGACCCGCCCCGACAGCCGGAAGCCGCGCGTCGGGTTGAGCAGATCGTCCGACCCGTCATAGCCGAGGCTGGTGGGCAGCGCGCCGATCAGGAAGGTGCGGCGGCGCGGGACGCCGGTCGAGGCGATCACGTCGCGCTCGTCGGTCGCGACCAGTTCGGCCCCCAGCGACCACGTCCAGGTCTTTTGAAAGAAGATGTTCGTCTGCCGTTCCAGCGCCGCCGACAGCGAGATCGTCTGTGCGTCGAAGGCGTCGCGGCGCAGATGCGCGGCGGACAATTGCGCAGTCAGCACGCGGTCGCGCGCGTGGAAATTGTTGCGCCGGAACGTGATCTGCCCAAGCTGTTCGCGCGTGCCCGCCACGCCGCGCAGCGTCACCGCGCCTTCGGGCGGGAACAGGTTGCGGTGCGTCCAGCTGATCTCCGAGCGCGCGCCCTCGCCGGTGCCATAGCCCAGCTCGACCGCGACGGTGCGCGGCGGCGCGGGTTCCAGCCGCACCGCGACGTCGACCACCGCCGGGTCAGCGCCGGGCACGGTGCGCACCTCGGCGGTCGAGACCAGCCCGGTCTGGACGAGCGCGCGTCGCAAATCGTCGACCTGCGAGGTCTCATAGGGTTGGCCGGGGGTGAAGCGTGCGATGTCCTGCACATGCGCGGCGTCGAAGACCTTGTTGTCCGCGTTGACGGTGATCCGCCCGAACCGCCGCGCGGTGCCCGGCGCGACCTCCATTGCCAGCGTCGCGGTCTGCGTCGCGCGATCGACCACCACTTCCGGATCGCCGACCTGCGCAAAGGGAAAGCCCTCCTCGCCGATGCGGGTCTTCAGATTGGCCTCGGCGGCGGCGATCGCGTCGGCGTTGACCGGATCATTGGCCTTCACCCCGAAGGCGTCGCGCAACACCGGTTCCTTCGTCCCCGCGGCCTCGACCCCGGCGAGCGTTACGCCGGTAAAGCGGTAGAGCGGCCCCGGCGTCGCGGCGAGCACCACCACCGGGCGGTTCTTCGCACGCTCGACGCGCGTCGTGACGGTGGCATCGTAATAGCCGCCGCCCTTGAGCAACGTGACGAGCAGGTCGGCGTCCTGCCGGGCGCGACGATCGAGCTGCGCGGCATTGGCTTCCTTGCCCTCCGCGCCGGCCAGCACCGATAGTTCACGGAACCGCTGCTTCAGCAAGGTGCCGCCGACCGTGTCGACGCCGTCGATCCGCCAGCCGTAACGGAAGCTGGCGGCGACGCTGTTCGTCGCGGCCGTCGGATCACCGGGGGCGGCAGCGAGATCGGGCCAGTCGACCCCGATATCGGGCAAGGGTGCGAGCTGATCGTTGGGATCGACATCGCTCATCGGCGCCGGCGGCACGACGAGCGGCGGCGTGGGCGCGGTCTGCGCGAACGCCGGTCCCGTCACAATCATCGCGCCGCACACGACGTGACCCAGCACGCGGTGCCGCCCCACGTCCGGCCACATGCCTCGCGGTCTAGGGTCTGTACTCAATCGCAACAAGGATCGTGATCGCCTCTGGAAGGCCGCCCACGAGGAGCGAAGCGCAGTCGGGTAGCTGCGCTACCCGCAAGCAAGCGACGATGCTGGGCGGCCTTCCAGAGGCGACCGCGAAGCGGCGGGCGGCTTTTGGCGCCATGCGGCGTCGCGCGTCGGTCACGATGCGAGAGCATCGCTCCCTCCTTGCTCCTGGCCTGGCGCCAAAATCCGCTCCGTCACGACCTTGTTGCGATTGAGTACAGACCCTAGCGGACCGATTCGCCAAGAAGAAGAGCCAATGCACAACGATTGCAGAACCATGTCTCGCGGCGGCCCCGGCCCGTCGCGGCGGCTGGCGTCGGGCGCGTCGGCGTGGCACAGCGCGCATATGGCTCATCCCCGCGCAACCCCTCCGCCGGCGGCTTCCCCATCGCGATCGGCGCGCTGGGCGGGACCGCGATCGGGCTCTATGCCGGACAGCCGTCGATCGGGTTTCTCGCTGGAATCGCCGCGGGCGTGGCGCTGGCGGTGTTGATCTGGTGGCGGGAACGGTAGACCGTCATTGTTTAACCGGGTCAGATCCGGGATGACAGACAGTTACTGAACCGGCGCGACCCAGCCCATCGCCAATGGCGTGGGCGGCGTGCCGATCTTGCGCGCGACGCGGTCGAGCCGCTCGTCGAAGCGGATGCGGTCGGTGACGTCGAGGTGCGCCTGCTCGTTCACCTCACGCGGGACCGCCTTTTCGATATGGCGCAGCGTGTGGTCGACGTCGGCCGCGCGCTGCTTGCCGATCGCCTCCCGCTCGCGCTGCGCGGCGGTGGTGGCGCGCAGGGTCGCGACACGACGCGCGAACCGCTCCTGCTGGCGGCGGTCGATCCGCCAGTGACCCTTGTAGCGCGCCGCCTCCAGCCCGCTGCCGCGCAACGAGCGATACAGCGCGTCGCGCGGGACCATCCGCCCCTTCAGCCGCCGCGCCTGCTTGTCGGCGAGCAGCGTGGTGTCGACCTCCATGAAGCAACCGGACAGATGCGCCAGCGCCTGCACCCGCTCGTCCATCCGCTGCTCGGGCAGGTCGACGCGGACCTTCTCCCGCGTGCATTCCGCCGCCGCCGGCACGGCAGCGAGCAGGGTGCAGGCCGTGCCCAGCAGGGCGAGCGAACGGACGATCGGCGAGAACATGGACGGCACCCCCTGGACAAGGAACATGGCGTAGCGTGCGGCGATCAGGCCGGCAACGCCTCGCCCGCGCGGCGCACGCCCTCCAGCGCGACGCCGAACACGAGGTGCGAGGCGAGACCATAGGCGTTGCCCGGCACCTCTGCCTCGGGCCACGGCCCCCAGCCCGCGGCGGGGACCAGAAGGTCGTCGAGCAGCAGCATCGTGGTCAGCCCGGTCGGCACGCCCCAGCCCCTGGCCAGCTCCGGCCACTGCCGCACCGCCAGCGCATAGCCGCCGCCGATCGCCGCCCCCAGCGCGTAATGCATCGCCGAGCCCGCGGCCTCGCGATGCTTCTGCGTGACCGGGCGGCCCTCGACCGCATTGCTGAGCGTGTCGGCGGCCTTGACGGTCGCGGGATCGTCGTTGCCGCCGTCCATCCCGAACGCGGGTGCTGCAACGTCCTGAAAACGGTCCATGACGAACGACGCGGCCAACCCGGCGCCGACGCCGATCAAGGCAGTGGTGAACAGCGAACGCATGGACATCTCCCGAACAATCGCGCGCTCAACGCACGATCACGTCGGGCGACGCATCACCGACGACGGAAGGTCGCGCGGGCCAGCCAGGCGCCGAGCGCGAGCAGCACCAGCGGCGCGAGCCACAGCGGAAGCGTCGCGGCGCGCAACGGCGGGGCATAGCTGACATAATCGCCGTAGCGCGCGATCAGCCACGACCGCACCGCCTCGGGCGTCTCGCCGCGCGCGATCCGCTGCCGCACCAGCGCGCGCATCTCGCCCGCCATATCGGCGTCCGAATCGGCGATCGACTGCCCCTGACAGACGACGCAGCGCAGCGTCTCCATCAGCGCGCGCGCCTGCCGCTCCTGATCGGGATCGCGCAACTGCGTATAGGCGAGTTGCGGCAGCGCGGTCTGCGCGGCGAGCGGCGCGGCGAGCAAGATGGCGGCGGCGGTCAGCGCCCTCACTTCGCGTCCGCCAATGCTTGCAGGAGTTGGGGCACGTCCTCGGCGCGGATATCGCCGACATGCTGCGCACGGATCACGCCCTTGCCGTCGACGACGAACGTCTCGGGCACGCCCGACGAGCCGAGCGCGAGCTGGACGCGGCTGTGCGCATCGGCGCCGACCCGCGCGTAAGGATCGCCGTTACGGCGCAGGAAAGCGGAGATGTCGCTGGACGTGTCCTTGATCGCGATTGCATCGATCGGCACGCCGGCGGCCTTGAGCGTCAGCAATTGCGGTGCCTCCGCGACGCACGGCACGCACCAGCTCGCGAAAACGTTGAGCAACCGCGGGCTACCCTGCTTGAAGTCGGCGGTGGTCAGGCCGGGCTTGCCGGGGGCGATCGCGGGCAGGACGAAGTCGGGCAGCGGTCGCCCGACCAAGGCCGAGCGCACCGTGCGATCGGCAGGTTTCCACAGCCCCCAGGCGATCACCGCGACGATGATCCCGAACGCGCAGAGCGGCAGCCAGACCAGCCAGCGCTTCACGCAAACGCCTCCGCCCGCTGCTTCGTGCGCCACAGCCGGTATTGATGCCCGACCAGCGACAGCGCGCCGCCGATCGCGATCATCGCCCCGCCCAGCCAGATCAGCGTCACGAACGGCTTCCACCACAAGCGCAACTGCCAGCGCCCGTCGTCACCCAGCGCGCCGAGCACCGTGTAGAGCTGCCCGTTCCACATCGTCGCGATCGCGCTTTCGTTGGTGGTCGTCACCGGCGTCGTGAAATAGCGGACCTGCGGGCGCAGCACGAAGCGCGCGCCGCTCTCGTCGGTGACCGCGAGCCGCCCTTCGAGCGCGCTCCAATTGTCGCTGACCAGTGGGCGTACGCCCTCCAGCCGAACCGTATACCCCGCGATCCGCGCCGGATCGCCGACCCCGACCGCGAGCAACGTCTCCTGCGTATAGGCGGTGCTGATCGCCATCCCCGCCAGCGACACCGCAATCCCGAGATGCGCGATCACCATGCCCCACAGATGCAGCGGCGCGCGTGCGAGATTGCGCTTGGCGAGCGGTGCGACGCTCGCCACCGCCAGCCCGGCGGCCAGCGCCACCCCCGCCAGCGGCAGCACGCTGATCGGTCCGCCGAGCAGAAACACGCCGACGCCCGCGAACAGCGCCGCGGCGATCGCGGGGAAGGAACGCTGGATCAGCGCCTCCGCGTCGTCACGCCGCCAGCGCAGCAGCGGCCCGACCGCCATCACCGCGACCAGCAGCAAGGCGATCGGCCCGGCGGTCGAATCGAAGAACGGCGGACCGACCGACAGCTGGACGTCGAACGCGCCGGCGATGATCGGGTAGAAGGTGCCGATCAGCACGATGCCCAGGATCACGGTCAGCAGCAGGTTGTTGGCGACCAGCGCGCCTTCGCGGCTGAACGGCTCGAACAATTTCCCCTGCCGGACGGTACCGACCCGCGCGCCGAACAATGCCAGCGCGCCACCGATATAGAGCAGCAGCAGCACGAGGATGAACGCGCCGCGCTGCGGATCGACCGCAAAGGCGTGGACGCTGGTGAGGATGCCCGAGCGCACCAGGAAGGTGCCGATCATGCTCATCGAAAAGGCGACCACCGCGAGCATCACCGTCCATGCGCGCAGGCCGTCGCGGGTGGCGAGCACCGTCACCGAATGGAGCAGCGCGGTCGCGGCGAGCCACGGCATCAGGCTGGCATTCTCGACCGGGTCCCAGAACCACCAGCCGCCCCAGCCGAGTTCGTAATAGGCCCAATAGCTGCCGGCGGTGATGCCGAGCGTCAGGAAGATCCATGCAGCCAGCACCCACGGCCGCATCGCGCGCGCGAACACCGGCCCGACATCGCGGGTGACGAGCGCGCCGACCGCGAAGGAGAAGGCGACCGATAGCCCGACATAGCCGGCGTAGAGCGTCGGCGGGTGGAAAGCGAGCCCGGGGTCCTGGAGCAGCGGGTTGAGCCCGGCGCCATCGGCGGGCGCCGGGCTGAGCCGCGCGAACGGGTTGGAGGCGAAGAGCAGGAAGGCGTAGAAGCCGAGCGCGATCGCCGCCTGTGCGGCGAGCGTCGCGACGAGGGTGGGCTGTGCGAGGCGGTGCTCGAATTTCGCGACCGCTGCCCCGGCGATGCCAAGGATCGTGACCCACAACAGCATCGAGCCCTCGTGATTGCCCCACGCACCCGCGAATTTGTAGAGCCACGGCTTCATCGAATGGCTGTTGGCCGCGACCAGCGCGACCGACAGATCGGTGTCGAGGAAGGCGCGGATCAGCGCCGCCATCGCGACCGCGGCAAGCGCGCCCTGCACGATCGCGACCGCGCGGATCGCGCCGACGGCCTGCGGCATGTCGCGCCGCAGCCCGAGCACGCCGAGCAGTACCTGCAATGCGGCGAGCGCAGCGGCGAGCCACAGCGCGGCGAGGCCGGTCTCGGCGGTCATGCGGAAATATGCCGTTGAATCACCCGCCCGCCTTACGCCGGTTCGCGGGCGCGCGTCGAGATGGTCGCCGCTTTCGTCCGGCCACCGTCATCCCGGACTGGATTCGAGGCTGAGGAAGGGAAAGGCTTTCACCTGATTCGTCATTCCCGCGCGGGCGGGAATCCAGACGCGCAGGTCTGCGATTGGGGCGCGAGGTCCGAGGTTCTGGATCCCCGCCTTCGCGGGGATGACGAAGGGTGCGCGGGGCGGAGTAGGGCGCTCCGTCATCGACCCTCGCGAAGGTCTCGCCCTAGCGGGAATGGCGGGAACGCCTCAGATCCGCCGGTGCTTCCCGCCGTAATGCTGGCCGATATAGTCCTTGATCCGCGCCATCTCGGTCGCGGCGGCGCGGGTCGCCTCGGCGCAGCACGGCAGCGGATCGCGTTCGGCAGCCGAGGCGCGCATCGCGACGCGCTCGCACAATGTCTCGACATCGGCCCGCGACAGCACGTTCTTCTCGCGCAGCACGCACAGCAAGCTCTGGAGAATAACCAGGCTTTCCTCGCCTGCGCGCGCGTCCGGGGTGATCATGACCTCGTCCTCTCCGTCGTTTTTCCACGACAGGGTACGCCGATCACCACCGGACGCAAGGGGCCTCAGCGATTGGCGGTCGCCGGCACCTCTCCCGCCAAGCCACCGCCCAGCGCGCGGTACAGCTCAATCAGGTTGTTCGCCTGCGTCAGCCGGGTCGTCACCAACTGCTGCTGCGCCGAATAGGCGGTACGCTGCGCATCGAGCGAGGTCAGGAACGAATCGACCCCGGCGCGGTAGCGCGCATCCGACAGCCGCGCCGCCACCGACGCGGCATTGGCGCGCGCGCCCTGCGCCGACAGCTGCTCGCCGATCGTGCCGCGCTGCGCCAATGCATCCGCAACCTCGCGGAACGCGGTCTGGATCGCCTTCTCATAGGTGGCGACCGCCGCCTCACGCGACGCCTTGGCATAATCGAGGTTGCCGGCGTTGCGGCCGCCGTCGAACAACGGCAGCTGCAGCGACGGCGCGGCATTGTAGTTGAAGGTCCCGCCCCCGAAGAGCCCCGTCAGCGCCGAGGAGATCGTCCCGATCGTCGCGGTCAGCGAGATGCGCGGGAAGAATGCCGCGCGCGCCGCGCCGATATTGGCATTCTGCGCGATCAGCTGATGCTCGGCCTGCAGCACGTCGGGGCGCCGCAGCAGCACCGCCGACGACACGTCGCCCGGCAGCGCGTCGCGGGTGAAGGCGACGGTGCCGAGCGAAGCGGGCAATTGCTCCGCCGTCACGGTGGTGCCCGCCAGCAGGTTGAGCGCATTCTGATCGCGCGCGACCTGCGCGGTCAGCGTCGCGATGTCGTTGCGCGCCGCTTGATAGTTGGTTTCGGCCTGTCGCGCCTCCAACTCCGAGGCGACCCCGATGCGGAACTGCGCGCTGGTGAGCCGCACCGTTTCCTCGAAGGTCTTGAGCGTCTCGCGGCTGAGCCGGAGTTGCTCCTGATCGGCGGCGAGTTGCAGCCATGCACTCGCCACTTCGGCGATCAGGCTGATCCGGGTGCTGCGCTGCGCTTCCTCGGTCGCGAAATATTGCTCGAGCGCGGCGCGGTTGAGGTTGCGGACGCGGCCGAACAGGTCGAGCTCGAACGCCGAGAAGCCGACGTTGGCCGAATAAAATTGAATGTTCGACGAGCTTTCGCCGACCGCTCCACCGGCCGCCGCCCCCGTGCCGCCACCGGTGCCGCCGGTCCCGGCGCCCACCCCTGTGCCGGTACCCGTACCGGCACCCGCGCCGGTGCCGCCGCCGGCAGCAGCGCCGCCGCCCGCCGCGCCGATCGCGCCGA